>JBARVU010000322.1:0-20827 GCA_049646425.1 Phormidesmis sp. | reverse complement strand
ACAACTGCTATGAAATATCGCGTCAGTTATTCGTGCCAGTTATTCGGCAGTTCATTTTGGAAAATTCGACGGAAGCCACTTTTCCCTAGCACTGACAGCTCAAATCTGTCAATGCGTAACTCCTAAGTTAGACAAAAGTAAGCGCCGTTTTCTTCGGGCGTACCGGGTAAGATGCCGTGGCCCAGGTTGAGAATATGGCCTTTGCTGCCCGCTTTGCGTACGGTGTCGATGATGCGATCGCGCATCACTTCCTTTGGTGCTGGTGGCGATCGCCATTCTTCCCGTACAAAACGTCATGCCGCTGCCGTTTGCCTTCCGCTACCTGGGTAGCGCTTCACAACCAGATATGTATGGCCTGCGATGATGACATCCTAAGCGGAGGCTAGATGGAGTGTAAGCCTAATCATCCTAAACACGTCACCGAATCAGCGATCATCTCGGTAACAAACGTCTTGTATCCCACTGTCTCAAATAGAACATTGATTTTATCCTCTTCGTATCGCATTACCTGACCTTTGCCAAAGCGAGTGTGAATAATGGTGCTGCCAATCGGAAAGGGCATGAGCCATTTTGTGTCGTCTGCTGTGGTCTGCTCGCAGTTGTCGCAGCGATCGCAGGGCGCATCAAAGGCTTCTCCAAAGTAGCTCAGTACGTACTCTCTTCTACAGGCTTGGGTTTGCGCGTAGCCTCGCATCATATGCAGCCGAGACTGAGCGAACTGCCTGCGCCTTTGCTGTTGAGTCATGGCCTGATCCACCGTCTCTTCCAAATCGGCTTCTGCTTCTACCGAGCAAATCTTGCCATTGATATCTCTTTCAATCAGCCCTGCTGCTTCTAGACTGTCAAGCGCAGTAGCAAGCTTTGCCCGCGACAAATCACAGCGTTCCCGCAAATCGTCTTCTGTAGGCGGCGATGAAGCGGTTTCCAACAGTTCTACCATTTCAGCGAGGGTTTCTTCATCGACCTGGCCACCACCGGTAAAAAAACGCTGGAGCTTCATATCGTCTGGCCAATAAAAAAGCTTTGCCTCGGCGCTGCTATTGTCTCTAGCGGCCCGGCCAATCTCCTGGTAGTAAGCGTCGATAGACCCAGGCACATGATAGTGATACACAAAGCGCACGTTTGCCTTGTCAATACCCATGCCAAAGGCAGTGGTCGCCACGATCACCGCTAGCTTATCTTGCATAAACTGGGTTTGAATATGGTCTCTGTCTGTTCCTTTCATCCCCGCGTGATACGCTGCGGCCTCTATGCCCCTTTGTTGGAGTTCCGCCGCGATCATCTCGGTGGCTTTGCGCGTCGCTGCATATACGATACCTGGCTTTTTAGCCTGTTCTTCTATAGCCTGCTCTATACAGTGCAACAGCGCTGGCAGCTTTTCTGCCTCCTCATACGCCCGATGCACGCTCAAATGTATGTTAGGCCGGTCAAACCCTTTTACAATCTCCATCGGCGCATTCATGCCCAGCCGCTCAACGATCTCCTGTCGCACCAGGGGCGAAGCCGTCGCAGTCAGCGCCAGCGTCACCGGATGTCCCAGCGACTCAATCACCGCCCCTAGCTGCAAATAGTCGGGCCGAAAGTCGTGCCCCCACTCGCTTACACAGTGAGCCTCATCAATTACAAACAAAGAGGGTTGAGCCGCCTTAAGCTTCTCCAAAGTCTCCAGATTGCTAAACTGCTCGGGCGCTAAAAAGAGAAACTCTAGCGCTTCGTCTGCTAACTGTTCAAAAACGCTTTTTCTCTCTGTTTTGTTGAGTGTAGAGTTGAGCACCGCCGCCTTTACCGTCCCTTGCTCAACAATTCCCTCTACCTGATCTTGCTGAAGCGCAATCAAAGGAGAAATCACCAGGGTCACACCGGGAATACGTAACCCTGCAATCTGATAGATCGCTGACTTTCCCGAGCCTGTTGGCATCACCGCTAGCGTATCGCGACCTGCCAGCACCGCGCTGAGCACCTCACGCTGCGCCTCACGCAGACGATCATAGCCAAACACCTGCTGCGCAATCTGCTCTAGTACCGCCACCTCACTATGCTTAGAATCGCCTTTTACCCTGCCTGTACTCATGCCTTTCCCAGCCTTTGCTCCAGCATTTATTGTGAGTTTAGCGGTGCAGCTTTTGCCACTGCCAAAAGGCGTAGCCGCATTTTCATCCGCTCATCGCATGCCTCATGGTTTCGGAAGAGCTTAGGAGTATTTCTAAAAGGAAATCGCGCGATCGCTAACTCAATCGCAAACTTAGTGGGTAGCTCAGTACACTTCATTGCCTTGCTTACCCACTTCAAAGAAGTAAGCGCCGTTTTCTTCGGGCGTACCGGGCAAAATGCCGTGGCCCAGGTTGAGAATATGGCCTTTGCCGCCCGCTTTGCGGACGGTGCTGGTGGGGGCGATCGCCATTCTCGGGGCGCAAAACGCCACGCTGCTGCCGATTCCCTTTCTAGGTGCTACCCCCAATTTCCCTGCCTACGGGCATCAACATAATAAACACAGCGCTGCTGCTAAATATCTTTGGGTTTGGTAGGAAAGAGAGGAGCGATCGCCTGTCGTAAGTTTAGCTAGCCGACAATCGCACTACTTTAAGCTTGATACGGATCATCCGTTGGAGGGTGCAGCCCGGTTTGCATCCAAAATCGCCTTGTTTCTCGAATGGAATCTTCTTCTGGATAGCGGCTATCGTTCAAATCAAGACGAAGGCAAGTTGCGCGACCAATCGGTGTAGTCCCTTCTATAACGACGCCCTGATTTAGCCATACAAAGTGCTCCACCCACTTCTGTTGGCGAGGATCAAAAATAGGAACGATTTCCTGAGTCTCTGGATCAATACCAGCTACAAAATTGTAGCGTCTCTCATTACAGCGACGGCAGGCAAGCGCAAGATTATCAAGTTCATCAGAACCACCCAAAGATTTTGGAATGACGTGATCAACGGTGAACCGATTAGCACTCAACCGCTCCGGCGAGTGACAATACTCACAGACAAATCTAGCCCGCTCTCGGATAGCTTGTCTGAGTTCGTCACTGATCGGCATTTTGAGCGGCAAGCATAGCGTTTATGTGAGTAAAAATGCGATCTAGCTCTCCAATCGCATCCAATTCAGCAGTTTCATCAGGGGTGATTTGGTCAGTCTTCTTCTTTTCTAGAAGGCTCTCCATTCGCAGTTGAAGTGACTCACTAAATTTAAACAGGTTCCAACTGTCTACTTTTTCGAGCTGGATCTCATGGATTAGAGAAGATGGCCTGTTGAGAGCTATAACCATTTAGTCCTCATCATATTAAATCTTTGTAAACCAATCCTCTACAGGTACCAAGCCAATGGGGTGAACTTATTGCAAGCGTCTATTCCCTCACTAGCCGTTAGACAGCCGCCCCTAACAGCTCATTCACCTGCTTGCCCGCTTCAAAAAAGTAAGCGCCGTTCTCTTCGGGCGTACCGGGCAAAATGCCGTGGCCCAGGTTGAGAATATGGCCTTTGCTACCGGCTTTGCGAACGGTGTCGATAATGCGATCGCGAATCACTTCCTTACTGCCAAACAGCACGCCCGGATCGACATTGCCCTGTACCATCATGTTTGGCCCCAGGCGACGACGCGCATCCGCCATATCAACCGACCAATCCACGCTGATGATATCCACGCCCGACTCGCCCATCAGCTCCAGTACGCCCGCGCTACCGCTCACCAGCAAAATCAAAGGCGTATCGGGATGAGTCTGCTTCACCTGGCGGACAATTTGCTGCTGGTAGGGCAGGGCAAACGTCCTGTAGTCCTGCGGGCTGAGCTGACCAGCCCAGGAGTCGAATAGCTGCACTATCTGCGCGCCGCAGTCAATCTGGTGGCGCACGTAAATGGCAATGTTGTCAGCGATTTTGCTCAGCAGGCTGTGCAGCATCTGCGGCTGCGTAAACGCCATATTTTTAATGTTGGAGTAGGTCTTAGAGCCTTTGCCTTCAACGATATAAGCCGCCAGTGTCCAGGGCGCACCGACAAAGCCGAGTACGGTAGACTGGTTGCCGACTTCTTCGCGCAGTGCGCCTAAGATCTTGCGAATGTAGGGCATCGACTCGTCTGGCTCTAGCGTTGTCAGCGCGTTTATTTGCGCTTGGCTACGAATCGGCTCGTCAATAATCGGGCCTTTGCCTTCAGCCACATCCATCGCCACGCCCATACCTGGCAGCGGCGTCACAATGTCAGAGAATAGGATTACGCCGTCGGGCTTAAAGGCTTTCCAGGGCTGCAAAGAAACTTCGATGGCGACTTCGGGGATTTCGGAGCGATCGCGAAACGAAGGATACTGCTCTCTCAAGTCGCGGTAAGCCTTCATATATCGGCCCGCCTGTCGCATCATCCAGACCGGCGGACGCTCGACCGATTGGCCCTGGGCAGCCCGCAACAACAAAGGTGTCTGGTTAGATCCGCTCATGAGAAGCTCTTAGATATCTGTATTTATGTCCATTGGCTAGCTTATCATTCACTGCGTGTCAGATCGCCCCATGTCAGGGGATAGTAAAGGAAGTAAAGAACTGTAGACTAATGGGCAGCGGCCCAATCGAAGCTTTATGGAAATTGTGAACTTTTTTGAAAAACTCGCCGGACGGTGGTTCTCGCAGCGCACCACTCACGCGCTCTCAACCCAACAATCGAAAGCCGGAAAATCCGACCTAGAAGTAGAATTTTTACCACCGGATGCTGCCGAAGTGCAGCAGCTATGTCAGCAAAACAGCGCCGACAAAGATCCCCTCTGCGGCCTGCGTATTCAGCAAAGCAGTACCCTCGAAGGCGACACAAAGCCCCAGACGATGACCACGCTGCTCGTTCCACTGACGCCTCAGACAAACCCTGAAAATACCGCTTATAGGGGTACGATGCTCAGCAGTAATCGGGCTGAACCAGCGACCCATCCAAGCACCTATACGCTACAAGATGAGGTGCTAACAGTGGTCACTGGCAGCGCCGAAGCCCGATCCGAAGAGCGCCTGTGGTTCATTAATGATAATTTGCGGATGCGCACAGGCATGGTTGAGCTAGCCAGCGGGCTGCGAATTGCCTCATTTTGTTCAGAAATTCGGATGGGCGTAAAGCCCCCTAAAGCAGATGACTAGAAACATTTTCGCCCTGACTAATTCGCCCTCACTAAACTAGAATCTTTCGCCTAGCCAAGCGCAGGGTTTGCGCTGAAAAAGGGAGCGTAGGTTTAAAGGGTTGAATGGCTCTTGCCGAGGCATAAAGGACGCCTTTGAACTGCCGCTGGGTGCGCAGCATCAAGTCCGAGTCAGCCGCTGTAGAGCCAGAGAGATGAGGCGAGTCAACGGTCTCAACACTACTGTGCGTTGCGGCGGCGGCCACCTGGTCAGCCGCTGTAGAGGGTGAGGAATGCATCCCCGGCACTGTCGCTCCAGCAGAAAGATCCAAGTTGCTGGCAGCTGAGCGATCATTATCAACACTCAGTGTCGCTTGAGGCGGCAGTGCAGCCACAGAGTTTGTGGGGGCTAGCCTTACCTCCCCAAATTCTCGGCAAATGGCCGCTTCGAACTCGTAGGTAACATGGCGGATAGGCCGGCCCCGCCGATGCCATAGCTCTAAAATTTGCCGCACCGATACCGACTTGTAACGACCCTGATAGAGTGCTTCAACCACCGCGTCGCGAATCCAGCCAGGACGGTAAAACTCTAGCCATAGCGACACCCACTGACGGGCATCATGGTGGCCGAGTTCGAAACGATAATTCTCAAGCAGGACAGCCGCCTGCTGCGCTTCTATTGATGTAGAAAATGTGGCCGAAGTCATAAATTGCTACCTGCTTGAGAGCATTTTCTGACTAATCTGGTTGATCGGAAAGTGACTTTCGCTACCCATTAGCCTTCGATTGCTTCAGTCAATTTGACCAAAAGCCACCAAACCTGGTTCAGCCTCTTTTGCATTAGTCATCTACTTTAGACTTTCCCAACATTCTACTTGCGGAGAATGCTGAATCCGAAGACTGTTAAGTCCGAGGCATACTAAGTCAAAAGATACCTGCTAAGGATTGCATTTAGTCTGTAGAGTAACCTAATTCACCCGATCACGGCAAAAAGCTCAGCCGCAGCGCCTCCAGCCGCAGGAACGCTACGGCTGCTCAATCACACCGCCCTCTACCTGGCGCAGCCGGGGCGTATCGAAGGGATTGGTATCGCCAATCCAACTGAAGTTACTCAGCCGAAAGCCAATGGAGCCAGCACTTTGAGCGGCATCGTAGCGCAGCAGAATGCCGTAGGTGCGGCGGCTATATTCCAGCGTATAGATAGTGTTGATGTCCTCTGCTTCACTGAGACTAAGGGCAGCTTGAAACCCGGCCAGAAAAGGGCCATAGACTTGCTGGGTAATACCAAAAGAAAGAATGTTGCGGTCTACTTCGCGATCAAACAAAAAAGGCGAGTCGGCCCCCCCAATAAAAGACTGGGCATAGCTGATATTGAAGCGGGTGTAGTCACCGAAGCTGCGAGCGAACTGACCCACCTGCCCGTCTATCCCAATTTCGGCAATCAGGCTGTCCTGAAAATCGCCACTCGAGTAGTAGGTACCGGTTGCCCTGAGCCCGGCATTGAGGTTGAGGTAGGGAACAACCGGCGCAGGCGTATAGCGCAGCCCGGCAAATTGAGTGGCTGGGGCAGGCTGACCGCGCCAGAGATTAAAGCTTTGCCGCAGCGCCGCACTCCCCTGATAGCGACCCAGTGTCACTCGGCCGGTGTCAGATCCGCTGGCAGCGAGCAGATCGGCGCGATCGCTCCTCGCATTAATCAGCTGAACCCCCGCCTGATAGGTCAGCCGCAGACCATTATCGCCTAAGGCAATATCGGGCGACAGCAGCACCGCACCCAGGCTAGATTGCACATCCTGAAATCCCAAAGAGCCGTTGAACAACCGGTCGCGGTAGCTGTACTGCAAGGCCAGGCGATGATCGCCGATCAGCTGCTCGCCACGCAGACTAACGCGCAGATTTTCAGTGATATCTGTCAGGTCTAAGCTGGTAAGATCGGCGCTCCCGCGAAGGATCGTGCGGGGCGTGAGCTGAGCGCTGAGGTCGGCAGTCGCCCCAAAGTTAGCCAGTTCAAACGGGGAACTACTCTGGCCGCTGAAAGCTCTAGCCGCGAAAAACTGCGGTGTGACTGAAAATCGTACGTTCTCATCTCTCACAAGGGGAACTTTGACACCGAGATAAAGCCCGCCGCGATCGCTACCATCAATACCTGCGTTCGTCGGCACCGGATTGAGGTCGTCTGGATTGAGCGTGCCTCGGCTAAGGATGAGACGTGATCGCAACAAGGGCAGGGCAAACCCCTGATCAAAAACCAAGCGCGGGCGCTTGAACAACAGCTCATCCTGGGTAGGAGAGAGGTTGCGCAATACCAAATAATCAGTCCGCAACTCCAGTTCGGGCGGCGAAAAAGGATCGTTGGTAATCCTTACATCTTCCGCCCGCCAGCCTTCTACATCGAATGCTAGTGAGTCAGTTTCAAACCGCAGCTGTCGGAGGGCGCCATCGCTACTGCCGGTGGGCAGGGCCCCGGGGCTCGTAGTAATTTGCACACCGCCCTCACTGTTCACCTGTAGATCAGGGCTACGACCAATCGGATCGTACGCTCGTCTCGTCGTGGAAGATGGCCCTGCCAAGGGCGACCCCAAATCTTCACCGAGATCAGGCAAATACAGCGTACCGACCGCATCACTCACCACCCCTGATTGCTGAATAAAGTTGTATTCAGCCTGAGTGCCCCTGACAATTTGAGCCCCTCGCGTCAGCAGCACATTGCCCTCTGCTAAAACATAGCGGTTAACTAAGTTCACCCATATCTCATCGGCCTCGATGACAGCATCGTTGAGCAGCAGCAGCACGTTGCCGCGAGCGGTGACGATTTGCGCGATTGGGTCGTATTCCTGATAGTCAGCGGTCAGCTTGAGCTGCGCGGCAAACTCGGCAGGCGTAAGGTCAGGGTCGGTTTCGATTTCGATTTGAACGGGTGGATCGACAGGCGGGTCGACGGGCGGCGGCGGTGCAGGCGCTTCTTCTAGGCCCGATGGCGCAGGCTCAAGCGGGCCATCAGCGTCAGGCGACGCCAGTACCGGCAGGTCTACAGCCTGATAAATATTTTCATCTATAGAAATAAGGCGATCGCTGAGCACCTGAGTAGACTCAATAGAGCCCAGCAGATGATCCGAGCGACTTGCGGACGCAGGCTCTGTCCTTAAGCGATCAATTCTCGATTGCTCAGGCTCGGGAGCGATCTTAAGAGCAGGCTGCTCAGGAGGTAAGTCGAAATGAAGCATCCGCTACATAAAAAGACAGCCCGACAAAGCGGGCTGACCTGAATAGGTTGACTTAGCTAAGACTTAGCTAACGCAGTTTGGCCGACAGCCTTTTGCCGCCGGAGCCTAATTCAGGGAAGTTAGTCGAAATCGCCGCCGCCAGGATTGCGAGCAGGGTCTCCGCTCAAGAACCCAAAAATGAAGAGACCGACGAAGAAAGAGATAGTGATGTAGACAACAATTTTGAGTGTAATCATTTCTTATACTTCCGAACGTGATTTAAAGATTGTGTCACTATACTGCCAAAAACACCATCTTCGGGGCCAGAATCCTGCCGTCGTCATTTGCCGGAATCGCAGCTGTTATCGGCGGAACCCCGCGAATTTCGCCAATTCCCAAAAAGTCACCCGTCGCCGTGTTCATAACTCTTAAAGGAGAATCGGGCGGCTTGGATAGCCAGACTTCGCTTGGATCCGGGATGTCTGTCAGCGCTAGCTTTTGGCCCATGCGCCAGCGCAGGGAGAGCGCTGGAGAGAGGGCGATCGCCGCTAGATGCTGCACCGCATCTCCTGCCGGCACTAGCGTAAAAGTTTCTGCCGTAATCGCCTGCTCCAGCGCATCTAGCGTCATGCTTCCAGCCAGGTCAAATCCGCTGCTGTGAGTGCGCAGCAAATTCACCAATGTCGCCCCCGATCCCATCGCGACGCCCAGGTCACGAGCAAGCGAACGGATGTAGGTACCCGGGCCGCAGTCTATATCTAATGTCAGCGCTGGCTGCGGGCCTGCCTGCCAATGCCGGATGGTAAGCTGATGAATCGTGATCTGGCGAGATGGGACCTCCACCGTTTTGCCCTGCCGGGCAAGGTCGTACAGGCGCTTTCCCTTGACTTGAACAGCGCTATAGATCGGCGGTTGCTGACTAAGCGTACCGGTAAACTTTGGCAGAATAGCTTCAACTGCTGAGCGCTGAAGCTGCGCGGCGGACTGCTGAGTGAGCACTTCACCTTCCAAATCGTCGGTCGTCGTTGTCAGCCCAAACCGAATAACCGCCCGGTAAGCTTTACGCTCAGGTAGAAACTGCAGCAGGCGGGTAGCCCTGCCGACCGCCACTGGTAGCACGCCCGTCGCTAAGGGATCGAGCGTGCCCCCATGGCCCACCTTCTTCGTATTGAGCAGTCGGCGGACACGGGCGATACAGTCGTGAGATGTCCAGTCAACAGGCTTGTCAAGGTTGATGAAGCCATCGGTCATGGTTTAAGCTGCCTCGCTAGCTGCTCTGAAGTCAGGCTGGAGATAAAGCTGAGCGGCATTTCAGGGCGGCTTAAGCGGGTCGTAAATGCGCTCGAGAGGACTGGCTGATAGCGACTGTCCTGGTTGAGATAGCTGCTCAAAAACGCCAAACTCATTACCTGAGTGTAGCGCTGGGCAATTTCAGGAGAAGGGCCAATGATCTCAGGCGGCAGGCCGAAGGTCTCAGCGCCTGTTACACCAATGGTCGAAAAGTGGGTAGCCCCCTCCATCAACAGGAGATAGCGATCGCCCTCAGGAAGCCAGGTAAAGGGCACAATTTGCTCCGGCAGAGCTGGCGCGACGGTATCTGCGCTGCCTGCAATCATCAGCACCGGCACCGGCACCTCAGCCAAGCTCTCTGGACCAAAAATCGCGCTGGTAATCGGGTTGATCGCCACAACCGCCTGAATACGAGGGTCGTAAAAGTCAATGCTGGTTCGCTCTGGAGAGACCAAGGTCGTTGCCTGACACTGTAACAACAGCGAAATATCCACGCTAAAGCTCGGCGGACAGACCTCTCTCAAAGACTTCAAATTGAGGGGTGCGCCTGCCACTGCCAGCGCAGTATAGCCGCCAAAGGACTGGCCAATCACCCCAATATTGTTGAAGTTGATACCGTCAAGATTTTTGTCGGATAGCGCTTTTGCTTCCAGGTCGTTTAGCACTTGCGAAATCAGCAAAGGTCGACTGACAAATTCTTCATCGGGCACGACCTGGCTAGTTCGCCCCGAGATTAGCGCATCTAGCTGTTCGGCGCTGCTACCGGGGTGTTCTACTGCGATCACAGCAAACCCGTGCTCAGCTAAAAATTGGGCTAGATAGGCATAGGAGGTGCGATCGCTGCCTAACCCATGAGAGATGATGACCGCTGGGCGGCCCGATAACCCTTCTTCAAACGCCTCCATTCGAGACTGCGGCAGATAGATATCGACCGGTTTAACGCTCGATTTCAAGCGCATTGAGATCCGTCTAGCGGAGAATGGACCAGGGCGAGTCACAAGCCTGTTCAGCTCAGCGGCAGATACGCCTGAGGGGAAAGGCTCAGTCGCTTTTTCTAAGGAAAGCTGCTCTACTAGGCTGAGGGCACTGCTCGATAGGCTAAGCGCATTGCTGGCCTGCTGAACAACCGCCAGTCCTCTGCTAATATCAACCCGCAATACCGGCGTCGGAAAATGCCTGATCACGTTGAGAATTGTCAGGCCCTCGGCTTCATCAGCGGCTGCTAGAATCGCCGCTCCTCTAAGACCTTTGCCGCCCGGCAGTCTAGCGCCGGTGCGAAATACCTGACCGATCTGCTCTAATAGAAAGTCACCCTGAGGCGTATAGGCAAACTGAGCGACCGCTGTCACGTCCAAATCTGCGCGCTGTGAAAGCAAGCTGCGTCCCTGCTCCAAAGCACTCTCATCTAAATCGGTGAGATAAGGCGCAAGTTCTGCCGTAATCCGCCCCTCTTCCGCATAGATTTCTAGCGACTCCACAGAGATTGAGCGTTCTATTGCACCCAACGAAAAGACGATGCGCTCAGCGGCTTGGCCAGGCTTGACGGCAACAGGAGAAAGGGCAACCGCCAGATAAGCCATGCCCAGACCCAATCCCCATCTCAAATATGAAAATTTCATAGCCCTCATCATAGGTGAACGCTTCGTGCCTTAGCCGGTACCCAGGGAGTACAAGCGCTAGGACGATGCCAACATGGTTAAAAGATCTGCTTCGGTAAGCTGTGTGATTCCTAGTTCTTCAGCCTTGGTCTGCTTAGACCCGGCATTTTCACCGACTACAACATAATTGGTTTTGGGACTAACAGCGCTACTGACTCGCCCACCTGCCGCTTCTATTCGGCTTTTGGCCTCAGATCGCTTGAGCGTGGGCAGGGTGCCAGTGACCACAAAGCTCTGGCCTGCAAAAGGTTGGCTTTGGTTGCGCTCAGGATTTTCAGCCGCTTCGAGCTGCAGGCCAGCCCCTTTTAGCCGCTCGACAAGGTCATGATTGGCAGGCACCTGAAACCACTGACTGACCGACTGAGCGATTTCGGGGCCGATGCCATATATCTGAGAAATGTCTGCTTCACTCGCACTGGCAAGCGCTTTCACCGACCGGAGATTATCAGCCAGAATCTGGGCATTGGTGCTGCCCACTAGACGGATGCCCATGCCATAAAGCACTTTGGCCCAAGGGCGCTGTCTGGAGGCCGCGATCGCCTCAACCAACTTATTCGCCAGCTTCTCACCCATCCGATCTAAGCTCAAAAGCATCTCTACAGTCAGGTCATACAGGTCGGCAACAGAAGCTACCAAGTCCTGGTCGAGGAGCTGCTGTACCCAGCGATCGCCCAACCCGCTAATGTCCATCGCATCGCGGCTGGCCCAGTGCCTGAGCGACCCCTGCAAAATCGCCGGACAGGAGCCATTCACACAGCGGGTCACTGCTTCGCCCTCGGGCTTGACCACCGGCTGATCGCACACCGGGCAGGTAGTTGGGAGCCGGTAGGCAGGCGCGCCTGCGGGCCGCAGTTCGCTTAGCACGCGCACCACCTCGGGGATAATTTCTCCGGCTTTACGGACGATCACCGTGTCGCCCAAATGCAGATCTAGCTCAGTGAGGCGGTCGGCGTTGTGCAGCGTGGCGCGGGCAACGGTGGTACCGGCTAGCTGCACGGGGCTGAGCTCGGCAACAGGGGTGATTGCGCCCGTGCGACCGACCTGGACAGTGACATTTTCTAGCACTGTGGGGACTTCTTCAGCGGGGTACTTGAGGGCGATCGCCCAGCGCGGAAACTTGTTAGTAAACCCCAGCCGATCTTGCAGTTCAAAGCTGTTGAGCTTCACGACCACCCCGTCAGTCAGATAGGGCAATTCGTGGCGCTTTTCTTCCCAAAGCTGGTAGTAGTCTGCGACCTCATCTGCCGACTGACAGCGCTGCCGGTTGGGATTCACCCGAAAGCCTAACATCTGTAAGCACTCCAGCGCCCCCCACTGATTGATCGGCGCAGTGAGATCGCCTGTTCCTTCAGGCATGAGCAGTGTATATGCGAAAAAATCGAGACGCCGTTCGGCCACCACTTTGGCATCGAGCTGACGCAAGGTGCCTGCTGCCGCGTTACGAGGATTGGCAAGGAGGGCGGTGCCTTCAGCGGCGCGTTTACGATTAATTTCCTCAAAAACATCCAGCGGTAAAAAAGCTTCGCCGCGCACTTCTACCACCGGCGGCGGCGATTGGCTGGACGGCATCTGCAGCCGCAGGGGAATGGTACGGATGGTGCGAACGTTTTGCGTGATCTCTTCTCCAGCGATCCCGTCACCTCGGGTGACCCCGCGCACGAGCACACCGTCTTCGTAGGTCAGTGCCAGCGCGTTGCCATCAATTTTCAGCTCCGTGACGGCTTCTGCTTCGCCCACATCGGGCTCTATGCGCTGCCAGCGAGTCTGCCAATCGCGGTATTCGTCAATATCAAAGGCATTTTCCAGACTGTAGAGCGGGATGTTGTGCTGTACGGAAGTGAACTGATCCGCCGGGGTTGCCCCCACTCGCTGGGTCGGGCTATCAGCCGTCAGCAGTTCGGGATACTGCGCTTCTAAATCTTGCAGTTCGCGGTACAGCCGGTCGTATACCGAGTCGGGCAGGTCGGGCGCATCGAGCACATAGTAGGTGTAGCTGGCTTTTTGAAGCTGTGATCGCAATTCCGCCGCCCGCTTTATTTCTTTGTCAGCAACCATTTCCCCCGCTCACTCGTTCATTTGTACTAACCGCCAATAGTGTAAGCTTTCGCCTCCAAAATCTCCATAGGCTATCAGCGCCTAGATTGCAGCTTGCGATACACCGCTTTAAGATCCACATTGTGATGGGCTAGGGCGACCAGGGTGTGATAGAGCAAATCAGCCACTTCCCCGGCAATTTCATCTGGGGCATCATCCTTGCAGGCCATCACCACTTCTACCGCTTCTTCACCAATCTTTTGCAGGATTTTGTTATCGCCGCCGGCAAAGAGCTTATTGGTGTAGGAGTTGGGCTGGGGGTTAGTTTTGCGATCGCAGATCACCCCATACACCTGAGAGAGCGTATCAGCAGGCGGCGGTACAATTTGAGCCCCATCTGCACCTTCGACCTGATGAAAGCAGCTGCGCTCGCCAGTGTGACAGGCTACATCGCCTATTTGCTCTACGGTCACTAGCAAAGCATCGCTGTCGCAGTCATAGCGGAGCGATCGCACTTTTTGAATATGCCCGGAGGTCGCCCCTTTATGCCACAGTTCCTGACGCGATCGGCTCCAGTACCACACTTCTCCTGTGTCCATCGTCTTTTGCAGGGCGTCGGCGTTCATCCAGGCCAGCATCAGGACGGTGCCGTCTAGGTAGGATTGGGCGATCGCAGGCACCAGCCCCTGATCGTTATAGCGAATTTTATCAATAGGAATCGTTTGAGAAGCAGGAGTCATGAGCCGGACGCAAGGTCTGTGATTTTGCCATCTCTATGCTACGGCCTATCGAGTTCTCTACGACATCGTCGGCGAGCTATGGCGTAGTATGCATTAGATGATGGACGATTCTCTAGATGCTGTTAATTCAGAAGCCCTGAGACTTCTCAAGTTGCTCGACGAAATGCCGTTTAGCGACTGTTATCCGCTGACCAGGGAATTCGATGAACTGCCGCCTCGTCCCGCTATCTACGCGGTTAAGCATAGAAATCAAGGCATTCTCTACATCGGCAAGTCAGGTAGTGTCAAAGGTCGGTTCAAGGGCGGGCATAAAGCGCTTGCCTGGGCGTTCATGGATCGAATGAACCCAGACGATGTGAGGATTGCCGTTGTGACGCTTTCTTATCAGTGGATTCGGTTATCATTGCAGCTAGAGCAGATCATCATTCGACAGTTATTACCCCCCTACAACGTACGCGTTAATTAGGCGGACTAGGCCCATGACTACCCAAGAATCAACGGTTGATAATCGCATTCTGCAATCGCTGCCAGACGACATTCAGGCGGCAATCATGACCTACGCTAGTGAAGCAAATCTGACGCCTCCCGCAGTCATTGAAGGTGCAATCAAACACTTTCTTGACTTGGATACTTCGCTTAGCAGCGAGTCGGTCTGTACCGTCGATGATGCGAGTCTATTAGCCGTGCTACCGTCAGTGATTCAAAGTCAGGCAAGGCACTATGCACAGAAGACTGAGATACCCCCTGAGTTTGTGATTGAGTTGGCGATCGCCCACTTCCTTGATCCCGACTCTGTTACCTTCGATGACTGCCAGGTAAAAGTACGACAGACCTCAATTGCATGGCTTAAGAAGTATGCAGGCAATGTAGCCATGACAGCCGCATAGATACGGTAGCGAACTCTTTTCATCAGGTGAGGGCGGTCAAAGGCTCTGCATCTTTTAGGTAAAACGATGAACTACTTCACCGAAGAGAATCAAAGCCTTCTTAAGTGGTAGGGTGGGCAGTGCCAGCCCTACTGGCTCACTTTTGCAGGGCGTCGGCGTTCATCCAGATCAGCATGAGGACGGTGCCGTCTAGATGGGATTGGGAGATCACAAGCACCAGCTCCTGATCGTTGTAGCGAATTTTACCAGTAGGAATTGTTTGAGAAGCAGGAGTCATGAGCCGGACGCGAGGTCTGTGATTTTGCCATCTCCATGCTACGGCCTATCGAGTTCTCTACGACGACTCTGTTACGTGGAGACAGCAGGACAGATACTGCTGAGAAATTATCTCCACTCTTAATTTGGCTATTGCCTCCTTGTCACACTCGATTTGTCTACATCGCACCGCCAACAGTATCCGAAGGTTTTTGAGTTAATAAAAAAAAGAACGAACAAAATCAATGACTCTGGGGACTCTAAACCGTGATTGACTATATTTATGCAAAAACTTTCTACCTAGTCACTCTGTCTGGGTTGTTAGGTGAATAGAAAAGGGAGACTCAGTAGAAATCGGCAAAAGCAGCAATCTAGCCCTCTTGGTGCAGCACTATCAAGATGCATATGACAAGGCGCTGGAACTCTTCGACATGTTCGACGACGCTGAGTCAGATGAACTATTGCGATTGTATGCCTTACTTGAGAATGATATCGAACGGCTGATGAATGTCTCGGGGTTGACTTGGCAGCAATGTGGAAACCTCGGCCGACATCTATCATTCATGAGACGTTATTTAGAGAAGAGTGATGAGAATGCTTGCAGCAGCGACATTCACGACATAATTTTCTCAGATCTCCCAACGGGCTTGAGAAGTCTACTTCAGATGTCCGCTACTGAGAGCCATTTTGATCCAGCGTTGAACGATGCCGTGCTACCACTGATACAAGGAGAACATTACGATTCCGCCATTCGTAAAGCTTTCGTAGTTCTCACGGATAGACTGCGACGAGGCTTTGGCGTATCTGACAATGTTGACGGCGAGGAGTTAGTGAACTTTATATTTGGCAAAAAGGTTTCGCTCCAGATTGATGACGCAAAGAAGAAAAGCTACCGAAACCTAATTAGTGGATTTTATGGAGTATATCGAAACAAGTACGCTCATAACGATGTTGCTCCAACTCTAGCGGAAGCGAAAGCAATTCTCGAAATGGTCAATAATATTATTTCTGAAATAGAAGAAATAACTGATGGAGCTACTGATAAATGATTTTTAATGAGATTGAGCTGTGTTGCTTATCTAACACAGCTCAGCAACGGCTATGGGCGCATCGTAGAAGTGCTGGATCTTCTGCGTATTTGCGTTGCTATCTCGAACTTAGCCAACAGCATCCGAACGTTTCCGAGACGGTTAGCAGTCGCTGATGATGTCGATAGATGAGGAATTAGCACAAACGGCTTACCCTGCGACTAGATCGCGTGGCTGAACTAAGCCAAAACCATCATCAGACACGGCTTTTAAATAGTCGTTTACGAGTGAGGCAAAGGCTTCAAGCAAATCATCTAAAGTCTCACCTTCGGTCAATAGATTAAGTCCTGGCGCATTGACTAGCTGAGCATAATAGCAACCGTCTTCAGTGCTATAGCTCACCTCAGCCACATAGCCCTCGTGCTGAATATGTTTAACGGTTGCCATTTTCTGTGCTCTCCCCAGGCTCTAAACCACAATCCTTTAGAAATTTGCGCATCTGTTTGATGTAAGGCGTTTTCAGTCCTCTGTCGGGATGTGGGCGGTGCATTCCCCAACGCTCATCACCTATCTCGAAAAGGACGTTAGTACTGCTTTGTGACTGCCTGGCTCCTAACGCTTTCATCAGCTTCTCAACCTCTGAAAACTTGAGGTTTTTGGCTTTGGGTTCTTTCCACAACTTTGTGTAGGTCTTTAGCTGGCTTTTATTCAGCTTTGGCACAGCCACATTTTAACCTCCTCTCGAACTAATCAACCTCACCGTGCCATATGAAAACACGCCAGCAATTTTGGTTCTTAGCGTTGCGCTCTACATTCCTTAACACCGTGAAACAAGCTGGAAGGACACGCTAGTATAAAAAATACTGCTTAGCGTCGGTCTGCCTGGGCCGCGACTCAAATACAGACCCTCTGATAGCCAGAACCTGTACAGCGTGAGCAGAGTTAGCTCTGTCAGCCATTAATCATTCTTTTTACCGTAAGGAGCGCGTTTTGGTTACCACCACGACCCTAAAAACGACCAAATCTAACGAAATTTTTTCTGCCGCCCAGTCCCTCATGCCTGGTGGTGTCAATTCACCCGTGCGGGCGTTTCGCTCGGTAGGCGGTCAGCCCATCGTCATCGACCACGTCAAAGGCGCTTACGTTTGGGATGTTGACGGCAACCAGTATATTGACTATGTCGGCACCTGGGGGCCAGCCATCTGCGGCCATGCCCATCCCGAAGTGCTTGCAGCGCTCGCAGCCGCCCTCGAAAAAGGCACCAGCTTCGGCGCCCCCTGCTACCTGGAAAACGTGCTGGCCGAAACGGTGATAGAAGCCGTCCCCAGCGTTGAAATGGTGCGCTTCGTCAACTCCGGAACCGAAGCCTGCATGGCCGTTCTCCGCCTGATGCGCGCCTTCACTGGTCGCAACAAAGTTATTAAGTTTGAGGGCTGCTACCACGGCCACGCCGACATGTTTCTGGTCAAGGCGGGCTCTGGCGTTGCCACCCTCGGCCTGCCCGACTCGCCTGGTGTTCCCAAAGCGGCCACTGCCGATACGCTGAATGCACCCTACAACGATCTCGAAGCCGTCAAAAAGCTCTTTGCCGAAAATCCTGGCGAAATCTCTGGGGTGATCTTGGAGCCCGTCGTCGGCAATTCTGGCTTTGTCACGCCTGACGTTGGCTTCCTGGAAGGACTCAGAGAAATCACCCGTGACAACGACGCGCTACTCGTCTTCGACGAAGTCATGACCGGCTTCCGGATCGCGTATGGCGGCGCTCAGCAAAAATTCAACGTCACACCTGACCTCACAACGATGGGTAAAGTGATCGGTGGCGGATTACCGGTTGGTGCCTATGGTGGTCGCCGCGAAATCATGGAAATGATCGCACCTGCGGGGCCGGTTTACCAGGCCGGTACGCTCTCGGGCAACCCTCTGGCGATGACGGCAGGCATCAAAACGCTGGAGATTCTGCGTCGCCCCGATACTTACGAGCAGCTAGAGCGAGTCACCAAAAAGCTCAGTGACGGCCTCTTAGCCGCCGCGCGTGACGCTGGCCATGAGGTCAGCGGCGGCAGCATCAGCGCCATGTTTGGCATGTTCTTCACCGGCGAGACCGTCCGCAACTACGACGATGCCAAAAAATCCGATCTAGAGAAGTTTAGCCGCTTCCACCGAGGCATGTTAGAAAACGGCGTGTATTTGGCACCTTCTCAGTTTGAAGCCGGGTTTACGTCTCTGGCGCACACCGACGAAGACGTTGAGAACACTCTCGCCGCCGCTCGCCGCGTCCTAGCCGACTTGTAGTCGGTTATCATCGATCTCACTGATCTCTGTGCTGGTGCACGGCCATGCACCAGCACAGTCATTCTTAATAGTTGGCATTTCTCAGGGCAGCGGGCAGCAGTGGATATATATGAAGACGAACTGGCGGTATTAGAAGCCGAAGTCGGTAGAGAAAGCCCGTTCGACCCGCTAGACGAGCTGCCGCCCGTCGGCGAAGAAACCGAACCAAAGCCGAATCCAGACAATATGCTGCTGCTGCTGCACCATCCCGAAAAGCAGCAGCGAATGATGGGTGCCCGCGCCTTTTGCGAAATTGAAGATAGTCGCGCTGTCCCCTTTTTGATCGGCATGCTGGCCGATCCCTGCCCACTAGTGCGAGTAAGTACAGCCTACGCACTCGGTCGCAACACTAGCCCGATGGCAGTCGAGCCCCTGATCGCTCAGTTCAACCGCGACTGGAATGGCTACGCCCGCAAAGGCATTATTTGGGCCTTGGGCAACACGCGCGATTCACGGGCCATAGAAACGATTGCCGACGCCTTGAAAACCGATATTTCTGCTGTGCGACTCTGGGCAGCAAGCGCGCTGGGGCAAACGCCTAAAATTGACTACAGCTCAATGATCAAAGCTATGCCCGCTTTGATTGGAGGACTCAGAAGGGATGCCATTCCGGCTGTGCGAAGCAACTGCGCTTGGGCGATTGGCCAGATATGTGCTGAGCTGCCTTCCAACGTGGTGTATGCAACGGCGGTTGACGCGCTGATTGAGGCTTTCGCCGAAGACGACGAGTTTGGCGTAAAAGAAGACGCCCGCTCCGCGATTTTGAGCGTGGGCGATTCGCGCGGGTTGCAGGTGATTGAAGAGATTGAGCAAGATGGCTATTTTTAAGCGGCAAGTGCAGCGTTTGGCCTTGATCTTAGACCCGAGTGACTTGGGAGTGCGGGGGTGAGGGGGTGAATATATAGAAAGCACGCTCCCCTGCTCCCCCTCTCCCCTGCTCCCTACTAAACCCGGCCGCGCAGCATCTGAGCCATTTCGTTCTGCTTCGACGACTGCTCCAGAGCAGTTTCCTCGGTAATCCGACCGGCTTCGTACAGCGCGTACAGCGACTGGTTCATCGTGCACATGCCGTCGAAGGTACAGTTGGGCAAAATCGCTTCTACTTCGTCAAGCTGGCCGCGCAAGATGTAGTCTTTAATCGCATCTGTATTGATCAAGATTTCGTGGAAGGCGGCGCGTTTGCCGTCGGTGGTGCGGCACAGACCCTGGGCAACGACGCCGATCAGGGATTCGGCGATCGCCACTCGAATCGGTGCCTGCTGCTCTGGCTCATACATCCCCAAAATTCGCTCAACGGTCTTCACGGCGCTGTTGGTGTGCAGGGTGCCGAAGACCAGGTGACCCGTTTGAGCAGCTTTTAGGGCAGTTTCGATGGTCTCGCGATCGCGCATCTCCCCCACCAGAATAATATCGGGATCCTCTCGCAGTGAGGCTTTCAGCGCATTGCTAAACTTGCGCGTATGCACCCCAACCTCCCGCTGCTTAATCAGCGACTTGCGGCTGGTATGCACAAATTCCACCGGATCTTCGATGGTGATAATGTGCTTGGGCATTTCCTTATTGATGTAGTCGATCATCGCCGCCATCGTCGTCGACTTACCGGAACCGGTCGGCCCTGTTACCAATATCAGGCCCTTATGGTAGTGACACATATCTCGAATCACTGACGGCAGATTGAGCTGCTGCATCGTCAAAATTTCTACCGGGATCAGTCGCATGACGATCGAAGGGCCGTTGATACTGTCAAAAATATTGATCCGCACGCGGGAAAAGTCATACTGAGCCGCCCCGTCAAAATCGAGCGTTTCCTTAAACTCCATGATCTGCTCAGGCGTCAAAATTTCTGTCAGCCAGCTATCGAACAGCTCAGGCGTGGTGCGAGGGTATTCGGTTGTGCTAATTTCACCCCGGTTGCGGAATCGAGGAATCTCGCCGACACCCACATGAATATCCGAATAGCCTTTATCAAAAGCTTCGCGGATGATTTTTTGTAAGGTAGGTCCGCCAGCGGCTACCCCCATTGGCATTGGCGGTGGGGCCGCAGCTCTATGTCCAGCGGCACGAGCAGACGGCGCTTTTACCATTTCCGTCAGAGGCGCCTCTGACGTAGCGCCTCCTACCGGTAGGCCCATAGCCCCTGACTTTGGCGGCGGTGGGGGTGGCATAGCGGGTCTAGGCGGTGGTGATGGCGGCGATTGCAAATTGCTCATAAAGCCCCTTGAAAATTAATTATTTGGCTTGATAGAGAGCACCTAATGATGAAGGCGCGCTTCATGTCAATAAAGTTTTCCCAAAAACTCGGCCAGAATGCTGCTGAAGT
>JBARVU010000321.1:0-6496 GCA_049646425.1 Phormidesmis sp. | reverse complement strand
TGATAAGGCAACGGCAAGATGCGGTAGCCAAACCGCTCGAACAGCTTTTGCACCCCAAAAAAGCCGCTGTGATGGACGTAGCTATAGAGCGCATCATAAAACTTAGAAGCCCCAGGCCGGCGATAGGCCGGATCGCCAATCAGCTTGATCCAGTAGTTGAGCCAGGGCTTGAGCTCTGTTTCAGTAAATAGCCCAGATTCGATGAAATAGCCGAAGTGCTCTAGGCCATTTAGCATTCTATTAAACCAATCGCGCAGCGCACTCTCAATTTGATACTGTCGGAGCGCCACCGGATCGATCTGATCGCGGTCTTGAGAGCTGTCTAGCTGCTGCTTTAGTCGAGCCCGCTGGTCGTGCTTAGCAAGCGCATTGCGCAGCAGGTCATCATTGACTCGAAAGCTGACTGTTTTAACGCCAGCAGCGCTGTCTTGAGCGGGTACCTCAATCGAGTAGTCCCGGTACTCCTCAAAATCCAAAATCTTCAGCGCGTTGTAGATGGCCGGATCTTGCTCAAACTCCTTTACAGCCTGTCGCAAGAACTCTATGCGCTGCCACTGCTGCTGACGCACATAGTGACGAACCCCCCAGATCAGGGTGCCGCCAGTGAGTAATACACCTACGGCCAACAGCCAGTCAGGAGACCAGGCTCGCTCTGCTGAGAAACTTTCTATCCGCTCTTCCGCCCCGATGTCAGCGCCAGTAGGGGCTAGAGCAGGAGATGAGGCTCGAACTGGTTGAGCCCACCAGAGCGAAGTTAGTAGAGAAGTCAAGTAAATGAGACGCATACAGCAGGACACCCGGCAGAATCAATCCAGTTTGTCCGATGATGACCCGAAACCGACTCCTTGACCAGGGAGTCTCGAATATATAGATAGGAAGAATAGTTGACTGCTGGTCACTTCAGTCCGCTTTAAATTATGTACAATTTAGAGCTGACGATCTGTGAGCTGGGATCAATATCTAATGTCTATCGAGTCCACCCAGCGGTTTAAAACAATAACAATTTTTACGAGAGAAATTCCATGCGGGCGTTGCAATGGCTTAGCGTCACTTTTGTTGGGGTCGGCTTAATGCTTTGTGTAGGATCGAACACCGCTAAAGCCGAAGTCTTTGTGGAGACACGGGGTACTTTGTCCGCGACGGATGCCGTTTTAGAAGATGGTAGCCGCTATGACCAATACAGGTTCTTAGGGACTCGCGGCCAGCAGGTGATTATCTATCTAGAAAGTCAGGATTTTGACCCGTATCTGATTTTGCTAGATCCGCAGGGACGACGGATCTATGAAAACGACGATATTAGCCGCAGCGATCGCAATGCGCGGCTGATTGTGACTTTACCCAGTACCGGCACTTACACTGCGGTGGCCAATAGCTACGAAGCAGGCAAAAATGGTCGATACTTTATCAGGATAGAAGGCAGCAGCCCGCAGTCTTCGGCGCTAGAGCGTATGGTCGCGGCAGCGGTGCCCGGCAGTGCAGTGGTCTGTAGCACGGCTTTAGTCAGTGAGATTGAAACGCTTGAGCGAGACCGGGATCTGGTTGTGGCCGTCAGCGCCCTGCCGCTGAGCAACCGCTACAAGACAGTGCCTGAGACTCGGCCAGACGGCATTAATATGTCGTTCACGGGTCAAGCGGCCAGCTCGGTTGTGTCTTCGCCCCAGTTGCTGAGCGCTGCTGCAACTAAGCTGATCCAAGACTGCGCAGCGGTTGGGGCGGTGGTTTTTGAAGCCAGTGAGATCAGTGAGCAGAGAACCTTTGGCTACTTGCCAGGAAGCAGATCTGCTGAACGCACTGCCAGACAGCCAACCCCACCGACCGACGACTCAACAGTCGCTGAGTTCACCTGTGCAACTCTGCCAGGAGAACAGTCATTCGTCATAGAAGAGACCTCATCGTGGCTTGAATGGGGAGAGCAGCTATGTCTGTAGGCCAGCCAGCTCGCTAAAAACGAGGTTCGCTGTGGCACAATTGCCGTAGCTTGAACCATCACTCGGTTCAACCATTCCTTAAGGCACTTCAGATCGCTGTGGATTCTTGGCCTGCACCGCCGCTATCGACTGCTCAGCTCAGCAGCATCAAAGCCCAGCTAGATCTAGTCCTGATGGCGATTGAAGCACTGACCGACGTGGGATCGGATGCGGTCTTAGCCGCTGCCAGGGATCTTCAGCTGGACGAGACGCTCTCTGACCGGGTGGGACTGTGGCGGCTGCGGCAATCTAATCCATTGCGCAAAGGTCAGGGGCGAAAAAAGCTCGATATCGATGAGGCCAGAGCACTTGTGCTAGTTCTATGCCGTCTAGCCGCAGGCCACCATGCGCAGATTCGTCAGGCTGTTGCCAAGCTTGAGCAGCTCACGGCTCAAGCCAAGCCGCCCCATCGAGCGGCGCTTTTGGGGGACTATCTCGATAACTTTAATAACCTGTACTGCGATCGCATGAGCGAACCGACCCCAAAAACTGATGATCTCACCCAGCTATCCCTACGGCTGCTGATCGATTTGCTATTTTACAGCGCTCCTGGCGGCGAGAGACAGCTCTGGCTAGCCTTACTGGATCGCTCGCAGGGCGACAGACTGACATAATAGGGAGGATCAAGTAATCCTTTTGCCTAGCCTGCCGCCATGAGTGCTCCACCGACCGACGCTGACCGCGCTGATTTTCTCAAAAAAACCAATCTGTACCTGATCGGCATGATGGGCGCTGGCAAAACGACCATTGGCCGCAAGCTGGCTGGCCGGCTGGGCTATCGGTTTCTAGATACTGACGAGCTGATCGAGCAAGCCGCAGGCCAGCCCATTACTCGCCTGTTCGAGCAGTCGGGTGAGGCCGCCTTTCGCACGCTAGAAACTCAGGTCCTCTCTCAGGTGGCGGCCCACACTCGCCTGGTGGTTGCGACCGGCGGTGGCATTGTCACCCAGCCGATGAACTGGAGCTACTTGCAGCACGGCGTGGTGATCTGGCTTGACACGCCGACCGCTGTGCTGGCCTCTCGGCTCGCCGCCGATACCAGCCGTCCGCTGCTGAAAGACGTCGATTTGACCCTCAAGCTAGAAACGCTGTTAGCTGAACGGGGCGATCGCTATGCGCAAGCTGACATTCGCATTCCTTACGAGGGCCGATCAGTGGGTAAAACGTGCGATCGCATTATCGCCACCCTTCAGCAAACTGTCCGGCCTGACCGCGCGGCTGCCCCGCGATCTATCGTCAGTCAGACCAATATCAATCAGCCCAGCAGCAGCGTGATTGTCGACTTTCCTGCCAGGCCCTCGAAATCTTGAGCAGACACACCCTGTTATCTTTTAATATCTATTAGATCGCCCTCTTATCTTCTCTACATAGCCTTACTATGGTCGCTTCGTCTAGTCTCAACGCACAGAGCGAATACTTCCGTCAGGCCGAAGCTGATCGCGTTCGTATTTTGAGTGAGGCACTGCCCTACATTCAGCAGTTTCGAGGCCGCACTGTCGTGATTAAATACGGCGGCGCAGCGATGAAGGACAGCAGCTTAAAAGCAAAAGTTATTCGTGACGTTGTCTTCATGGCCAGCGTGGGCATCCGCCCGGTCGTTGTTCACGGCGGTGGCCCTGAAATCAACACCTGGCTGACAAAGCTCAATATAGAGCCTCAGTTCAAAGACGGCCTGCGGGTCACCGACAGCGACACGATGGACGTCGTCGAAATGGTGCTAGTCGGTCGGGTAAACAAAGAAATTGTGGCGCTGATCAACCAGGCGGGTGGCGCTGCTGTGGGCCTGTGCGGGAAAGACGGCGATACGGTAACGGCCAGGCCCAGTTCGGCTGAAGCTGGCATTGGCTTCGTCGGGGATGTCAGCAGCGTGCGGCCAGATCTGGTTGCCTCACTGGTGGCGGCCAACTATATTCCCGTCATTTCTAGCGTCGCGGCTGACAATACTGGGCAAGCCTATAACATCAATGCCGATACGGTGGCCGGTGAGTTAGCGGCGGCTCTCGGCGCCGAAAAGCTGATTTTACTGACCGATACGCCCGGTATTATGCGTGATTTTCACGACCCGAGCACGCTGATCGACAAGCTCGACATTCATCAGGCCAGAGAACTGATTGCTAGTGGTGTCGTCGCTGGCGGTATGATCCCGAAGGTGAATTGCTGTGTCAGGTCGCTGGCCCAGGGGGTGCGGGCAGCGACTATCTTAGACGGCCGCATGCCCCACGCCTTGCTGCTTGAAATTTTCTCCGATGAGGGGATTGGCACCATGATGGTGGCTTCCAGGCTTTGAGAATTGCGATCCTTTCTCGAGATGCGGCGCTTTACTCTACCCGCAGGCTGCTGGTTGCGGGCGAAGCGCGCGGCTGCACGATGGCCATGGTCAGCCATCTGCGCTGCTATATGGATATCACTGCTCGCAGTCCGCAGCTGCTGTATCAGGGCCGCCCGCTGCCGCTCTTTGATGCGGTCATTCCCCGGATTGGGCCCTCGCATACCCACTACGGCACGGCGGTTGTTCGCCAGTTTGAACAGATGGGCGTGTTTACCGCTAACCGAGCGGCGGCGATTATGCGATCGCGCAACAAGCTCCACTGCTTACAAATTCTCTCTCAGCAGGGCATTGACCTGCCGCGCACGGGCTTTGCCCACTCTACCAAAGATATCGATGGCCTGATTGAGCTGGTTGGCGGCGCCCCGCTGGTGATCAAAGTCTTAGAAGGCAGTCAAGGCGTTGGGGTCGTGCTCGCTGAAACTCACCAGTCGGCTAAGTCGATGATCGAGGCGTTTGGCGGACTCAGAGCCAATATCTTGGTGCAGGAATTCATCGAAGAGTCCAATGGGGAAGATATTCGCTGCTTTGTGATCAATGGCGAAGTGGTAGCGGCGATGAAGCGCCAGGGCGCCCCCGGTGAGTTTCGGTCAAACGTGCATAGAGGCGGCAGGAGTTACGCTGTAGAACTCAGCTCAGCCGAGCGGGATATAGCCATTCGGGCGGCTGAAGCGGTTGGCCTCCAGATAGCCGGTGTCGATATTTTACGCGCTAATTATGGCCCGCTGGTCATAGAAATCAACTCTTCACCAGGCTTGGAAGGGATTGAATCGGCCACGGGCGTCGATATTGCTGGACAGATGGTGGAATTTGCGATCACCGCTGTCAAGGGCGGGACTCGTAGTCTATAAAACATCTATAAAACATGTAGTCTACAAGACTTGTAGTCTGTAAAACCATAGGCAGCTTGTTTAGAATGTTAGCCTGCATACAGCTTTTGAAACCTTTGGGATATTCTATGCATCGGCTTTTGTCAGGCCCACTATCGGTAGAAAAGCACACCATCGCGATCCGGGACTTGCCAGAGCGGCTCAGTGGCACGGTGATCGTTCAGCTTTCTGATTTTCACTTTGACGGGCTGCGCCTCTCGAATGCGCTCCTGGCAAAAACCATTGACTTTATTTATGATATCAACCCCGATCTGATTGCGCTGACGGGCGATTTTGTCACGGATGATCCCAACCCAATTCATGAGTTGGCTCGTCGGATCAAGCATATGCCCAGTCGCAACGGCATCGTTGCGGTGCTCGGCAACCACGATATTCAAACGCCCCAGGCGCGCCACATAGTCACTCAGGCACTCGAAAAAGCAGATATTCAGGTGCTGTGGAACAGTGTTTCGACGCCTTTGGGAAAAGATTTTCCGGTAGTTGGCTTTGCCGACGCCTGGTCGGGCGAGTTTGATCCCTATATCTTGGACCGGATCGATCCGGCAGTACCGCGCCTGGTGCTTTCTCATAATCCCGATACGGCTGAGCCTTTGGCCGCCTGGCGGGCTGACTTACAGCTGTCGGGCCACACGCATGGCGGTCAGGTGTATATTCCAGGATTGGGCTCTGGCCCGCTGGTGTGGAAGCGTATTCGCCAGCGCGTCCCGAGTAAAATTCGCAACAGCATTCCGGGATTGAGCGACCAGTGTTTCCACGTTGTGCGCCATTGGGAATGGGGCCGGGGGCTGCATCGGGTGGGCGATAACTGGCTGTATGTGAATCGGGGGCTGGGGACGTATCCGCCGGGCCGGCTTTTTTGTCCGCCGGAGCTAACGGTGCTGACTTTACAGCGTAGCTAGCCGTTCAGATCAGCTGTTGATAGGTTTAACTTTGACTCGATGAAGTAACTTCCCCTGATACCGTTGACCACTGTGAGTGACCCGCACGAGGATCCCCGGATCTACGCTACCGCCTATGAGCTGGTGCTGCTGAGGATCGTAGGGAACTTCCGCATCGACTGGCGCGATCGCCTCCACCGCCCACTCTGCCATCAGCTGCTCCACCGGTCGCACCAGCGGGATCACTTTAGCTGCCGGCAGATCTGGCCGCTGCGCTGCTCGCTTGGCTACAGTCGGCCACTGCACCAGCCAAGATTCTAGGGTTTGAAGGGCTTCGGCCTGCACCTGCTGCCGCGCGGCTTCGGTCTGTTGGCTCAGCTGCGATCGCAATCGCTGATACTCCTGCTGTAGCGCGCTTAGTTGAGATTGCTGGTC
>JBARVU010000320.1:0-11141 GCA_049646425.1 Phormidesmis sp. | reverse complement strand
GTACCGTATCGGCCTAGCAAGAGGTTGTCTATGCCAATAGAGGCATCTAGCTGAGGCCAATGCAAAGATTCGCCGCCCGGTCTGATGGCAATGTCGCTCAGTTGTTCAGCAGTTGGCCTAATTTTTATCAGTCTTCATCCTTCACCACGTCGCTCTAACCAGCCACGCATTTTGCCGGGATTTAGCAGGCCGTAAGGATCTACTTTTTCTTTGAACTTGAGCTGACCCTCATCAATGGTTTTGCGGCCGCCATCTTCCAGGATATAGGTGTGAGGGTTAGCGATAAACGCGCCGTTCTCTTCGTGGTAGCGGATGATTTCATTCAGGCGTGCGGCGGTGGAGTAGCGCACTAGCTGAAGTGCGGCGGGTAGAATGGTTCCCTGCACTCGGATGTATTCCAGGTGCATAATCACCTCATCGCCGAAGCGCTCATACATGTGTTGCAGTAGCTGCAAGTCGGGGTCGTAAGGAAAAATGGTTTGTAGATATGTCCAGCGCTCATCCACATTGCGAGCGTGAAGCGTCGTGTGGTTCCAGGTGAATTCGCTGAGGGCTGCGCCTTTACTCGCAGCCTGCGCGTCTTTTCGGTAGGTGAGGGTGCCTCCGCATTCTTTGATTAATTCGCCGAGTGCCAACAGGTCGGCTTCGGAGACGATTAGCAACGCTGCTGCTTTTCCCTCAGGCAAGGCATCTTTAAGCGCAGCGAAGTAGCTGGGAATTGGCCAGGCGTGAATGCTGATCAGCTTTTTGATGATGCCGTCGGCGTCGCCCAGCATCTGCCCAAAGTGCGCAGCACTCATAAAGTCATCGAAAACAACAATCACTTCTGCCCAGGGGTAGGCTGGCCCCAGCGGAATTTCTAGCTCGGTGATAATGCCGTTGGTGCCGTAGGCGTGGCTGACCTGCTGCACATCGTCGCCGCGTAGCTCGATCACGCGAGGGCTATCTTCCAGGGTAACGACGCGGACGGATTGGAGGTTGCCGCGATCGCGCAGCTGCCCATACATCACCGAGCCAATCCCGCCACTACCGCCCCCAATGAAGCCGCCAATTGTCGCTGTGCGATAGGTCGAAGGAAACATCCGAATCTCCCACCCCTGTGGCCGAGTCACCCGGTCAATCGCGGCTAGTTTCGCGCCCGCTTCTACGCAAGCTCGCCCCGGCTTTACCCACTTCACTGCGTTCATCGCACTCAGGTCTAAGATCACCCCGCCGAAGAGCGGAATCGCCTGACCATAGTTACCTGTCCCCGCGCCCCGAACGGTCAGCGGCACCTTTGCCGCTACGCAAGCTTGAGCCACCTCAAGGACTTCCGCTTCAGTCTTTGGGCGCACGACTAAGTCACCCACTTTGTCTTTGAGCTGTTCAGCCAAAATCGGACTGAAATAGTAATAGTCTTTCGATAGCCTGGCGACCTGGTTAGGATCTGTGACGGTGTCAACAGTACCGAGGTCATGAGCGAACGTTTGCCAATCCATGAGTAGAGTCTCTCAATGCCGTTTTGTTCAGGGCAGAGCCGAAGGGTTTGCGCCACCACTTCTTAGGCTATAGGCAGCGGTCGGTGTTCTTTGTAATTCACACTACCGGAGCGCGCGCGACTATGAACCCCAAAAGAGTTTTTTTGAGTAGCTGCTCGATTCTTCGTTGCCGTGATTCGATGTGCTCAACGATAGGCCCAATATCAATCCGTGAAGTTCGTTAGAGCAATGGGGGTTGTGAGCGCTAACTGAAGTGCTTTTACGGAAGGGAAACCTGGCCATATTGACAATCATTGGTAGGTAAGGTGATCGCTTTGCACTCTCTTAACCCTACATCGACCTACCAACTTTATAACGTCATGATGCCTGCTACTCCCACCGGTATATTTCCGCTCCGGCAATATCTCTGCCAGCCTATTGGACTGCCTGACAGTAAGCTAATTGTGAATCCTCTCAGATTCTGGCATCAGCAGAAGGTGCACTATATCGAGCGCTGCTGGGTAATGTCTTACCTGCCCGAAGAGCGGCCGCACTGAGGAGAGGAGGAATATCTACTCCGCAATCTGGCTGAGTTCTGTCTTCGCGTTTTCCCAGTCGGCGATCGCACTCCCTAACCACAGCCAGTTTTGCCCCAGCGTATTTGCCCCAAAGTCGGCAGGCGCTTCGTTGATGACCTTGCGATAAGCCGCCGATGCCTGCGCCAGAAGCCGATTGCGTTCGTTTGGATTTGCCTCGATTTTTGACAGCGAAAGGGAAACCATCGCTAAGCCCGCGTAAGCGTTGAGCGCATATTCGCTGGCAGGTTTCTCTGAGAAATAAAAGATGTTTCGCGCCTGTGGCTGCTGCTCGGCAAGGTCTATGGCCTGCTGCCAGGCCGCTAAGGCCGGTTGTTCTTTGCCGACTGAATACTGGGCAAATCCTAGCGCCATCGCGATCTCCATCCAGTCGGGCTCTTTTTCTAAAGAAGCGATCCAAGAACGTCTGGCATCGTCCGGAGAGAAGTTTGGATCGCCCTGCTTAGCTAGGCCCCACTGCGCGCTACCTCGTAAAAAAGATACAATAACATCCGTTTTCTGAGGCTCATTAGCAGTGTCGAGAGCGGTGATCGCTGCCGCATATTCACCGTCAGCAATGAGTGCTTGGGTCGCGACTGCCACGGTATCCAAATCGTCTTGATTGAGTGCAACCTCTATTTGCGCGGGGAGCCCTAACTCTCCTATAGGAGAGAGCACTGGCCCTGCAGGCCGAAGACTGCGCTGCAGCCAAACCACGGCCACACCACCGCACAAAACGGCCAGGACAATAGAGGCAACCCCAGGCACCGTAAAAACCTTGGTATGAAGCGTATGACTGCGCTTGAGCCGCTCCCCCACCCGCTCCGGCACAGCCGCTGTATCAGGGATATCTGCCGTCTGATCGCCATAAAATTCACTCGGCGCCCTCAGTTCTGCTGGCACTTGCAGTTCGCTGTCAGCTGCCGCTACGGTAGGCAGTGAAGGCTGCTTGCTCAAGGGCTCGTCATCTATCTCTATGACCTCTTCGTTGGCGATCGCTCGGGCGCTGACGGCTGCGCTATCTGCCTCGGTTTCCAAATCCGAGCTGGACACAGATTCATCTTTTGTAGACAGATCGCGCCGAGGAACAGACAAGTCGGTTCCCGCTAGCGCCGACTCAGTAAATAGACTGTCAAACAACTCGTTAGCCGACGCTAGCGCTCTGGTATCGCTCTGGTCAGCCGTTTTCATCAGATAGCCGTCAAACGAAGGCTGCATGTACAGTGTCGGCAGTGCCCAGTAAAATTGGTGAGAGCCATAAGCTGAAATCAGTCCCTGGCGAGTCCGGTTCAAGCTGAGATCGACAGATTGGCCTTTCTTCAGATTGCGGTAGAGCAGCTGGGTAAAGGTGATAGCCACGTGATCAGGAATGCGTTCAGTCATCGCAATCACCCCGGGCACGCCGCGACTGACCAGCGCCTGAGCCAAGTTGCGCTCCTGCCAGCCTTGCTGAGCGTTAGAACTATAGCCTCCTCGGCAAGAGTTAAAAACCGCTAGCCGGATACCGTTGTTCACCAGCAGTCCGGCTAAGTCTTCACCACTGAGGCGCTCCGTTAGCCCGGTTTGACGGCTGACCAAATACAGATCTCCGCCGGCGTCGCCTAAATTACTGTGACCCGCGTAGTGCAGAACCTGATAATTACCGCGATCTAGCTCTTGAGTCAGCTCGGCGCGACCCGGCTGCTCTAATATCTTGAGCTGCACATCTAGCAGCCCGTCGTCGTCGGTATTGGCAGGATGTAGCTCCGACTGTAAGTGGTGAACCTCTTGTTTCAGCTCCAGCCGCTCTTGGTCGTCAGGCGCGGCGATCACCATCAAAATACGCAGTGTTTGCCCCGCATTGCTTGCTTTGATCGGGATGGAATGCGCCTGACGCCGGTCTAGGATGTAGCGTGAAAAAATGACGTCGGTCCCGGTTGCCAAAGGCCGAGTTCCTGCGTGCAGTGCTTCCCAGGGTAATTGCTGAAGCCGGCTGTCTTTCATGCCGATTCTCAGTCGCAGCAGATCTTGACGGTTTTGGGCAACCCCTTGGGCGGTCACCCAGCTATCGCGCAGCTGCCCCTGAAAGAGCTGGTCGTGTAGGGTCTGACCTAGCTTTACTAAGGTGGCGGCTTCGGCGGCTTCGGGATAGTCACCGGGGCGATCGCGCTGCCCTGCTCGGGTCGGTAACGTATGGCGAGACTGCCCTTGCAGCAGGCCGAGCAGCGGATCGTGCATGAGCAGCTTGGTTTGCTCCAACCATTGGGTGACGGGCCAGTGCACCTTTTCTTCGGCAAGCTGTACGCCTTTGGCTACGTTCTCTGTCCGCACCAGATACTGCTCGTCGCTGACGGGGGTGATGGATATTTCAAATTCCTGAATCACTGCTGATCTCATTCCTTAAATATACGAGTTGCTAATGCCTTGAGCCGACCGTCTATCTCAAGACAAGACTCATCTCTCCGCTTCATCGTAAAAAGTAGAGGCTCTTTTTTGTGGTTTAAACAGGACAGTTGCGGGGGCAGCGCTACGCTTGGGCAGCATCCTGCTCACCGACTCCTCGCCAATCTTAATAAGCCAATCTTAATGAATAGCTTAGCTCGCTTTTCCGAGCCAAACAGTCAGCGCAGCTTGTGAATCCCGCGTCTTCTGAGTTTGAAGACCTATGACGCCTGCTCAATACTGCACCAAAGCTTAAGACTCTACTGCCTGAGATACATTTTCCTTAGAGCCTGCATACCCGTACCGAGATTTGGTTTAAGCTATGTTAATAATCGTGATTTTTCCCATACTCACGGCTTTTAAGCCTGCACCGGATGACTTCTCTACACGTCGAAGCCACCCCACCGTCTATTGGGAAAGGGCTCACTCGCTCACTCGCTGTCAACCAGCTCAATCAGCTTCTAGAAGATAGTCAGCGTGGCGAAGCGGATCGCTCGAAGCCAGAGATTCGTCGGAGTCTCAAAGCCTCTACCCTGGATGGGGCTTTTTCTTCAGCCTTCGAAAGTATTGTCAAAGGTGTGCTGATCAGCAATTTTCTGCTGGGGCTAGGCGCGGGCGCGTTGGAAGTGGGCCTGCTGACCTCCATTCCGATGATGGCTCATCTGCTTCAGCCTCTAGGGGCCTACTTTTCAGAGAAGGCGACGAGTCGTCACCTCTACTGTTTATGGATCTTTGGGATTGCCCGATTGGTGTGGCTATTGCCCGCAGCAGGCATTTTTGGTTTTAGTCACGGCCATTTGACGGCCCACGAGCTCACAGTGCTGACGATGGCAGTGCTAGCGCTGAGTACAGTTTTGGAAGCGATTGGGTGCGCGGCCTGGATGAGCTGGATGGCGGTGCTGGTACCCGTTAAGCTGCGGGGTCGATACTTTAGCCTGCGGCGATCGCTCTCTAGCATAAGCGCCCTGCTGACGATTCCAGCTGGTGGCTGGCTCGTTTCTCACTGGTTGGGTAGTGAAGTTGAAGGCTATGGCATCGTATTGGTGCTGGCTGTGGCCATCGGGTTGGTGAGTCTGGGCTTTCAGTTCCAGATGAGCGATGTGAACCCTCAACAGGTCGAGAATAGACCGACTGACAGTAAATCTGTCGTTTCTACGGCGGTAGAGAAGCCATCGGCTGACGGCTCAGGTCAAGCACTCTCGACCCTTCGGATAGGGGGAGTCACAGGCGATGGAAATTTCTTGACCTTGCTTCTTTTCCTGGGTCTGTGGAGTTTTGGCGTCAATTTGAGCGCGCCTTTTTTTAACTTCTATTTGCTCGACACGCTGAACTTAAATGTACAGTGGGTGACACTTTACAGCGGCTTGATCTACGGCGCATTTTTTCTGATGATCATGCTGTGGGGACGCTTGGCAGATCGGATTGGCAATCGCCCCGTTTTGATTGTCAACTGTGTGCTGGCGGCGGCGCTACCGCTGCTGTGGCTGTATACCGATAGCGGCATCGTCTCTGTCTGTTTGGGGCTACCGGTTTTGCATCTGATGCAGGGAAGCACCTTTGCTGCTTTAGATCTGTGCTTAGCGAATATTCAGATGGAGCTGGCCCCGTTGAGCCGGCAGTCGAGTTATTTTGCGATCGCTGCCGCCGTTATGGGTATCACTGGTGCAGCCGGTGCAACCTCAGGCAGCTTTTTGGCCGCATCGTCGACCTTTGGCTTACCGTTTCTGTTTGCCCTTTCGGCTATAGTTCGCCTAGTGGGAATCACTCCGCTGGTATTTGTGACAGAAACGCGGGCTCAGCCCATTCGCCTGCTGATCGCGCAGCAGCGAGATCGAATTTTTCAGCGTTGGCCGCAGCCCGTTAGAATCAAAGCCTAACGCTGCCTGCTGCGATGGGCAGTGCTGCACCGGGACTGAGGATTTCAGCCTATGGCCACCGCGCCACTCAAAACTGCCGATGCTGAAGACAGGGCCGTTCAGCTCCAGCAGATAGCAAATAGCTTACGGCCTGGCCAAAGGGCGCTCGCTCACTGGCGTGCTGGCCCGCTAGCGGTTTCGGCGGTACCGGGCTCAGGCAAGTCTACCGGGATGGCAGCAGGCGCAGCGATCGCCATTGCCCACCATCAGCTTCACGCCCGCAAGCAGCTCGTACTGGTCACCTTTACGCGCTCAGCAGCGGCCAATCTCAAAGCTAAAGTTCGTCAGCATTTGCGATCGCTCTCCCTGCCGCTCAATAGTTTTGTCGTTCACACGCTGCACGGTCTTGCCCTCAACATTGCCAGCCGCCATCCGGAAGTCTCGGGCATCAATCTTTCGCCGTTAGATTCTGAAGGCACCACCCTGGTATCGCCCACTCAAAACCATCGTCTCATTCGCACAGCGGTGGAACAGTGGATAGACCAAAATCCGCTTGACTATCAGCGATTGATAGAAGGGCAAAGCTTTGATGGGGAAGAGACTGAACGGCTACGGCGGCAGTCGGTGTTGCGCACAGAAGTGCTGCCTGCCCTGGCCGATACCGTCATTCATGAGGCGAAAAGTTCGGGGCTGCTGCCCGACGCGCTGAGTGAGATTGCCCAAACGCTAACGGTGGGGGTGCCGGAAGGGGCGGCTGACTATGACGTGGTGGCGATCGCCGCTGGCCTATACGCTCACTATCAGGCACTGCTAACCGACAAAGGACTAATCGACTACGACGATATGATCCTGGCGGCGCTGAAGACTTTAGAAGAACCAGCCCTGCGCCATCTGTGGCAAAGCCGGGTGTTTGCTATCTTTGAAGACGAAGCGCAGGATTCTTCACCGCTGCAAACTCAGCTCTTAGAAGTACTCGCCGCTGACCCAGAAGATCCGAGTGCGCCGATCAATCTGGTGCGCGTCGGCGATCCGAATCAGGCGATCAATTCCACTTTTACCCCGGCTGACCCGGTGTTTTTCAATCAGTTTTGTGATCGCGCTCAAGAACTCGGTCGTTTGGCCAGTATTGAGCAGGCGGGGAGAAGCTGCGATCGCATTATGACAGCTGCCAACTTCATGCTGCGATGGGTGAACGAGCATGGGGCTATCCGCGCCTTTCGCACGCAAGACATTCTGCCGGTGGGGGCAGACGATCCTCAGCCCAATGCCAACCCGGCCCCAATTGGCAAAGGTGTGGAGTTGGTACGGCCCAAAAACACAATTGCAACAGTCAAGCAGTTGGCCCAAAGGGTCGTCGCGGCCTTTGCAGAAGATGAAACGCTGAGCGCGGCGGTGCTGGTAAGAGAGAGTCGTCAGGGTAAGTTTGTGCGAGAGATTTTAGAAGATCCGCAACAGCTTGGATTTGACTTTGAGGCGAGTGGGATTGAGATTTATGATGTGGGTGCGCGCGATCGCAAAACCCATATTCCGCAAGAAATTCTCACCCTGCTACAATTTATCGAACGGCCTCACTCGCCTGACAATATTAAGGCCGCCCTGCGCGTCTTGGTCTCTCGGCAGCTCATCCCGACTCAAGATCTCAACCCTCTAGCAACAAACCCAGAGCAGTTCCTTTACCCTGGCCCCTTGGACTCGCCGCCGCAAACCCAGCCCGCTCAGCAAGCTCGCCGCTACTGCACCGCCCTAATTCGCGCCCGCTTAGAGCTACCGGCCTATCATCTGATTCCTTTTCTCGGCCTGACGCTGGGCTACGACCAGAGCGAACTCGCCACCGCCGACAAGCTCGCCGCCCGCATCGCCCAGCAAACCCTGGAAGACAGCACCCTCACCGCCATGCTCGGAGCCCTACAAGAACTGCTCAGCAACGAACGCTTCCGCGCTGTCGAAGCGGAAGATACCGAATCTCAATACACCCGCCCCGGTCAGCTCACGATTATGACCATGCACAAAGCCAAAGGGCTGGACTGGGACGCCGTATTTTTACCTTTCCTGCATCGGCGCAACATTCCTGGCGAAGTCTGGATTCCGCAGCAAATGCAGTTTCTCGGAGACTTTGCCCTCAACGAAGTCGCCCGCGCTCAGCTCCGCGCCTATACCCACGCCGTCTACGCCCAAACCAGCAAGCCCGACCCTATCCCCGATATTGAAACCGCGTGGCAGCAGGCCAGCAACCTGAAGCGAGCCGAAGAATACCGCTTGCTGTATGTCGCCATGACTAGGGCCAAAAGGCTGCTGTGGATGTCGGCTGCTCGCCAAGCGCCGTTCGCCTGGAGCAAACCGGAGAATCTGCAAGATGCTGAAGCGAGTCCTGTTTTTGGGGCGATCGCTCGCTCAGAGTCGCTAGGGAACACTTAGGAATGCTCTAACAGAAGCAGCGATCGCTCCGAATAGCCTCCTTTATAGCTCTTTGTCAGCATTAGAGACTGCTCTTCTACCGCCCTCTGGGTAAGCGGTGTAGGATGGAAGCAAGGAGGGCAATATGAATATTCCTATTATCGATGAAGTCGTCGAACAGTTGAAAGTCATGCCTCAGCCTTTGCAAAGGCAGGTACTTAAATTCGTTCGATCACTGATACAAGCGGAAGTCCGAGGCACACCAGGGCAGCAATTGTTACGCTTTGCTGGTTCAATTCCTTCTGCTGACCTTCAGTCAATGAGTGAGGCGATCAAGCAGGATTGTGAACGGATAGATATTGATGAATGGTAGGTTTTTAATCGATACCAACATCGTTATTGCGCTTTTCGCAGACGAGGCGATCATCAAAAGTAATCTTGCTCAAGCCAGCGAAGTTTTCATTCCGAGCTTTGTGATTGGTGAACTGTGTTATGGAGCCAGAAAGTCGAGGCGAGTTGAAGCAAACTTAACAAAAATTGATGAGCTAGTTACTGACAGCACAATATTGGAATGCACTGCTGAAACCGCGCAGCAATATGGTGAGGTCAAAAACAAGCTAAGGCTTAAGGGTCGCCCGTTACCCGAGAATGATGTTTGGATTGCATCCCTCGCACTACAACACGCTCTGATTCTAGTAACACGCGATACTCATTTTCAAGAAGTGGAGAGTTTACAAACAGTAGCATGGTGAGCCGAGTCGCCGCATAACAACCCGGTCGGAGCGGATTGCCGAAAGCTCCTGATATAGATATAGAGGTTGTTGGTAGCCGCTCAACCGGGCTGAAGCGAGTCCTGTTTTTGGGGCGATCGCTCAGAGTCGATAGGAGATACTTAGGAATGCTTCAATAGAAGTAGCGCTTGACCCGAATGGCCTCTCGCAACTGATCAAACAGTTTCTGAGGAATAGTTATTTCGTTGCAACAGCATATTTTATCTGGTAGTGTCTGGAAACACTACAGGTGACTGTGAATCTCAATATTTGATGGGTAAAAGGGGTGGGAATATTAAAATTAAGTGGTTCAGAGCCAGTTTCTCAAGCAAATTTAACAGTTCAAGATTTTTGGGCTTGGGCTTACTCCGATATTCTCTCTAATCGAAATCGGGCTGTGTTTGCTGAATTCTTAGTCGCGGTTGCGCTAGATCTAACTCATCAGCCTAGAGTTGAATGGGATGCAGTCGATCTGCGTTATGGCAATAAAAAGATTGAGGTAAAGTCATCAGCTTATACCCAAAGTTGGCAACAGATAAAACCATCGTTGATAAAGTTTGATATCGGTAAAAAAGGAGGGTGGGATTCTGAGGAGAATGTGACGGCTGAGGAAAAAGGTCGTAGCGCCGATTGCTATGTTTTCTGTGTTTACGAGGAGAAAGATATACAAAACGCCAACGTTCTTGATTTAGATAAGTGGTCGTTTTTAGTTGTTGCAACAGAGAAGCTTAATGAGGTGTTCGGCAACCAGAAAAGCGTTTTGCTTAGTCGGCTACAGCAGCTCGGTCAAGCCGTCAAATACGATGGGTTAAAGCGTGCAATAGACTTAGCTTTGGGCATGACAAATAGCGTGGTCTAACAATTCGGGTGCAGCAGATTGCCTGCTACCGCTTAGATAAGATGCATATGTATTAACCACTGCTGACCCGAGTCGTCAGACATCTGACTACCTAGTGCTGGCCTGCATTGATAGATTCTGACAGATATTGCTTATGCAAACTGCGAAAGGAGATTCAATCCTAAATCAGGCCGTTCAGTGGAGCAAGCGTCGGACAGATATTGTTGCGGCTGCGCTGGTTGGTTCCTGGGCGCGAGGGACAGCTCACGCGGATTCTGATGTTGACTTGATGTTTCTCACCCCCAATGCTGTGGCATATCGGGCTAGCCAGGTGTGGATGACAGAGATTGGTTGGGAAGTCCTGGGTTACAGAATTCAAAGCTGGAAAGACCAGCGTTATGGTTTGGTTTGGTCACGCCATATCTACTTTGAGGAGGGAGGAGAGATTGAGTGTAGCTTTGGTTTGCCTAGCTGGGCTGACACTCAACCAATAGACCCAGGAACTGCGGGCGTTGTCAGGAAAGGATGCAAGATTCTTTACGACCCTGAAGACCTGCTGATGAAGCTGATAGCTCGGGTCAGTGTTTTGTCTGTATTATAAAGGCTGCTGGATCGCTTCTAACTCAATTCGGTGGAGCACGGGTGCCTCAAGATATAATGCTGTTAATTGGGACTAGTGATGTGTTAGCGACCTGGTGACTCATGACTGAACCTGGTTCCAACTCAGTTTGTTTGAGTTGCTTTAGGCAACGGACGCCTGCCATTGAGTGAGGAAGCAATCAGTAAATTGCGCAGCCAGTGGTCATGATAGCGAAAGCCATTGAGTTGTT
>JBARVU010000319.1:0-2274 GCA_049646425.1 Phormidesmis sp. | reverse complement strand
CCCCTAGACAGCCCAGAACCTCCCAAACCTCTTCGCTCTATACTTTTTCAGCAAGCCCTACGTACCTCTTCAGAAAACCACAGGAAGCGACCCGCACCTATTGACAAATCCGATAGATTCAATTCATCCGATCAATTTGCGATTCAGATTGCGATTCAGACATCGTCTGAAGGTAACGCCTGAAAAATATTTGTCACCAGCGCTCGGGTCTTATCATCGAGCTGCTGCCAGTCCACGGCTCCCTCGGTATCGAAAAGGCGATTGTCCGCTGCTATCTCCAGGTCTTCGCTCTCCAGGTCTTGCCTATCTCCGGCCATACATACCCAGTAGCACAGCGCCCAAATGTCCACAGTCTGGTCAGCGTGGCTTTTCTTAGTAAGGCGTAGCGTATACAGCGGCGACGGCTGAGGAAGCTGAGAAATCAGGGCGGCGACTCGATCATGTTCGGCTGGCGGCACGCCGTGTAGCTGCTTTTGGAGTTCCTGATAGTCCTGCTGCTGCTCAGGCGTCGTCCCCGCCGGCCAGATCAGCTCTTCTTCGTAGCGGCCTTGCCAAGCCGTGCTGTCTAGCTGCTTGCGAATATTGTCGATGACGCGGATTAAAGCAGGCTGCATGAGCTGCTCTACCTTCGCGCGGTCTAAAGGAGTGGCAAATTTTGGCATGGCACGTCAGCTCCACGGGGGCATTCTGTTTGAACCATTATTCCATCCGAAACCAGGCCGTGAGCGCTACCGCTAAGCCATCGGCAGCATCGTCAGGCTTGGGAATGCTGGTGAGCTTAAGTTCGCGGGCGATCGCATCTTGCACCTCGACTTTATCAGCATTGCCATGACCGGTAATCGACTGCTTGATCTGCGCCGGGGTGAATTCGACAAACGGCAAATTATGCTGAGCTAACACCAGCATTACCACGCCTCTCGCCTGAGCTACCAAAATGGTATTGCCCATGCGGTAAAAAAACAGCTTTTCAATCGAGACTAGATCGGGCTTGTACTCATCGATCACGCTGTGCAAATCGTCGTAAATCGTGCACAGGCGTTTACCGGTGTCGGTTCGGGCCGGGGTCTGGACAACGCCGTAATCCACCACCTGGATATTCGGTGAGAGCGCTCGCATTTCGGCCGGGTCATAATCAATCACGCCGAACCCCAAAATTGCCAGTCCCGGATCGAGTCCCAGAATACGTTTAGTCATCTCGTGCGGACGGCGCTAGGGTTCATTTTTAGGTCAGTTAACAAACCCCTATCGCACCCCAGCGGGCTGACGACCGTTCGCAGAAGCGCTGGGCTCTGCAACGCCAAAGACTTTACTAAAGGTTTTCTCCACCTTGAAGCCAGAATCGATGGACTCTAAAGGATCTTTGCGGAGACGATGGCGCAGGCAGAGGGCAATCACTCGTCTGATATCTTCGAGGGTGACTTCGGTGTGCCCTTCGTAAGCAGCTAATGCCGTGGCCGCTCGGGTAATGACAAGATCACCTCGCAGTCCATCCACCTCTAGCTCGGAGCATACCTGCGAGATTTTTAAACGCAGATCGTACTCAAGCGTCACATTGCTGAGGCGGTTTTGGGCCTCCACAATCTTTTCCTGAAGTGCCTGCTGTTCTGCCTGGCAGTGGGCCGAAAACGCCTGGGGATTCTGGTCGAACTCAGTGCGCTGTTCGACGATCCGCACGCGCTGCTCAGGATCGCGAACGGTGCGGATTTCGGCGTGCATGCCAAAGCGATCCAGCAGCTGGGGCCGCAGCTCACCTTCTTCAGGGTTGCCAGAGCCAATCAGTACAAACTGAGCCGGGTGACGAATAGAGATCCCTTCGCGCTCTACCGTATTCCAGCCTGAGGCGGCAGAGTCGAGCAGTACATCGACCAGGTGATCGTCGAGCAGATTGACCTCATCGACATAGAGCAGGCCGCGATTGGCTTTGGCCAGTAATCCCGGTTCAAAGTCTTTAACCCCTTCAGAGAGCGCTTTTTCGATGTCAATGGTGCCGCAAACCCGGTCTTCGGTTGCGCCCAAAGGCAGGTCAACCATCGGCACTTTTTTAGTCGCGACTGGAATCTCTTGCCCCTCGTAATCGCTCAAAACATCGGGGTTCTGCGGTTCGCGGTTAAACGGATCGCCACTGACGACTTCGATGTTGGGCAGCAGGTCAGCGAGGGCTCGGATGGTGGTGGACTTACCGGTGCCGCGATCACCCATGATCATTACCCCACCAATCTTCGGGTCGATCACATTCAAGATCAGCGATAGCTTCATATCTGCTTGCCCAATGAC
>JBARVU010000318.1:0-2522 GCA_049646425.1 Phormidesmis sp. | reverse complement strand
GCCCTAGACATCGCCGAAGGCGCAGACATGCTGATGGTCAAGCCTGCCCTCTCCTACATGGATATTATCTGGCGAGTAAAAGCGGCCACTGACCTACCGGTCGCCGCCTACAACGTCTCCGGCGAATACTCCATGGTCAAAGCCGCCGCCCTCAACGGCTGGATCGACGAAGAAAAAGTCGTGATGGAAACCATGACTAGCTTCAAGCGAGCTGGCGCAGACCTGATCTTGACCTACCACGCCAAAGACGTCGCCCGCTGGCTAGGAAATAGCTGACGCCAGCCCTAGCACGCCCCCGACCGCTTAGACAGCAGCGTCGTCACCGTCTTCACTAGCAGCTTCACGTCATAAATCGGCGTCCAGTGAAGCTGATAGTGCAGGTCTAGGTCGACGATTTCCTCAAAGTCTTTGATGGCAGAGCGACCGCTGACCTGCCACTGACCGGTCAGGCCGGGGCGTACATCGAGCCTTCTCCAATGGCGATCACTGTAGTGACTGACTTCATCAGCCGTGGGCGGGCGAGTGCCGACTAGACTCATATCGCCTTTTAGCACGTTCCAAAACTGAGGAAATTCGTCCAGGCTAGTTTTTCTCAAGAACTGTCCGACCCGCGTTACTCGGGGGTCTTTGGCGTTCTTGAAAATCAGTCCCTGCGCTTCGTTGGCAATGCTGGCTTTGAGGTCGTCGGCATTGCTCACCATAGAGCGAAACTTCCAGATTCGGAAAGGCCGACCTTGTAAGCCATACCGCTCTTGGCAGTAGAGAATGGGGCCCGGTGAGTCAAGGCGAATTGCGATCGCTACCGGTACATACAAAAGGCTCAAAATGGCTAGCCCAACCAGCGCGCCCGCAACATCGAGGGCGCGCTTGAAGACAGAGCGGGTAGAAATATGAGGCAAGTGCGAAAAGGCGTGATCAAGCGTTGCCTGAGATAATCTGTCTGTCACTGAATAAGTCATAGCAATAGGTAATATGGGCTTTTGGGAACGCAAGTGTCTCTGAACCCTTTTTCTTTGAGCAGTCTTCTTCAAATCGTAGACGAAGACTAAGAACTTTAAAGAATTATAGTAAGCGCTTCAATTCTCTGCAGATATGTGCATCACATTTGTAAGGATTTTGTTCTGATTAGCAAAAAAAAGTCCGTTTCTATGAAGCAATGATAAAGTTACTCCACTGAGCACGGGCTAAATCCGAAAATTGCGATTGGACAGTCCTCTCGAAGGATTGGGATTGGGGACTTCTGGGATGGGTTAGAGTAAGTCATGATCGTCTTGGTGCTCGGCTTGTAGTGACTTAGTTTATAAAGATCTTGATGAGACCATGATCGAAAAGCAGCTTTCCGACTCGATGCCAGCACTCATTTCGGCCTGGCTGAAACAAATCCAAAATGATCTACCCGACCAATCTGCGGCAACTCATGAGGCGATCGCCCGCTGGCTGGTCGGCGATCCCAGCCGATTTGAGGGCTTGAGTGAAGCTGAGATTAAGCTGGCCACAAAAGCGATGGACTATCGCTACCGCATTTTTATCTCTCGCTATTGGGGGCTTTCGCCAGAACGCGCCTATAAGAAATTGCTACAAAAGCTCGGGGGGCTTTTCCTGGTACGCAGTAAGGTGAGCACCTGGATTGCCCTCAGCCGCGATCGCCAGCGCGCTGTCAAAGATGTGCTTCAGGAGGTGATTCAGGAAATGCTCCAGAGCGATCGCCATATGCGGCAGCAGAGCGAGTGGATTGCGCTATGCACGCCTCGGGCGAACTTGCGAAATTTGCTTACCCTGGCCACGATTGAAGAATACTGTCTGCGACCCATTCGCAATCAGCCACTGCTGGTGTATCGCTTTGTCAATTATTTGCGGCGATCGCAGCGGGGTGGGATGACCCAGGTACCTAGCAGCGAACTCATCCAGCTGATCTCAGAGGAGATTGGCACCGACGAAGCCGATGGCACCTTCAGCCTGTTAGATTTTGAAGCCTTGGAGCAATATGCCGTCCAAAAAAACTTTGAGGAGCAGCAGTCCGCTCGCCAACTTGTACAGCAGCAGTTTTCCGAGTATCTCAGCGAAAAGCTCGGGGATACCGCCGCGCAGTGGCTCACCCTACACTTAAAGGGCTATGCGCAGGACACGATTGCGCAGGAACTAGGGCTCAGCGTTCGCCAAGCCTATCGCCTCCGTGAAAAGGTGAGCTACCACGCCATCCGCATTTTTACTATCAAAGAACAGCCTGATCTGGTCTTCGCCTGGCTCAAAACGTCTTTAAAGTACAATAATTTGGGGCTCACGCTCACCGAGTGGGACAGCTACTGGCAGAGCCTTTCTCCGAGCCAGCAGCAGTTGCTGACCGCCTTTAGAGCGGGCGACACGGTCACAGAGGTAGCTACAGCGATGAACCTGACCGAAAAGCAGGTCACCAGTCAGTGGGCCGACCTTTACCTGATGGCTCAAGCCCTCCGGGTAGCTCAAGCCAAGGCTGCGAGCTAAGCGTTACTGAGCTAAGAATTAGAGGCTCGGCGGTTCTCCAT
>JBARVU010000317.1:0-11224 GCA_049646425.1 Phormidesmis sp. | reverse complement strand
TCAATCTCGCCGGCCACTGCGATTCTCTGATTGTAGTAAGCCTCAGGATTAGTCGTAATGTCGCCAGGATCGGGCGAGAGGGCAATAGACTGAGCCACGACGACAGGCCGGTCTTCATAGTCAGCATAGAGATCTGGGTCTAGATCTAGCCCATATTCAGTCTCAAAATCAGCAACCACTAGCTGCTGAACCTCTCCCGTGACCTGCACTGGCGTATCGTCACCTTCTGTGAGCACAAACGGCTCACCAGAAGCATTGATGACGAGAACATCTTCGCCGCCGAAGAGCTGATCGTCCTCTAGCAGGAAGGAAGTTTCATCAACCGTCTCCTCAACTTCTGCGCGAATTGAAACGGTTTCGCCAATCAAGCCTTCAGCGCCACTAGAGAGTTCTTCGGTTGTGACGTTTTCTGTAGCTTCCTCTTGTGTGGTCGTCTCTGAAGGTGTCTCAGCGCAAGCTGAAACTACGGTCATAGATGCTGCCAGCAGCAAACCGACCACACACTTCCTTGGGAACTTTTTTGCGGGACTAACCATTAGTGTCAAGTGTCCTTAATAATAAACTATCGTCTTAGGAGTGAGTGAGCACGATTTCTCGTTGCTGCTTCTAGATAATAGGAGAATACCTCTCGAAAAAGGTGAAAATTACAAGAATGTAATTGAACTATGAAACAAGAATGTAATTGAACTATGAAAGATTACAAACATGTAATTAAACGTCAATAGAAGACACTGGTTCAGGCTCTCACTAAGTGCTATGGTGGCGCAAAACAGGTGTCGTTTCTTTTCAATAGAAAAAATCTCGGGTATAGGCCCTAACAACCTTTCAGTAGAGATCAAAGAGCCAACCGCCCTTACGGTATCAAAAGCACGATCATATATTGCATCAAAAAGGTAGTCTATCGAGCCATGAATCAAAAGCAACCTAATATCAGACTGCTGATGATTTGTGGGCTAGTTGGTCTGTTCGGGTGTGTCAGCGTTGTAGTCACTGACTTCATTGGAATTGCTGCTGTAGATGGCTACAACCCGATTTCTCAGACGATCAGTGCGCTAGCTATCACTGAAAAAGCGTGGATTCAAGACACGGGACTGAACCTCTTCGCAGCTTCTCTTGCAGCCTGTGCGGTAGGTCTGCTTTCTATGAGCTTAGGGAGCTGGAAGTGGAAGGTCGGAGCATCTATGCTGTTGATACTGGCTATCGATGTTTTGTTGATATCTGAGCACGACAAATACGCAGGTAGGGAAGGGGTTGGCGCATCCATTCACATCTACTGCGTCTATGCGCTAGGCATACTGTTTACATTGGCCCCTGCACTACTTTCTAGCGGGCTACAAAAGGTGAGTCGTGGCTGGCAGCGTTTCAGTCTGTGGACAGCGATTTGTTGGGCAGCGCTATCGCCTGTCTTCTTCTTCGTTCCAAATGGTTGGGACGGTGCATATGAGCGTTTCATTTCTTTATTTATGATCACCTGGGTGGCGCTCATCTCTTGGCTGTTGGTCCAAAAGGGTTTTGGAAAGCGCTCAATAACACCCTTTCGGGGCGAAGGCACAGTGTAAGGTATACCGTTTGGGGTAGGGGGTGCTGTTTGACTGCGCTATACGCTAAAGGCATGCAGAAGCAATCAGGAGTGAATTATATGTTTAGCACAATTGGGCAGAAGAAATTTGGGTTTGCCATTCTAGCGGCTGCGGCACTGTCCCTAACGGCCTGTGAAGCTGAGCCGATGTTAGATAACGTTGAGGCTGATGTCCCTACGCCTACCGAGCAGTCTGACGTACCGGAAGGCGCTGAGGTAGGTGAAGGAGCCTCTGATGCGAGCGACCTGATTGGAGAGACGGTTACGGTTAGCACGAAAGTCACCGAGGTTATCTCACCGAACATATTTACTCTCTATGATGTAGAATCCCTTCGCGGTGAAGAAGTTTTAGCAATTACCAGTTTTCCTGTTCCCGAAGCTGGAACGAACATAGAGGTGACGGGCGAAATTTTAGAATTGGACGAAGCGGCTATCAAAGCAGCTTACAACGTTGAGCTAGAGCCAGAAGTTGCAGAAGCTTATGCCGGTAAACCTTATCTTGCTGTGCAGGCGTTGGAAGCAGTCGACTGAACCTTTAAGTTGACTAGGTGGTTTTACGCTTTTTGGTAGCGACTAATGGCCGAGCGTGACTATATTTGTGCTGATACTCGAAGAAATGCGAGAATACCACTTGGGAATCTTGCTTCGCCAGTCAGCTCAGCGATGTTTGAAGTCATGCCGAGCATGATCGCTTGGGTGGGCAATTACTACGCCAGTCAGGCTACAGACGGACAATCCGTTGTCGTCGATCTCTTTTTCACTTCTAGCTTTAGCAGTCAAAGCGCAATATTTGTATACTTTGTTAGGTAGTGAGCGAATTCCTAACAAAGTATACTGTGCGGGCAATGGAAGAATCTTGTGTGCTATTGACACTCAAGCGTACATTAACATGGCCGTTCAGATGACGGGCATCGCACGTATGCTTGCGGACGAAGCGTTATTTAAACCCGGATTCTGCTTTAAGCTCTACTGCCGCTCAGAAAAGTATCTCTCTCGCCTCATTGCTTATGGTGCACTCTGCTAATAGCATAGCCATCCAAAAAGCTTCTAGCCCTCGCGCAGCTATTTGGCCCTACCTGGTGACCGCCGCGCAAATGCAGCAGGTCGAACAGCGTATCTTTGATGCTGGTATGCCAGTGGCAGCGCTGATGGAAAAAGTCTCGGGCAGGCTCGCTCAGTGGTTTGTCTGTCGCTATGGTGAGTCGAAGGGAACTGTTGGTATTCTCGTCGGCCCAGGACACAATGGTGGCGATGCGCTGGTGGTGGCCCGCGAACTTCATCATTTGGGCTATGCCGTGCGGGTCTATCAGCCACTCGATAAAAGCAAGCCGCTGACTGGGCAGCACGCCAACTATGCTAAAAGCTTGGGCATTCCCTTCATAGATTCCGTGAAGGAGCTGGCAGATTGCGACGCGGTGATTGACGGCTTGTTTGGCTTTGGGTTGACGCGCCCAATTGCCGATGCGCTCGCGGCTGATGTCGAAGCGATCAACCAGCAGCCGTCACCCGTCTTCAGCATCGACCTTCCTTCCGGCATCCACACCGACACCGGGCAGGTGATGGGCATCGCCATTAAAGCCAGCTACACTGCCTGCTTAGGTTTGTGGAAAAGAGGCTTTATGCAGGAAAATGCGCTCTCCCACCTCGGACACAGCGAGCTGATAGATTTTGATATTCCGCTGGCGGATATTGCGGCGATATTGGGTCAAACGCCTGAGGTGCGGCGCATCACTCGCAAAGCTGCGATCGCTCACCTCCCCCTCAACCGTCCGCCCACTGCCCATAAATACAAAGCCGGTCATCTGCTGCTGATTGCAGGCTCCAAGCAGTTTGCGGGTGCGGCTTTACTCACGGCACTCGGCGCGACGGCTAGCGGCGTTGGCATGCTTACTTTGGCCGTGCCAGAATCCATCCGGCTGGCGCTGTTGCCTCAGTTACCAGGAGCCTTGCTGGTAGGTTGCCCCGAGACGGCGTCAGGCGCGATCGCTCACCTGCCCCCAGACCTAGACCTGACCAAGTATGATGCGATCGCGCTTGGCCCCGGTCTCACCCCCACCGTGCCCGATCTGCTTCGCACCGTCCTCGACACAGACTGCCCGCTTTTACTAGACGCAGACGGCCTCAATCTCCTCGCTAAAAACGACCCTATTCAAACCCTTCAAGATCGAGCAGCGCTCACTATCCTCACGCCGCACCTTGGAGAGTTTAAACGGTTATTCCCGGATATTTATGAGCAGGGAGCAGAAAAAATGCCTGGCGAAACCGCGCGACAAGCTGCTCAAACTAGCAGCGCTACGATTTTGCTCAAAGGCCCGAGAAGTGCGATCGCCGATGCCAGTGGCCGCCTGTGGTTCAATCCCGACAGCACCGCCGCGCTGGCGAGAGGCGGCAGCGGCGATGTGCTCACTGGCCTGATGGGCGGTCTGACGGCTAGTGCAGCTCAATCTGGCGCATGGCAGTCCCATTCAGAAACGCTCACATTCGCTGTTCTCAGTGCTGTCTGGTGGCATTCTCAGGCCGCGCTCTATGCCAGTGATCAGCGGACGACACTTGGCGTCGATCCGCTCCAGCTGACCCAAGCTCTGAATCCGGCCCTGCAAGCGCTTTTATAGCTAGCGGTCGCGCAGGTCAGCCGAGCGGCGCTGCCTCATCGTCTGCCAGGTGCGCCAGCTTAGCAGACCTAACATGAGTGCAGTCAGCGGCACAACAACATAGCTGATGCTATCGGCCCAGAGTGAGTCAGGATCGGTGGCATGGCTCACCAGGTAGCCGATATACAGCAGGTAGTACAGCAGCAGCAGCAGCCCTTCGCGGCGAGAGACTTCGTTGCCTGTAAAGCAAATCGGCAAACACATCACTGCTACTGCCAGCATCACCGGCAAATCAAATGACATGGCTGACTTTGAAATGCTCACTCCCGTTGTAGAAACGGCGCTAGAAAGCCCCAGTACCACTAGAATGTTGAAAATATTGCTGCCGATGATATTACCTACAGCAATATCTCTTTCGCCGCGAATGCTGGCCATCACGGAGGTCGCTAGCTCCGGCAAAGAAGTCCCGAAAGCAATCACCGTCAGGCCCACAATCAGGGGGCTGGCACCGAAATATTCAGCAATGGACACCGCGCTGTTAACCAAGAGCTGAGAGCCGGTAACCAGCAATACAGCCCCACCGATAAACAGGCCCACGTTTGAGCTGGTTTCCCGGATGGAAAGGGAGCGATCGCCAAACTTAGCGTACTCAGCCTGGATGCCCTCGTCTTTTTCTTGCTGACTCTGATACAGCAAAAACACTGTATAGGCTAGCCCGCCTAAAAACAAAATCACCCCGTCAGAGCGATCAATGCGGCCATCCAACCCAAAAAACACAACTAGGGCCGATACCCCAATCATGATGGGCACGTCTAGCCGGACAAGTTGCTGAGCAACCACTAAGGGCGCAATCACCGCTGACGTTCCTAAAATCAGCAGAATATTGCAAATGTTGCTGCCAACGACGTTACCGAGCGCAATATCCGCCTGACCGTTTAAGCTAGCATTTAAGCTCACTGCTAGCTCTGGCGCGCTTGTCCCAAAAGCTACCACTGTCAGACCAATGATCAGCGGCGACACCCCCAAGGTAGCTGCCAACTTAGAAGCACCTTTAATTAATAGTTCTGCGCCACCAACTAAGAGGACTAGCCCCACAGCTAGGTAGACAACTGTCAAAATGTTCATAGGTGGTAAGGGGGACTCTCTTCGGAGCGGACGTAGATCTTGATCGCTTCCCTATATCCTATATATCAAGCTACCCGAATACTGGGCTTTATGTAGTTTGCAACAAATTCTTTGGAATACCGCAGGTTGCTTTGACTATTAGGTGATTACCCCCATGTCGAAACAACTATTGGTGATGCCTTTACAGACAACTTCAGAAAACACAAGTGTGCCGAATGAAACCCTAGCGCCCTGGCGGCCCTCGTTGGCCCGTGCCCTTCACCGCAACCGTGCCGTTCCCTTCTCTCGCTATTTTCAGCTGGCGACGGTGCAGGCAAACGGCAAACCCGCTAACCGTACCGTTGTCTTTCGAGGGTTCTTGGCGAACACAAACCGGCTGATGGTGGTGAGCGATCGCCGCAGCGAAAAAACCGAGCAGATCAGCCACAACGCCAACGCCGCCGTCTGCTGGTACTTCACCAAAACCCGCGAGCAGTTTCGCCTCTCGGGACAGATTACCGCAGTCACCGCTGACACGCCCGCAGCAACCATGACGACGGCTCGTAAGCAGATCTGGCAAACGCTCTCAGACAGCGCTCGGGGCCAGTTCATCTGGCCCCAGCCCAAAGCCTCACGGGCCGATGCCGCCGCCTTCAGTGCACCGGAGGTAGGTAGCCAGACGCCGTCTGCCTCGTTTTGTCTGCTGTTGCTGGACGTAGAGTATGTCGATCACCTGGAGCTGCGCGGCGACCCGCAGAATCGCTGTATCTATCGCAGAAATGATTCGCCGGGCGATCGCTCATCAGGACAACCCGCTGTGCCGAAGCCAGATCAGAAATGGCAAGTCACTTCCGTAAATCCTTGATCGGTAAAGACAGCCCTAAATACCGGCCCCGCCCAAAAACTCTTGAATAGCGCGATCATCTATTCGGCAGCACTGGTCAGGCTCGCAGCGCTCTTTCTGGAGGGCTCGTAGCAAAAGCGCCGACTGGTCGGCTCGACCTGCCCCAACTGCCACCAATCGGTCAGCATTCACACCGGTTGGCAGCGGTGCCGATTGGGCCGACTTGATCTGCCCCAGCTCATTTTCGAGGGCGTCAATGCGATCTACGAGCGCTCGGATGGCCATAGCTTCAGAGTCAGGTAACCTGCCGTGCTCTAAGGGCTCTACTCGCTCACCCGAGCGATAGACAATTCGCCCTGGAACGCCGACGACAGTGCAGTCAGAAGGGACTTCTCTCAGGACAACAGAACCTGCGCCGATGCGAACATTATTGCCGATTTGAATATTGCCCAGCACTTTCGCGCCCGCGCCGACAATCACGCCCTGTCCCAAGGTGGGATGACGTTTACCGGTTTCTTTGCCCGTTCCACCCAGCGTTACGCCCTGATAAATCAGCGCTGAGTCGCCAATAATGGCCGTTTCACCGATGACAACCCCCATGCCGTGATCAATAAAGACGCTGCAGCCAATCGTGGCCCCAGGATGAATCTCAACACCGGTCAGGGCGCGGGCAAAGTGAGAAATCATTCTTGGGACGAAGGGAATACCCACATTCCACAGCCAGTGGGCAAATCGATGCAGCACTAGCGCCTGAAAGCCTGGATAGAGAAAAACTACCTCTAGCCAATTGCGGGCGGCGGGGTCACGTTCAAAAATGATGCGAAAGTCTTGAATAAGCGCTTTGAGCACAGTGGAGTTTCCTTAATCGCGGCTTCTTTGCTTGAGCGGTTAACAAATCACAATTATCTTAGCGCTTGATCTATGCGCTTCCAACCCCTCGGGATATTTGTCGCGGTTCGGTTTGCTGGTCTTTCGGCAGATTTTTCTGCTCAGTTACCCCACGAGTCTACAGGCGAAAAATCTATAGATATTTGGAGTTTTGTTAAGATTCAGTCGCTTGCGGCTTCAGGATCAAAGACTCGCAGGCTGTAATCGAGGCGATCGCCCCGATTAAAGGCACCCACCCAGATGCGATAGGTGCCAGGGGGCCAGTTTTCGGCGGTGACCGCTGCGTCCTGATGCTCCCGGCGGTAGTTGTCATTACAGTCGATGCCTCTAGGGCCCTGGATTAAAAGTGTCGTATCGCCACCATTGCTCTCGACCGCAATGCTTAGCTGAGGCTGTCGTTCCGTGAGCTCCAGAATATAGTCTGGATTCCGCCTGCCGTAGCCTAAACACAGCTTGCGGCGGCGATCACGCGCTGCTAGCTGAAGAAAACTGAATTGCCCGCTGGTCACTCCCTGAACTTCCGCCTCGCCAGCGGTAAGAACTATCGGGGTTTCACTGGCTGTCACCGGTCGAGACAGGCTGAGGGTGGCTAGCGCGATCGCTGCTACTAGGACGACTTCTAAAGCGCTGTGGCCCAGCTGCGGCAGCCACCAGTGAGCGCGAGTAAGCTGTTCTAACGGGCGGTTTTCGGGCTGTATGCGCATGGTCTCTTACCCGTAACGTTTAATACTTCTGAACCAACCAATGCAGTCTAACCAATCCCTAGCCGTCCGGCTAAGCTCGGCGTCAGCGGCAGCAGCACTAGCAGCGTCAAAAACAGCGCCAGCAACGCCAGAATAGCGCGGGTGTCGTCGGGCTCAGTGAGGTCATCGGTACAAGGCCGCTCTGGCTGCCGCTGTAAAAAAACAATCAGTACTGCCCAATACAGCGCCAATGGATTAAACAATCCCACCAGCACCAGCAGCAATATCGTCACAGTGGTAGTGCGAATGAGCGTTTTTCGACCGTAAATCGCCTGCACTACCCGCCCCCCATCTAGCTGTCCAGCAGGCATGACGTTGATGGCTGTGATGATCAAGCCAATCCAGCCGACCACCAACAGGGGATGAACATCAACCAGGTCAGCCTGAAGAGCGTCGCCTAAGACGATCCGTGCCAGCGTGCTGACTAAGATGGAGCCCTGAAAAAACTCTGCCGGTAGCTGAAACAAGCTGCCCGGATGAGAGAGCACCAACCCTACAAACAGAAATACAAAGGACAAGATGCCGCCCGCCGCTGGCCCTGCCAAAGACACGTCAAACAGCACCGACCGATTGGGCAAAATCGACTCGAACCGCGTCACCGCTCCAAAAGCACCTAGCTGCCATGCTGGCAGGAAAAAAGGCGGACTGATTTTGACCTGTTGGCGGCTAGCGATGACTCGGTGCCCGATCTCATGCGCGGCCAATACTCCGGTAATGCCCAGCGCAATCGGCAGCGCCTCCGGCCAGCGCTCAGGGGATTGAAAGATATCGAAGCGCTGTAGGAGGCTAGCAGTCTCCAGGCAGGTGGCAAATGTAGCGATCGCCAAAGCCACAGCCAATCCTCTCTGCGCCCTCGAAGCTGGCTGGGGGCCGTTTTTGCTGGGCAGCACGACAACAACTGGCTTGTTTTCCGGATCTGCCAGCAAAAAGGAGCAGTAGCGATCGCCGAGCTTGTCTGCTAGCTTTTCACTCAAAACTTCGGCGGTCTGATCGGGCTGGCCTCGTAAATTTCCCTTAAAGATTGCCCCTTCCTGGTACGGCACGCTTTTTGTTCTAAAAAAAGTATCAATCCCAAAAATGCCTTCGATCACCGCTAAATCTTCCGCTGGAATCGGTGACTGCTTTGTTTCTAGAGGCTCAGCCGCTGCTGATTCCACTGGTTCCGTCGAGGAGCCAGCGGTTGCCGATAGCCCACTCTCCTCAGCACCTGCTGAGGTTGTGCCCTCAGCAGGTGGCTCCTCAAGCGCATCAGCTGAGGGCGAAGTCTCCGCCGCATCGCTCTCCAGCGCCGTCTCCTTTAGGCTCAGCTCAGCCCTCCCGGCCTGCCGCAGCCGTCTGCCCAAAAAGATATAGGCCCCAGCCGAAGCCACCACTAGCAACAATATCCCCGCCAGATTGAGATAGATACCGGCTGCGGACAAGCCAAAAAATAGCAGCCATGGCCCCATCAGCACCACCGTCTGCAACCAGGCCAAAATACCGGGCGTGCCGAAGGGCTTAGCTTTTGCGAAGCCCCATGCCAAAATGCCGCCAGCGGCTAACAAGAGTAAAACTGTAATCATAAGAGAGAAGCCATGATGACATCATCCACGGTCTATCGCGAACCATTCACCCTAGGAAAACACCAGATTTTAAGTAGATACTCTTATTTTAGATGAGTGCAGCACCCCAACCCCCTGATCGCCATGCGGCTGAATGATTAAACGGTACACTGACTCCTAAGTAATACACTCCCCTATGGCCAGACCTCCCCATCGCCCTTCTCCTGCCGACGCTTTCGAAAACGACCTGCCCGCTGACGGCGCTTCGGGCGCCTCCATGCAGCAATCCTCTGCCCAGAACTTGGGGAAGCCGCTCGACCCGTCGGAACAGCGATCAGCGGTCAAAAACATTCGTTACAACGACTCTTTTACAGTCGATTACAACCCCGATCCCGATCTGCAAACCGACAACGGGCTCGATAGCGAACTGGAAGGATATTTGCCACGTCATAGTCCCTCAAATGGACAAATGGCATCATCAGCGAACCGCTCAGCGGCTGAAGCGAGTGAACCTCCAGAGCGCTACCAGCGTCAGCCCGCCATCAACCCGGTCAAAGTGGCTCAGGCTCCGGTCAGTGTCGTGGCGATCGCCAGCGCCATCGTGATCGTCGTTGGCTTTACCCTCGACAGCATTTGGCTCACGTTAGCGGGGTCGCTGGTTGCCTTTGTGGTTTCGCTACGGCTGCTCGCCCCTACGCTACAAGAGGCTTTGAACGATCTCAGTCAGCAGCAGCGAGCCTTACTAGTGGCGATTCCTAGCCTGCTCCTGGGGATTGTTGGTCTCATTTCTACCAGTGGCATTGCCCGGCCTATCGCCCGCTGGGGCAGCAGACTGCGGTGGGATATCATCAGTGCGCTGGGGGATTTCTTAGGGGCGATCGGCCAAATCTTTATTGCGGTGCTGGCAGTTTACGTCGCCTGGCGGCAGTACATTATTTCGCGCGATCTGACCGTTCAGCAAAACCTGATTACCCAACAGCAAACGATTGACTCCTTCTTTCAAGGCATTTCAGAGCTGGTGCTGGACGATGAAGGACTGCTAGAAGACTGGCCGCAAGAACGGGTCATCGCCGAAGCGCGAACCGCCGCCATTCTTAGCAGCGTCGACGCCAGCGGTAAAGCCAAAGTTCTGCGCTTTCTCTCCCGTTCCAAGCTGTTGACCCCGCTGGCCCGCGATCAGCGCCTGGGTCGGCCCATTCTCGACGGGCAAGGTGGCTACGCCGAAGACCGCCTGAATGGCACCCGAGTCATTGACTTGGGCGTGATGCTCGCTGCTAGCAGCCTCGCTAACAGCGATCTACGCTGGCTAGATCTCAGCGAGGCCAACCTGATCCGCGCGGATCTTACCGACTGCGACCTCGTTCGTACCAACTTAGCCCGGGCCATTCTTTGCGATGCCAACTTTACCAATACCGATATTATGGGCGTTCGCTTTTTCTATGGCGACCCGCAAACCGCTACCCCGCGCACCCGACAAGACTCCCCTGACTATGCCACTGGCGAATTTACCGGTGCGGTGGTGGAAGGGGCTGATTTTACAAATGTGCAGCGGCTTTCTGAGGTTCAGCGCGGCTACTGCTGTGTTTGGGGAGGCAGCAAGACGCGGGCCACTATTCCCGGGGGCTGTGACGACTTTTCCAATCGTCTGGGCCGCTAGCTGTTGCCTGATGAGGACAACTGAGAGCTTCGACCGAAAGCCACTGATGTGAAGCTACTGAAAATCTAACCGTGAATTCAAAGAAGATTTGGTGCACTCTACGAATTAGGCCGCTTCAGAAATACAGCTTTGTAGCCATGATTGGGTAAATTTGATTAGATGGAGCTGCAGCTGAGGCTATTTGTCTGCCAGGACTTTTCGATGGGCTGTTTTTCTCTCAGTATTGTTACTTAGCATTATGGTTTTACGATCCTCTGGGAAACGCTCTACCAAGCAG
>JBARVU010000316.1:0-26461 GCA_049646425.1 Phormidesmis sp. | reverse complement strand
TGTCGAAATAGGCCGAAAATGCCTGAGCTTGGGCGTTGAGATAGCTTTGAGCCGCCGCGCCCTCGATTTTGGCGTACATCGCAAAGTCTAGAACGCTGATGCGTCCCTGCTGCTGCTGCAATAGCTGGTAGAACTTCGCATTGATCTGGGCCTGATGACGCTGTCGTTTTCGCTGATGTAACTGCCACTGTCGCCACAGCCAATAGCTGCCAACCCCTAGCCCGGCAATCAGCAGCACCGGCAGCAACAGCCGCAAGAGTAAAACCACAACCAGGCTCAGTAAAGCCAGTCCCAAAACTAAGCGAGACTTGATCTCTAGGTCGTAACGAGGGGGCATCGTATTCTTCAAATGTGCGGTAGTTCAGTATGTGGGTGAAGCAGCAGGCACAAAAGACCTCTTTAATACCTGTTCGAAAAGCTGCCCCTGTACTCTAGTCGGAAGGGTGAATATTGGCTACCTATATTTTATTTGTTTTTTATAACTTACGTAGGTAGCCTGAACTGGGCTACCCAATCGGCGCTGGCTGCGTCTTTGATCGCTATTCTTCGGCCGCTTCGTTCGCAAAAATCTTGTAGGTAGCGATCGCAATTCTCTCCAAATCTTCATCTAGCAGCGGTGGCCACACGACCTGCTCAGCGCGGGCAGCCGCAAACAAATTGCGGCTTTCATAGGCCACTAAGAAAAGCGAATGGGCAAGCTCTCTATCCAAAGACGAGGCGAGCTGCAAATTGTCCTGAATGACTTTTAGTGCCAGCAGCAGCGAAGTGACCTGCCCGGGCACAGGTGGTTGCCCCCGGCGCAGCCTGCCTAAAAAAGTATCGCTAGTTTCGTACGCTGGTAAAGTCTGGCGGGCGAGCAACTGACGAGCGGTTTTAAAATCCATCTGTCTGAACGCCTACAGAAAACTTCGTGAAACTAAACTCTAAAATTGATGACGGCTGTAACGACAGCAGCCCCAATAGGGCACTCTGTAGCTATCTAATCAAAACCCGTTGAAGCAATTTAGGCAAGCTTTACAGAGAATTCATCCTTAAGTCACTTAGCAAGCAAAAACCACGTCAGACTGGTAGAGCTACTCTCGATGTTCTCTGGCCTAATCTCTTTGGCGACGCGCTGGTATGCCTAGAATTTTATGAGCCCTTCCCAATCATCCGTACCGATATCGTCTGTACCGATTCCGTTTGTCGATCTTGCCTGGCAGCATCGCCCACTTCAGGCCGACATTTTAGCAGTGGTGGAGGCGGCTTTGAGTCGAGGGGACTATGTTTTAGGCCAAGCGGTCGCTGGCTTTGAAGCTGCCTTTGCCGAGGCTTGCCAGACAGCTTGCGGCGTGGGCGTGGGCTGCGGTACGGATGCGATCGCCCTAGGACTGCGAGCCTGTGGCATCTGTGCTGGCGACGAGGTCATCCTCCCCGCGAATACCTTTGTTGCGACCCTGATCGGCATTGTGCGAGCGGGGGCTAAGCCTGTATTTGTCGACTGCGATCCGCACACTGCCCTGATCGATCTAGTTGCAGCAGAATGTGCCATCACCCGCAGGACTCGGGCGATTATGCCTGTCCATCTCTACGGCCAGATGGTTTCACCAAGCGCCCTGATTGACCTGGCGGAGCGCTACCGGCTGATTATTTTTGAAGATGCTGCCCAGGCCCATCTGGCGGAGCGCGAAGGCTACCGGGCAGGCTCGATTGGACTCGCGGCTGCTTTTAGCTTTTATCCCAGCAAGAACCTGGGCGCTTTGGGCGATGGCGGCATGCTGGTCACTCAGCAAACTTTGGTGGCGCAAACGGTGCGATCGCTCCGCAACTATGGCGCTACCCGCAAATACTTCCACACCGATCCGGGCGGCACCAACAGCCGATTAGATACTATACAGGCAGGCGTACTCCAGCTTAAGCTTCCTCACCTAGAAGCGTGGAACCAGGAGCGCAACCGGCTAGCAGCTTACTATGACCATTTACTGGCCCCCTTGGCAGACTATGGCCTTTGCCCTATCAAAAACGACAGCGCTCAGGGCCACGTCTATCATCTCTATGTCGTCAAAGTGACTCCCCAATGCCCCATTGATCGCACTCGCCTACAGCTAGAGCTAAATGGGCAGGATATTCAGACAGGCATTCACTACCCCACCCCCTGCCACCTACAGCCCGCCTTCCAATCGCTGGGTCACAGGCCCGGCGATTTTCCTCACGCCGAAGCGCTTAGTCAAGAGATCTTGTCCCTACCGATGTATCCCGGCCTGACTACCGAGCAAATCGACCGGGTCGTGGCAGCGATCACCGCCGCCGTCATGACTGCACAAATCCAACCGGTCTGCTCCTGATTTACAAGCCTCTCCCCCTCTCCCCTTCTCCATGCTGATCTCCAAACTCAGAACTCAACCACCGCTCGAAGGGATCATTCTCGGCCTCATCGGTATCCTCTACGCGCCGCTGCTCTGGCACTGGGTAGACGGCTGGCTAAACAAATCTATCAGTATTCAGCACGAGTACTTCAGTCACGGTCTGCTGGGCATTCCCTTTGCGGCCTATCTGGTTTGGGAACAGCGATCGCGCTGGCAATCCCTCCCTGGCCAGTCACACTGGCTGGCGGTGCCGCTGTTACTCATGGCGGCTGCCTTCTACAACAGCGGCCTAGTCGATTTGATGAATCTGTCTCTGCCCATTCTGCTGGCCGGTCTGCTGCTAGCCCTCAAAGGCTTTGCTGGATTTCGCCTGTATGCCTTTCCCTGGGTACTGGTGCTGCTCTCTACGCCCACTCAACTCCCCTATTTGATAGAGCCGTATATTCTGCCGTTGCAGAGCTTTATTGCCTCCGTGGCGGGCTTTATTCTGCTTCAGTTTGACGTCAACGTGCAGGTCGATGGCATCTATCTATCGGTGAATGATCAGCTTGTAGAAGTCGCACCTCACTGCGCTGGTCTGAAGATGCTGTTTACCAGCCTTTATATGGGGCTGATCTTGACTTACTGGACGGGGCTAAATCGCTCGCGACTTAGAACCAGCCTATTTTTTGTCGGCATTGTTGGCATTAGCGTTGTCGGCAACATCATTCGCAATGCCGCCCTCACCTTCTTTCACGGTGCCCAGATGACAGCCGCTTTCGACTGGCTTCACGAGAGCTGGGGCGGCGATCTATACTCGGCAGCGATGCTGGGAATGTTGATCGTGCTGGTTCAGCTCCTAGAACGCTACGTGCCGACGACGCTGACCATCGGTGCAGTCACTTCACAGCCCTCTTCACAAACTGCCGACGTCAGTCCAGAATCGGGTAGCCGCGATCAGCCTGCGCCTAATCCAGCCCCTGACCGCAATTACTTTTAACTATTGCCTTTACTTTCGAGACGGGCTATTCGAGTCGCTTGTCGCCTACCGTGCTAGCTGTGAGATCTTCTTTTATGCCTGCTTCCCCCTTTTTAGGAACTTCATATAAACTGACGGTTAAGCTCATCGTCATCGCCGTTTTGGCGCTGTTTGTGGCTGTGAGCGCGCTCCCGCAATACGTCTCCGGTTGGCCTTGGGCAACCCCTCCCAAGCTCGAACAGTCAACCCGCTCAGCCCTTCAAGACATCCGCGATCAGGGGATTGCTGTGCCGGGATGGGCCACCGAGGGACATGACAAAACAAAATTTGGTGGGCACACCTGGTCTATTCAGCAGCTATCGGCTACAGCCGCTGTAGACAGCCCTCCGGGCGAAAGTACTTCTGTCTTTCTACTGCTTCGCCCCCAAACCTATGAAGCCGATCAGCCAGAAGTTGAGTGGCTCGATATCAAAGGTTCTCAGAACTGGACGACTGATTCCCATCAGACAGTCTCCTTTGAATTGCCCGCAGATAGCTCAAAAAATACAAAAACTGTCCGGATCAATAGCGACTTCTTCCGTGCCTGGAATCAGGGGCAAACTTACGCTGTGGTGCAGTGGTACGCTTGGCCTACAGGAGGAAGTGCATCTGTGGCAAGCTGGTTCTGGGCTGATCAAAAGCTCCAGTGGCAGCAGTATCGCAGAATGCCGTGGGTGGCGGTGAGTCTTTGGCTGCCGATTGCGCCGCTCAGTGAGATTTCGCCTCATCAGGCGATCGCCGAATCTCTCGGCAAAGACATCCATCAAACCCTCTTAGAGACCGTTTTCGAGCAAGTTTCGGCCCGTGCGCTTAGCCCTGAGTCCCCAAATGCAGTGAAAACGCTATTGTTAGAAAACAACACACAGTCTTAGAGAATGTGGCTATTTCGATACTTCATTCATTGAGTCCCGACGGTATCATATGCTGATTATGTAGAGGCATTATTTAGCGTAGAAAAAGATTCGTTGATGTTTGTTTTTTGACCTTATATTTACGTAGGTTCGTAAGATACATTAGCGATAGATGCTTTCCTGGCATCCTAGAAGACAAACTAATCAGGATATCGTCTCAGGATATCGTCGCCAGATGATTGGGTGATATCATCCGAACTCAGCGCCGACCTGTGTCCCAACCAACGCTCCAATAGCATCAGAACCCAGTGGTTATGAATAGCATGCCAAGCCCTAACAGCTCCTCTCTGCGCCGGTCACGCTGGCTTTCTCTACTTATCAGATGCCGATGGTCAGGAGAGTTCGTTGGTACGCTATGTCTTCTCGGGGTCGTTGGTAGCGCGCTGCCGTCCTATGCCCAGGACGACCTACCTGTGCTGTTACCCCCCGCTGAGCAGTCGATGCCTGCGATCGAACAGCCGCCTGAACCGGCAGGGCAGCCCCCCTTTACTTCAGAAGAGCAGCAGACAGACCTGACGGAAGAACAGGGATCTGAAGCAGTGGGATCGGTAGAGCAGGTACCTACCTTACCCCCTCAAACGGGCCCCCGATTTGAGCGACCTTTAACCACTCCTAATACAGTCGTCAGTCCCACTGGCCTACAGCCTGCCTTCGATGACTACCACCTAGGGCCGGGCGATTCAATTTTTGTGAGCGTACAGCGCTATCCCGATTTAAGCTTTCAAGCGACTCTGGATTTGCAGGGCAATATCATTGTGCCAATCCAGGGGGCAGTTCCCTTTGAAGGGCTCACACTCAGAGAGGCCGAAGATCGACTGCGTCTGATCTATAACCAGTATGTTGTGATTCGAGAAGCCCGTGATGTTGCAATTACCCTGGTTGCTCAACGGGGGGTCGAGGTCACTATTTTAGGGTCAGTGCAGCGGCCTGGGTTTTATCCTTTGTCTGACCCCAGTGTGGCAACCGCATTGCTGACGGCTGGTGGGGCGACTCGTACCTCTGACTTGCGGGCGATTCAGATTCAGCGACAGCTGCGGCGCAATGGCAGCATCACTGAGGAGACGGTCAACGTCGATTTGTTCACACCGCTCAAGGAAGGTAGTCCCCTCCCAGATGTCCGTTTAGAAGATGGTGATGTCGTTGTGATTCCGGAGCTAGATCCCAGCGAACTGAATGAGTATGATCGCTATCTAGTCGCCCGTTCTACCCTGGCTCAGCCAATTATCAACGTGCGTTTTCTCAATTACGCCGGTGGCCGAGGCGGTGTTGGCACGCTCAATTTGAACAACGGCAGCACGTTTGTGGATGCGGTTTCTCTATTGGGCATCAACGCTGATACTGCTAACCTGCGAGACGTTGCGCTCATTCGCTTCGATCCTGAGACGGGTCGAGCGGTGACGATTAGCATTGATGGTGGTTCGGCAATTCGAGGTGATATTACTCAAAACCCACCGCTGGAAGATAGTGATGTTATTGTGGTGGGTCGCAATCTGATTGGCCGACTGTCGTTTGCGCTTCAGACAATTACTCGTCCCTTTAGAGATGTCATAGGATTTACTGACTTCTTTGACAATTTTACGGGTAACGGCAATGGCCTCTTTTAAATAGTTTCCTCTGTCTGACAAACTTCTGCTCTCGCTTACTGACACTCTAAAAGTAGAACCATGGCATCCCCATTTATCAAACGCTACTTACTTGCGCTAAACCGGTATAAGTGGCCAAGCTTATTTACTTTTTTGTCTATTCTAGGGGCTTCTAGTGTTATTGCCTTTCAGCCAGAGCCGCCGCCAACCTACGATTCGGTGGCAGTACTGGTTGACAACTCGCCGCTAGTTATTTTTTCAGATACTGGTGACCGGCTACAGACCCAGGGCCGTAGCCAGATTACAGAGGAACTGCTGCTGTCAGACGTGCTTTTCAATGAGGTTGCTGTTGCTCTTCAAGATCGTGGTATTGACGTGACGCCCGGCGAGATCGCAGAGAACACGAAAATAGCAATTGACCCTCCTGCAGGAGAAAATACGGCCCCAACGAATCAGAGCGTAGCCGTACGCTTCACCGGATCGGATCCGGACGTCACTGAAGCGGTCATGAACGCGATGGTTGTGGCCATGATCGAACTCAGCAAAGTTACTAACAGGGCGACACTGCAGGCCATCACTGATGAACTGGATCAGCGCCTGCCGACAATTGAGTCTGACCTGCGTGAGGCTGAGAAGGCGCTAGAGGCTTATGATCGAATTGAAGGGCCAGCTATTCAAGCTTCAATTGACGGCAGTCTGCTAGGGGCGATTTCCGGCAGTCAGGAGCAGCTGAGATCCAACCAAATTACGCTGGCAGGCATTGAAGCGCAGATGCGTAGCCTCCAGTCTCAGCTGGGGATGAACCCGGAGCAGGCCTATGCATCCTCGGCGCTGAGCGCAGATCCGCTGATCGCTCAGCTGCGAGCGCAGATCTCTCAAGCCGAGACTCAGATGACGTTGCTACAAAGCCAGGGTCTCAGGGCGGAGCATCCTAGCATGGTAGAGCTACGAGATAATCTAGTGGCTTACGATCTGCTCCTGCGGCAGCGAGCGGCCGAGGTGATTGGCGGCAGTGGCAGTGGCAACGTCCCTATACCCAGCGGTACCCAGGTTCGTCAAGACAGCAGTCTGGATCCTGCCCGAGCGGCGCTGGCCAATCAGCTAGTGGCGCTCGACACCCAGCGGGATGCCATTCTCTCTCAACAGCAGGTGATCGGTCAGTCAGCGCAGACCCTGCGGCAACAGTACGCTAGCCTGCCTAACAAGCAGCTAGAGCGCAATCGCTTGGAGTACCAGGTGGGTTTGCGCCGGGCCCTGTACGACCGCTTGCAGGCAAGCCGAGTTGATGCGGAAGCCGCGCAGGCTGAGACAGGGAGCAGCTTGACGGTTGCTAAGCCGACATTTACTGAGGAAAGACCGGACGAGCGGCCGGCGCCAATCGTAGTCCTGCTCGTAGGTGCAGCAATCGGCTTGGTGGTCGCAGGTGGCTTAGTTTATCTATTGGACATGCTGGATGGCACGGTGCGCACCGCAGAAGAGCTAGAAGCGCTCTTACAGGATCAGGAAGTGCCGGTGCTGGGAATGATTCCGGCGATGAAGACACGTTCTGCCAGAGCGGTTCCTATTTTAGTCCAGCCTGATGCTATCTATCACACCAACTATGAGCGTTTCTTGAGTCGCCTGCGTTTGGTGGGTACAGAAGAGAGCTCGATTGGCCCTCGGATGATCGTGCTGACCAGTACTCGGGCTCAGGAAGGGAAGAGCGTGAGCGCATACAATTTGGCGATCGCCTCAGCCCGTGCTGGTCGGCGTACTCTTCTGGTAGAAGCCGATTTACGGTCGGCTTCTAAAGCTGAAATTTTGGGACTGATGGCGAACTCTCAGGCCGTGATGGAGCCGCTGCGTTACTACGGCGGTCAGATTGGCGACAATGCCCAGATGGTTGCTCAAGTTGAAAATCTATATGTCTGTCCGTCGCCGGGGCCGCAGCGTCAGCCTGCCGCCATTATCGAATCTAGCGAGATGCAGCGTTTCATCAAAGATGCTCGCGCTCGTTTTGACATGGTGATTTTAGATACGCCTTCGCTGACCCGCTGCGACGACGCCCTGCTGTTAGAAGGACAGACAGATGGCATTGTCCTGGTCACCCGACCCGGCGTCACTGAAAAAGCGGTCCTAGAGACTGCCATAGAGGAATTAGAGCTCAGTGATGATGTCAGGCTCTTGGGGGCTGTGATCAATGCTGCCAGAATTGACACCCGAAAAGACTCAGCGCTCAATAGCGAGGATGAAATTGATGCTGTCGAGCTGCCTTCAGAACCTGAGTTTAGCGGTACTTCTTCCTCTGGTCGGGTGAGTTTCTAAAGGGCAGTAGCAGGCTGCGCTTAGACATTCACGCACATCAGATATTCATCCCGTCGTAGGATACTGTAGATTGCAGGCTACGACTTACTGAATTTCAAACTTGAGAACATGACAACTTACTACTACGTGGTGGCTAGTCAGCGCTTTTTGCTGGAGGAAGAGCCTTTTGAGGAGGTATTGAAAGAACGCCGTCTTTACTATCAGTCACGAGAGAAAGAGATTGACTTCTGGCTGATCAGGCAACCTGCTTTCTTAGCGGCTCCTGAACTCGCTGAGGTCAGCGCAAAATGTCCTCAGCCAGCGGCGGCGGTCGTTTCTACAGACAAAACGTTTGTAACTTGGCTGAAGCTGCGTTTAGAATACGTGGCGATAGGTGCCTTTGAAGCCCCGTCAGCTGCTATTCCTGACCCGCTTGCTTCCTTAGAGACGGCAGCCTGAAGAGTCTTGAGCTTTGCTGAGATGTTTCGCTGCTAGATATCTCCCCGCTAGATAGTCCTTTGGGGCACTTGCGCCTCTCTATTTTGAGATCACTCATGCCATTTCTTGACCGTTTGTCTTTAGCTACCTGCATACTCGGCCTCGGGTTCAGCTATTCGCTGACTTCACAACGGGCGATCGCTCAGACAACTTTACCGACCTGCCCAGCGCCTGCTAGCCAGGAATATTTACTGTTGGTGCGAGGTAATACAGAGGCCGACCGCGCCCGGATTGCCTCGGTTTTGCCAGCCGATAATACGGTGCTGATCTGCGACTATCTCAGTGAAGTCTTAGTGCGCGCAGGGGGGTTTACCAGTCTCGAAACCGCCAACGCTTGGGCGTCTTACATGACGACAGTGGAAGGCTTTGAAAGTTTCGTTGCTAGACCCGCCGCAGAGGAGCTAGCCACAGAGCCAGAGCAGCCAGTCGCAGAGGAGTCAATTGCAGAGCCAGAGCAGCCAGTCGCAGAGCCAGAGCAGCCAGTCGCAGAGGAGCCAGTTGCAGAGCCAGAGCAGCCAGTCGCAGAGCCAGAGCAGCCAGTCGCAGAGGAGCCAATTGTAGAGCCAGAGCAGCCAGTTGCAGAGCTAGAGCAGCCAGTCGTAGAGGAGCCAGTCACAGGGCCCCCGGCGGCTGCAGAACCGGTGGCCGAGAATAGCGGCGACGAAGTCTATCAGCCTCAGCGGCTAGCGGCTGGCTACGCTGTGCTGGTCGATTTTGGCGATCGCCCGGAAATTGCTTCTACTGTGGGTCAAATCATAACCCCGGTGGGTTTGGCAGTCTATCAGCAGCGCCCCTACCTGCTCGCTGACTATACCCAAGATGCGGCTGTTGCCGAGACGACTTTGCAGCGGCTAAGTGCAGCTCAGTTAACTGCTGTCGTCGTCGATGCTGAGCAAGTTGTTCAAATGTCTATCGACGTCGTCCGTTAAGCCGCCGGGGCAGCAAGCCAAGCGACTAATACGCCTAGCGCTGACCCAACAATCACTTGAACCGGGGTGTGACCCAATAGTTCCTTGAGCCGGTCTTGATTGAATTCAGCATGCTCCTGAAAGAGCTCGTCTAGAATCTGATTGAGCACCTTGGCCTGCTTACCGGCTGCTTGGCGTACTCCGGCAGCATCGTACATAACGATCACGGCAAAAACAGAGGTTACGGCAAAGGCCGGTGTGTTCCACCCAATAGTTTGCCCAACGCCACAGGCTAGCGCAGTTACTAATGCTGAGTGGGCGCTAGGCATCCCGCCGGTTTCAACCAGTACCCGAGGATTGATGGAGCGGTGCTGGGCAAATTCAAATACGAGCTTAAGGGCTTGAGCACTGATACAGGCAACGAGGGCCACCCACAGTACGTGATTTTCAAAAATTTGGTTGAAGTCCTGCATGAGTCAGTGATACGGGCCAGTGATATAGGCCCGGGCAGAGTTACGAAAGTAAAGAGCGGGCAGGTTAGTAGGTACGCGCGGTGATGTAGCGGGCGATCGCTCTCAAAGGCTGCGCCCGCTGGTCAAAATTGGTCAGTTCGGCGATGGCTTCGTTGATGAGCTGCTGGGCTTTGCGTTGAGAGGCTTCCAGCCCCCACAAACTGGGATAGGTCGCTTTTTGGGCGGCAATGTCCTTGCCAACGGATTTGCCGAGTGTTGCTGAGTCAGAGGTGATATCAAGCACATCGTCGACGATTTGAAAGGCAAGCCCGATCCGCTGGGCGTAGCGGCTCAAACAGTCGATAGCGGGCTGGTCGGCACCTGCCAAAATGGCCCCAGCAGTAACCGATACTTCCAGCAAAGCTGCCGTTTTGTGCATGTGAATGTAGGTCAGAGTACCTTCGTCTATCGTCTCGCCCTCTGAGGCCAGATCGACAATTTGCCCACCCACTAAGCCTGCTGCACCGACAGCTTGGGCCAACTGCGCAACCACCTGCAAAATCTGCCGAGGCTGCGCGCCGCTGATCGGGTTGGGTGGGGTCTGAGTCGTCTGCACGGTCTGGGGAGTCTGAGTGGCAATGTATTCAAAGGCATAGGTCAACAGTGCATCGCCTGCCAGTACCGCCACATCTTCACCATAAACTTTGTGATTGGTGAGCTGGCCTCGCCGGTAGTCGTCGTTATCCATCGCGGGCAGGTCATCGTGGATCAGCGACATGGTATGCACCATTTCAAGTGCGCAGGCGGTCGGCATCGCCACCGCTGCTGGAGCCCCCATCATTTCGCAGGTAGCCAGACACAAAATGGGCCGCAGCCGTTTGCCGCCTGCTAAGAGTGAGTAGCGCATCGCCTCATAGATTTGCTCGGGGTAGACCACGTTGAGCGCACTGTCTAGCGCCGCTTCAACTTGAGTACAACGCTCGGCTAAGTAGCTTTTAAGATCAAAGGTTGGGGGGCTATCGATGTTTGTAGTCACCATGGGAGGCCATTAGAAGAAAGTCAGTAAGGGGAGGTTGATGGAAGGACTCGTTGTGTTGCTGTAGTTCTCAACCTAGATGGGCGATCAGAGGCGGCTTAAGCATCCGACTGAATTTGGAGGCGATCGCAATAGCTCGCAATCGTATTCTCCAGCAGCATGGCGACCGTCATGGGCCCGATTCCACCGGGTACTGGTGTAATCGCTCCGGCAACGGGTTCGACAGCGGCAAAATCAACATCTCCCACTAGCTTAGAGCGACCCGTGTCTGTATCTGTAATGCGGTTAATACCTACGTCGATCACCGTAGCGCCCGGCTTAACCATCTCTTTACCCACAAAGTTGGGAACGCCGATAGCTGCTACTAGAATATCGGCTGAGCGGGTCAATTCGGATAATTTTTGTGATTTTGAATGGGCCAAGGTGGGCGTAGCGTTGGCGGCTAATAGCATTAGCCCCATGGGTTTGCCCACTAAAATACTGCGACCCAGCACCACAGCTGTTTTCCCAACTAAGGGGATATTATAAGCCTCCAGCAGCCGCATAATGCCCGCTGGCGTACAGCTACGTAGGCCAGGTTCCCCTCTAACGAGACGACCCAGGTTGATTGGATGTAGGCCATCGACGTCTTTGTCTGGGTCGATTAAGTTGAGGAGTGGGGTTGCCTCTAGCGGGGCTGGTAAAGGAAGCTGCACTAAAATGCCATCTACCTGAGGATTCTGATTGAGCACTAGAATTTCGGCAGCAATCGCAGCTTGCGAGCTGCCTGCTGGCAAACTTTTACCGAGAGACGCGATGCCCACTTGCTCGCAGGCTTTTTCTTTATTCCGGACATAAGCAGCACTGGCAGGATTATCGCCGACCATTAGCACCGCTAGCCCAGGCGGTCTGCCGTAGTGCTGCTGCCAACGGCGAACATGGGTAGACCGGTCTGTTTGAATCTGCTTTGCAAGCGCTTTCCCGTCAAGAATCTGAGCCATAATGTTAAGATACGCTACTGCCTTTCTGCGCCAAGCTACAGTCAACAAGCCGGGTCGACTAATCTAAATAAATTTGAGTAGGTAGTGTAAGTAAGTAGGCAGCACAGGCCAGCAGCCGGTACGAACAACCGAGGTGCTGCCGCTAAAGTACTGAAACCAGATTACCAAAGCAGCGTCGAAAAAAATGATGAGGATGCTCCTTTGCTTTGATAGCCGGCATCGACTGCGGCCCGTTTGCGGCAAGTCGACCCACCAGGAACACGCATAATACGCAGAAATAACGGCCATTGCTATGACTATTTCGATCAGAGTGCGGATTAAAACTGGCCTTTTAGGATTGCTGCTCAGTAGCCTGGTACTTAGCGGCTGTACGACTTCCGAAGGCAATCCGTCGTCGGCGCTGAAGGCTGACCAATCAGCGACTCCTGCGCCAGCACAGCGTCCTGCCCTACGGATGCCCGGTCAGCCTATTGTGAGCATCAATTCCATCAAAGCTGATCAGGTCGATGAAACGGTCGCGATTGCAGGCAGTGTTACTCAGCGAGTTGCCCTTCTAGAAGGCTGGCTTTACCAAGTGCAGGACGAGTCTGATCGTCTGTGGGTGTTGACCAGTGGCGCTGAGCCCGAGGTCGGTCAGTCGGCCATTGTAGAGGGAATCGTGCGCTACGAGGCCATTGTGGTCGATGGCCTCGATGCCGGCGAACTCTATCTAGAAGAGCAAGCCTATGTGCCTGATGAGGGTTAGCGCTGATGCCTGTTTATGGTGAACATGCCATCACTGATGCCAGTTTTGCTCAAATTGACCGAGAAATCGGTGCCCATGGCTTTACGGATGCTGAGTATGCAGTGGTGCGGCGCGTCATTCACACGACGGCTGATTTTGAGTTTAAGCAGCTGATTCAGTTTGGCGATGAGCCGATTGAGGCGGCTGACCAGGCCCTGCGGCAAGGTCAGCCAGTGATAACAGACGTGTCGATGGTGGCGGCTGGCATTACAACTGTGATGGCCAAAACCTGGCAGTCTCCGGTGGCGGTAGCGGTGCAGTGTGCCGATCCGGGTTTTCCTGGCATGAACCGTGGGCTGAATACAGGTCAAACCCGCAGTGCAAAGGGTATGCAGGTCTGCGCTTCAAAATATCCTACTAGGGCTATCTTTGCGGTTGGCAATGCCCCGACGGCACTGCTCGCGCTCTGTGAGGGGATTGCTAAGGGTAAGTGGCAGCCCGCTGTAGTGATCGGAACGCCAGTGGGCTTCATCAACGTAGTGGAGTCTAAGCAGGCGCTGGCAGCGCTCGCAGTCCCTCATATTCTAGTAGCGGGCCGCAAAGGGGGCTCGGCGGTGGCGGCGGCTATTTTGAATGCGCTGATGATCGGCGCTTGGGAGCGATCACCGTGAGCCCCGCTGCTGCGCCAGACGTGTTGTCAACAGGTTCCGTCCATGTCATTGGTGTGGGCCTATTGGGTCGAGCGAGTCTGCCGCCGCCGCTGCTAAAGCTGATCGAGTCTGCCACGCTTTTGATCGGCGCACCGCGTCATTTGGAGGCTTTCAGCGACTTGCCGACCGAGGCTTGGCCGTTGGGCAACTTTACTCAGGTGTTTGAGCAGCTGCGATCACGTCTAGAGACCGATCTCAACATCCGAGCGGTGGTGCTTGCTTCGGGTGACCCCTTGTTCTTTGGCATCGGTCGCCTGCTGCTAACGGTGTTTCCTCCTGAGCAGCTGGTGTTTCATCCGCAGGTCAGCGCGATTCAGCTAGCCTTTAGTCGTCTCAAGCTACCCTGGCAAGATGCCACGCTGATCAGCGTTCATGGTCGCGGTGAGGCGAAGCTCGTGCAGGTGCTGAAGCGGGGCGACCGCAAAATTGCTGTCCTCACAGACGGGGTGCTGACACCGGGCGCGATCGCTGCCCTGATCGTCGCCCTCGACTTGCCCATAAGCTATCGACTGTGGGTCTGCGAAAATTTGGGGGCTGAGTGCGAGCGGCTGAGCGTACACTGGCCCGATCAACTACTGTCTCAGGGTTTTGCGCCTTTGAACGTGGTGGTTCTTTTGCGTCAGCAGCCCGACGTAGACTGCTTAGAATCGCCTCACTCTTCACAGCCGCCCCTACAGCGGCTAGCTCCGCTGCCACTCATTGGTCTGCCAGACTCCGTATTCACAGGCTTTCCAGATCGCCCGACGCTGATGACCAAGCGTGAGATTCGGCTGCTGATTTTAGGAGCGCTGGCCCCGTCGGCGGATCAAACCATTTGGGATATTGGGGCGGGCACGGGCGCTGTGAGCATAGAACTCAGTCGCCTGTGTCCGACAGCACATCTGTATGCCATTGAAAAAACAGCGATCGGTGCTGCCCTCATTCGCCACAATGCCCAAAGACTGGCGATCGCCCCTATTCACACCATCCAAGGGCAGGCGCCCGCCGCGCTTACTGATCTACCCAACCCTGACTGCGTCTTTATCGGCGGCAGCAGCAGCCAGCTGGTCGCTATCCTTGACTTTCTCAATGGGAAAATGGCAACCGCTTCGACTGTTTCTGGCCGGATTGTCTTAGCGCTCGCTACGCTCGAACATCTCAGCCAGGTCACTACCTGGTTGGCCCAGCGGGCGATCGCCAATACGTGGCACTCCCAGCTCACTCAAATTAATATTTCGCGGTCTCTACCGGTTGGTACGCTCACTCGATTTTCACCGCTTAACCCAGTCACCCTGGTAACCCTATCGCGCATTGTTGACCCTGTTGCTGGCTCCCCGAAAAGCTAATGGCCACCAATAGCCGTTAGCTATTGAAAACTTCAGAGTGAAACATCGCACTACGTCTAGTCTTTAGAACATTTTACTCTTTAGAATTATTAAGCTGTACAAGCCGAATATGCTTATATCCCAACTTGATTTCAAATTCGTCGCCTGGCTTTAGGCCCATTTCTTGCGTATAGGTAGAGCCAATGACAATCTGACCGTTTTTGTGAACACTCACTCGATAAGTCGGCTCTCTACCTCTGCCGTCTTTGCCGCCTTCAGGACTTAAAGAGATACCTCTAGCTTCTAAAATCGCACTGTAGAAGTCAGCCAAATCCGCTCGAATCTGATCGTCTTCTGTAACCGTGTAGTACCCACAGGCTTGAGCTCGCTCCCGCTTCGATAGATGAGATAGCTCATTTAACTTTTGCAGCAGCGCTTTCCCTTTTAGGGGCCCAATTTTATCAGCCATAGCCCTCGACCATTTAACACTTAAAAGTTTACAAAAAGTCTGATGTAATGAGATTCGCTTCGCAGCTATACGAGCCGTAAAACAATCACATATAAACACAAAAGGCAGCAAAAACGAAAATCAAAAAAATGAATACTTAAGCATATCAAAGCGCTAGACCGTTAGTTTGAGTCTAGTCGTATTGCCGCAGGATAAGCAGCTTTGATATAGGCAACTTCCGATGAAGTTAAAATAGCTGTAGTTTTGAAAGCTATTAACAAAAACCCCTTTAAAACTACAGCTATGCCACATACTATAGGGTCTTTTCTCGATACGCTATTTTTGATGAGCGAATATCTCGTAGTATAAATAAGTGTAAAAATCTATTCATCCCCGCTTATGTCTACAAATTTATCGACAGAAGGTCAAACGACGACGGTTCAGCAGGATGATGCCGGCTTGCCGACCCCTGGCTTCGGTTGGACACAGTACGCGGAGAAGATCAACGGTCGCTTTGCCATGATTGGCTTTGTTGCTCTGGTAATGACTGAATGGGTTACTCGACAGGATTTTTTCACCTGGATAGGGCTGCGCTAGCGTCAACGGCTCTGTTGCCAATCAGCCCTGAGAGCAGTACTAACCCCTGTTGGGAAGTATTGCTGAGCAAAAGCAGTGACTTACGAGCAGCTCAGAGGATTTAATCCGCCAACAAAAAGAGCAGCACCACAATTGGCCTGCTCATGACTGTCGCTCTTCATACGTGAGCGTAGGTTGTGTCGAGGATTTTGTTCTCTGGAACTATGCGAGACCCGTATTTGCGCCCCGGCGGCCAGTAGCCAACTCTACCTTGACGATGGTACCGCCCATTTTCTGAATGCGCTGCTGCTCCTTAAACCAGTTATCGTAAGGAACTAACTTGGTGAAGTAGGTATTTTGCAGCTCGCGCTGAGTGCGAATCCTGGTTTGACTAGGAACACAGGCAGTGACTCGAAACATTCGCATAACAAGGGCCTCTTGGGGTATCTAAACTAATTAAAACGGAAAAACTTGTGCGGACGCGCTTGTGTTTGCTCAATCGTATCTGCTTATCTGCATGCGCTTTGTCTTTAGCTGCTTCATCCTGCTTTGCGTTGCCAAGGTGAATGACCTCCACAGGATAGGGTCGATAAAGCGCAAGTCGGCTAGCTGAGGTATCAGGGTGCTAGCCATTGTCAAGAGCGAAACACTATCTAGAAGTCTGAAAAATCAATGCTAACGAACCGAAGCCTCTCAGTTTGCAAGAAGCAGCTATGCTTCTTCTGCTAAGCCTTCAATTTTCTAACACTCACCCCAGACTTCTAGACAGGGGGTTAGGACGCCTGGTAAGCCACTCGTCCTAAGGGTATTGAACTGTATAGTATTGAACTATCGCAATCGAAGCTCATATGTTCTCAATTACCAGCCTTGAAAAGGCTGATCTCTCAAGAACCTATCTCGCTTCAGCCTGTCAGCACAAGGGCCAACGAGTTCAAAGATCACTAGCTCAAAGCTAACTAGCTCAAGCCAGAGGAGATGTAGTCAAAGTAAACGCCCATTTCTTTGCCAGCGTCAGCGCCAACAAGACTAGCCGTAACTTCTTTCATAGCCTGAATTGCCTGAACAGTTGCACCAACCGGCACGCCCAGTGAGTTGTAGGTCTCTTTCAAACCGTTGAGCACGCGCTCATCGAGAATGGAAGGATCGCCTGCCAACATGGCGTAGGTGGAATAGCGCAGGTAGTAGTCAAGATCGCGAATGCAGGCAGCATAGCGACGGGTGGTGTACATGTTGCCGCCGGGACGAGTGATGTCAGAGTACAGCAGTGACTTAGCCACGGCTTCCTTGACGATCTCGGCAGCGTTTGCACTGATAGAGGTGGCCGCACGAACGCGCAGTTCACCGGTTTGGAAATAAGCTTTGAGCTTATCCATTGAAGACTGATCAAGGTACTTTCCTTGAACGTCTGAAGCATTAATTACAGCAGTAATTGCGTCTTGCATTAGGTGTGCTTCCTTAAAGTGGACTTTTTCGTCAGTGGTATCGTACGACCCTCAAATAGGCTTGAGGACTCGGCAGAGGGACTCGCTGACTTCTTTCAACAAAGCGTAAAAGAGACTGCGGTGGCAAGGGCCTACTGCAATCCGCCAACAACATAGTCGAAGTAAGAGGAGGCTTCAGCCGCATCATCCCCAGACATCATGGAGCTGGCAACGTTCTTCATGCAGCGGATGGAATCAGCCATTGCAGGAATAGAGGTGCCGAGGGAGTTGTACATCTCACGAGCGCCGACCAGACCAATCTCTTCGATCGGGGAGACATCCCCTGCAACCACACCGTAGGTGATGAGGCGTAGGTAGTAGTCCATATCGCGCAGGCAAGTTGCGGTCATTTCTTCACCGTAGGCATTGCCACCGGGAGAAACCACGTCAGGGCGCTTCTGGAACAGCTGATCGCCAGCTGTTTTGACAATGCGTTCGCGGGACTCCGTTAGAACTTGAGCGATGCGAACACGGCGCTCACCCGAAGTTACAAATCCCTTGATGCGATCTAATTCGCCGGGGCTGAGGTAGCGGGCCTCAGCATCAGCATTCACGATTGACTTCGTGACTATACTCATTAATGGATTCCTCCGAAAGAATAAACCAGATGAGTTTCACTGGTTCTCAAAAAACAAACAGCTGAACCTCAGTCATCTCAACTCGCAGCTGAACAGGACGGGCAATACTTTTTGAATGACTGATGCGGGAGATCGCATCAGCTTCAAGCGCATATGCCGGCAAGACCAGTGCAAGGGCTGACGGACGGCCTCCGGGTAGACCCTGTCAAAACTTAATTTCTGCTTGCAAGCAAACAAGACGGTCAGTTTGCAGTTCTACGCCTCAAGTAGGCTCAATCTTGTTTGGCTCAGCTACCTTCCGTAAACATTTTCCGGTATTGCGCTGACCTTCTTAGAGGTTTGGCAATATTTCGTAATAAATATCCTCAGAATTTGTTCAAAGGATCTATTGAGTAGGAAATAGTCGACCTGAAAAGGGCACACGATGCCCATGTGCCCTTTTCACAGCTCTAAGTAGACCCTCGAAACCAGATGCTACTTCTCGGTAGCGCTAGCCATCAGCGGCATCTGCTCTACTGGGGTCGTCGAGTTAGTGGGCTGAAAGCTCGGAACGACGACATCAGCACTTTGCTTAGTCAGGCGGTTGTACAGAATCTCTGTATTCGGGAAGTTTGCTGCAGGCAGCGTTGGAAAGCGCCGGTAGGGCACGGTGTCTTCGCCGAAGTACTGAGCATATTCTGGCGTATTCACCAGAGCGTTAATAAAGCCCCGAATGCCGTCTGCGGCTAAGATCTTGTTGTACTTACGAATCTCTGTTTGATCTTGAGGGGCTCTCCCTAGGAAGTGCTTGGTGCCTAGCTCAATCACTTTGGTATTAGGATAAGGGGCGTAGAACTCTTTGATATAGAGTCCGGAGCAGCCTAGTCCTTCGATGAACTCCTTGAGATTGATTTCACCGTTGCCGAGCTTACTTTCGAGCTCAGAGAACTCGCTAGCCTTGATCACGTAAGGGGCGATGTCGCGCTCAAAGATCTGCCGATAGGCTGCCTGGGCAACAGTCTTCACCGCCGACTTATCGGCAGTGTTCGTCAGCTTGAAGCGCTTGGTTTGCTCTCGCTGAACGCTAACACCTTGGCGCACCCGCTGCTTGACTTCGGGGGTTGGCCGATCAGTAGAGACCTGACCAAGCTCGATAAATCTGGGCGTAGAAGCTACCTCGGCGCGAGTACCGGTGTCTTGAATGGAACCGACTCGGAGCGATCGCATTGCCTGCCCGCCCGGTGTCAGATACCGCTCGTAAGGAACCGTATCTTCCCCAAAGCACTCGGTATACTCTTGAGAGTCGATAATCGCATCGACTAACGCATAAAAGCCCTGCTTCGCGCAGACGTCGAAGTACTTATTGGTCTCTTGGCGACCATAGGTCGGACGGCCAATCAAGCGGCGATGAATATACTCCACCGCTTTCATCACGTAGAGCGATGTCCAGTAGGTTTTGCGAAAGGATTCCGACTTAGCAACGGCTTTGACTAATTCGCGAACGTTGATCTCACCCTGGTTGAATCGGCTTTCTGCGACACTCAGCTCCTGCCCAGCATAGGGCTTGCGGCCAAACACCTGACGATAGACCGCATCAATGATGACTTGACTGCTGACTTCAGACGATTTAAACACCTTTGGCCCTAACGAACCGGGCGCTTTAGGGCGAGCTGCAGGATTGCTGAGCTGGTTGTCAATGCCTGCCCCCTGACGAATCAGAATGCGGCGGGTGTCTTTGTTAAAGGGCGCAGGGCTGCTGCTGGGGTTGCGGGTCTCTTTCGGGAAAATGGCGCCGAACTGAATTTCTAGCGGGTCATTGCCTGCGCCATAAACATGCTGGTCGGGCAGCGGCTGCTCGTAGGAAGCGAACAGGGTGATAAACTGAGGCACCTTGCGAAAGGGCGCACTGTAGTTGAATAAGTCCTGCTGGGCTCCCCAGTTACGGCATTCTTGTGCTTCCTGTCCAAGGCCGCGAATGTAAGGAACGGTTTCTTCGCCGAAGTAGTCAGCGTATTCTTTGGAATCGACTAGGGTGTCGATCAGGGCCGGGAGACCCCCTTCAGAGACGATAGAGAAGTATTTTTGCACTTCCTCTCGGGAGCTAGGGCCACGGCCCAAAACGTGACGGAAGGCGAGCTCTAGCGCCCGGCTGTTGATAAACGGCTCGTAGAACTGTTTGCGATATAGCGGTGACTTTGCTAAGCCACGGATGAATTCCTTCATCGAAATCTCGCCGTTTCTGGCCTTCGATTCTAGATAAGAAATGTCTTGAGAGTACGCTCTCTTAATATCGCGCTCAAACACTTGGCGATAAGCGGCTCGGATAGCCTCTTCTTTTTCCGTCGTTCCCAGGCCGGTTTTCAGAGCGTACACCGGGCGGCGCTCAGAAGCGTTGTAGTAAATCTGAGGCAGCTTAAGACCTTGTAAGTCCTTGGACTGTCGTTGACGAACCTTGTCGGAAGGCGTAGGGCCACGGAACTCGGTGAGCATCACGTCGAAGTACTGTCGCAGGATGTCCTGAGCTTCTTCGTCACCTTTGAAGTAGCCAATCGACGCACCGCGCATCGTCTGCAATGCCACCAGGGTCGCTGGCGTAGAGCAGGCGTTTTCGATGATTTCGCGCAGGCCGCGAACGTTCACCTTGATGATGTTGGGATCGCCTGCTACGACTGCGTAGGTGAGGTAGCGCAAAAACCAGCTCATGTCGCGCAGCGACTTTTGCATGTTGCTCGGGCCATAGCGGGCAACGTTGATTGGCCTGAAGTTAGAAGGGGTGGGGCCGACTTCGGGGTTATTGACCAGCAGGTTACGAACGCTGCCTAAGATACCGCCGCCTTTGTCGTCGTTGCTCGCTGAGAAGGTGGCTGTTCCCAGCTTTGTGGCTTCTTTCTGGTCGAGCGGAGTGCCTCCTCGGGTCATTTCCATGGGGGCATCGTCTGCCTTTTCGAGGTAAGCCAGGGCAGAGCCGCCAGTGAAGATACGGTTAGCAGCCTGGGAAACGATGAGTTCGGAATAGCGCGTGAGGGTCTGGGCGATCGCTAATCGCTTCATGCCCGAATCGAAAAAAGTTTTGAGTTCACCCAGCTCGGTGCGCTCGATATAACGGTCTTTTTGCTCCGCTTGAGCAATCGTCGAAGCGGGCAGGGTTTGGTAAAGTTGGGGCCGCGCTACAGAGCTTCCGCCGCTAGCTGTCACTGTCATGGGTTCTCAAAGACTCCCTATATAAGATTAGGTCGCTAATACAAAGACTGAACTGATCTTCAGAGTAAAACGATTTGGAATGGCCCCTGTGCAATTGTTAAGAACCGTATTATTGAGGGCCGTATCGGCATCGCTAGCACTCTGAATTGTTCTGCTGACTTAGCTGATCATACGAGACGCCTGAACTCTCTGAGAGTAGAGATAAGTTTTGTAACTTTTAATTTCCTTCAATCTCGCTATGAGGAGCAGGCATAAGCGATGCTAGAAAGAAGACCTCTATATTATCGAAGTGAAGAAGCGGCTATGGCAGAGTCTTCTCCAGCAGTAAGCGATTCCCCTAGCGGTGGAACGACAGCAGACAAAACGACAGCAGATGAGACTGCCAAGGTGAGTTCGGCAGTCGCCCGGCTCTATGACACCTATCCTTTCCCACCGGAGCCTCTCCTCGATGCCGCGCCGCCTGGCTACAACTGGCGCTGGCACTGGCCTTCTGCCTATAGCTTTTGTACGGGGCGAAGACCCAAGAGTGATCGCGTCCGAATTTTAGATGCGGGCTGCGGCACGGGGGTCGGGACGGAGTATCTGGTGCATCTCAATCCGGAAGCAGACGTCGTGGGGATAGACCTGAGTGAGGGGGCGATCACCGTTGCCACAGAGCGCTGCCAGCGATCAGGCGCCGACCGGGTCACCTTTCACACCCTCAGTATTTACGATGTCGAGCAGATTCCTGGCGAATTTGACTTGATCAACTGTGTTGGCGTACTGCATCATATGCCTGATCCGATCCGAGGCATTCAGGCACTGGCGAAAAAGCTAAAGCCGGGCGGCATTTTTCATATCTTCGTGTACGCGGAGCTAGGACGATGGGAAATCCAGCTGACGCAAGCGGCGATCGCGCTCTTACAAGGCGATCAAAAGGGCGACTACACAGATGGCGTTCAAGTCGGTCGCACGCTCTTTTCGTCTTTGCCATCGGAAAATCGCCTGCGGAAGCGCGAGGAAACCCGCTGGTCACTAGAAAACCAGCGCGATGAATGCTTCGCCGATATGTATGTGCACCCCCAAGAAGTCGATTACAACGTCAAGACCCTCTTTGAGCTGATTGACGCGGCGGGTTTAGAGTTCGTCGGATTCTCTAATCCGCAGTACTGGGATCTTTCGCGGCTGATTGGCACTGCCCCTGACTTGATGGCGCGAGCTGAGGGGTTAGGGGTCCGCGATCGCTACCGACTCACCGAGCTGCTCGACCCGGAGGTGACCCACTATGAATTCTTCCTGGGCCGACCGCCGCTAGAAAAAATAGACTGGGCCGACGATGCGCTGCTGTTGGCAGCCGTGCCCGAGCGCCATGCCTGTATGGAGGGCTGGCCTAGCCGCAGCTTTTTTAACTTTGACTATCAGGTCGTTTCGATTACAGAGGCGGAATTTGCCTTCTTAGAAAAGTGCGGTGAGGGCAATCTATCGCTGCCTGTGAGCGTGGCTGATATTCTAGAAGCGATTGAGGTAGCCGGTTCTGACGGGTTGGAGATGGTGCGATCGCTCCAATCGCGGCAGCTCATTATGCTGTCTCCGACACACAGTTGAAGCTCAATCTAGCTTTAAAACTATTTTCTTAAGTATTGTTGCCATGATATGATCGGCCTTGATTTGGTACAGGTTGCTCCTGTTTCAAATCAACTGGTTTGACGAACTTCTTCGCACTCTGATAGGTAGTTCTGCTGCTGTGACTTCTGCTAAAAACTCGACTAGCGCACCGGATAAATATTCTGGTCTGAACCTAGGTGCCCTCCAATCGATGGCGACCAAGGAGGTATCCATCGAGGCGGCAGAGGTGATCGCAAACGCTCGAGCGGGCGAAGCTCAGGGCCCTCAGCACCAAGGTGAGAACGCTTTGGATGAAGCTGACTTGAGCGCAGGCGACTCGCGCGAAAACCCTTCAGGCGAAGACATTTTGCTGCTGCCGCCCTCTGAGGCGTCCATGCAAGATTATGATCAGCTTCAGCAAAATCTGCTCGGATTGACGGTCGCTTTCGGTGTCGTCATCTTTCCTTTTATTTGGGGGTTTTATTCTTGGCAGATTGCCCTTGACTACATTTTGGGTGCTTGCGGAGGCATCGTTTACCTCAGAATGCTGGGGAGAGATGTTAGCAAGATTGGTCGCCAGAAAAAAAACTCAAGTGCTGGACGCTTGGCCGTTTTTGCAGGCATGATGATTGTTGCTCTGCGATGGGATCAGCTGGAAGTGATTCCTGTTTTTCTAGGCTTTTTGACGTACAAGGTGGCGATTATAGCCTTTGTCCTTTGGACGTCTACTAGACCTCAACGAGGAGCCGCCTGAAGGAACCGCCTGTCGCTTCTAACTCTACTCGTCTCTAATACCCTATTCGTCTCTAATCCAACAGCGCATTCTCGGCGCAGACCTCAATTGACACTTAAACGGTAATGCTAAACATTTTGAACTTAGTAAACACTGCGTTTTGGGCTGGGCCGCTGGCTAAGCTTGAGCTTGGCAATCAGTACTACTGGAACATCGGTGGCCTCAGCGTCCATGGTCAGGTTTTCCTGGTTTCCTGGTTCGTCGCCGCCCTGATTGTCGGGGCTGCCTTTTTGGCGACACGAAAGGTAGAGCGTGTCCCGTCAGGTCTGCAAAACTTCATGGAGTATGCGCTGGAGTTTATTCGCGACTTGGCCAGAGACCAAATTGGTGAGAAGGAATATCGCCCCTGGGTGCCCTTTGTTGGCACGCTGTTTTTGTTTATCTTCGTCTCTAACTGGTCAGGTGCGCTCATTCCCTGGAAGCTCTTTCACCTGCCAAACGGGGCTGAGCTGGCCGCGCCTACCAACGACATCAACACCACGGTCGCACTGGCCCTGTTAACTTCGCTGGCTTACTTTTACGCAGGTTTTAAAAAACGGGGCCTGGGTTACTTTGCTAAGTACATTGAGCCCTTGCCGTTTCTCCTGCCGATCAATATTCTGGAAGATTTCACTAAGCCGCTTTCCCTGAGCTTCCGCCTGTTTGGCAATATTCTGGCAGACGAGCTTGTGGTTGCTGTGCTGGTACTGCTAGTGCCCCTCTTTGTGCCGCTGCCAGTGATGGCACTGGGACTGTTTACCAGCGCTATCCAGGCGCTTATCTTTGCCACCTTAGCCGCTGCCTATATCGGTGAAGCAATCGAGGGACATGGCGGAGAAGAACATGGATAATGCCCTGCGAAAGCCTTTCTTCGAAGCGCTTTGAGCACGGATTGTTCAGCGTAGCGGGATATCGCAGCTTAGGGAGTATCTTCGCTAGCGCCCGATTTCAGGTAGGAGCCTTCAACGCTCCCTGAGAGCTGGAGACTCTCATTAATCTCTTTCTCCACGGGCCTGTCAGTCACGGCCAAAACCCGTGAGGGGCTTGAACAATAAACATCAAAAGGAAAAACATCATGGATCCGACTATTGCTAGCGCTTCTGTCATTGCGGCTGGTTTGGCTATTGGTCTGGGCGCGATTGGCCCTGGTATTGGTCAGGGTACTGCGGCTGGCCAAGCTGTAGAAGGGATCGCCCGTCAGCCCGAAGCAGAAGGTAAGATTCGCGGTACCTTGCTGCTGAGCTTGGCCTTTATGGAAGCACTGACTATCTACGGTCTGGTGGTTGCGCTTGTGCTCTTGTTCGCTAACCCTTTCTCCTAGATATTGGGACTAAAGCGAGGCAAAAGACACCGTCTTTTGGCCTCGCTTCGCTTTATAAATTGGAATAAAGATCATGGGGATGGGACTGACATTACTGGCTGTTGAAGCCGCTAGCGCCGCTAGGACTGCCGAAGCTGTAGAGAAGACAGGTGGACTGTTCGACCTAGATGCCACGCTGCCGCTGATGGCCATTCAGTTTTTGCTGCTGATTGCTGTGCTCAACGTCGTATTTTACAAGCCTTTAGGTGAGGCTATTGATGAACGCGCTACCTATGTGCGCAATGGTAAAGCAGGCGCTTCAGAGCGTTTAGCTAAGGCCGAAAGCTTGGCTGCCGAATATGAAAAGTCTTTGGCAGATACGCGCCGTGAGGCTCGCAGCGTCATTGAGACTGCTCAAGCTGAAGCCAGGCAGATCGCGGCTCAGCAGGAGGCATCGGCTCAGCAGGAAGCCGCCGCCAAACGAGAGGCCGTTCAGAAAGAGTTAGACGCGCAGAAGGCGACGGCTTTGAGCCAATTGGAGACGCAGGTAGATGCTTTGAGCGACCAGATTTTGGGTAAGTTGCTGGGCTCAGCTGCCTGAGGGCCGAAGGTGCTATCAAGTACCGCCGGATGAAACGACCTAGTTTTAGATGACTTGAGACAGAGAAGCAGTATAGGTATCGAAAGTGTTAACGCAAGCGTTGGGGCTCTTAGCCTCTGAGACGAAAGGATTTGGCTTCCATTTTGACGTGCTTGAAGCCAACCTGATCAACCTGGCCATTATCATTGGTGTCCTGGTCTATTTTGGGAGAGGATTTTTGGGCAGCAAGCTCAAGTCCCGCCGCGAGGAGATTGAAGCGGCGATCAAAGACGTGGAAGCCCGTCAGAAAAAGGCGGCTTCTGCGCTAGCTGAGCAGCAGCAAAAGCTACAGATGGCTAAGAAAGAGGCGGAGCGAATTCGCGCTGAAGCCAAGACCAATGCCGAGACTGCCCGAGAGTCTGTGATGGCGCAGTCCGCTAAGGACATTGAGCGTTTGCAGGCGGCAGCCCAGCAGGACATTTCTTCTCAGCAGGAGCGGGTAATGCAGGAGCTCAGGCAGCGCGTGGCGGCGATGGCGCTCGACAAGGTGAAATCGCGGTTGCCGGATGCCCTGAATGAGGGTGTGCAGGCTCAGCTGGTTGACCGAAGTATTGCACAGCTAGGAAGTTAGGAGAAAAGACGATGAGTACGGTTGCTTCAGAGGTCGCTGCTCCTTATGCCCAAGCGCTGCTGGCGATCGCCCAGTCGAAGAACTCAGTGGATGAGCTGAGTCAGACTGCGGCTGATCTGCTCAAGTTGATGAAGGCGTCAGATCCCCTGTCTAGTTTCTTAGCCAGTCCCATCACCCCTACCGACGCTAAGAAGGGGGTATTGACTAAGGTGCTGGGTGACGATGCCAATCCGCAGATGAATAATTTTCTCATGCTGCTGGTCGATAAGGGTCGTATCTATTTATTAGAGCCCATTTTGCAGCAGTTTCAGGTCAAGGTACGGGCGCTGAAGCAGACGGTGTTAGCCGAAGTGATATCTGCCATTGAGCTGACAGATGAACAGAAAGAGACGGTGCGCCAAAAAGTGGTCAGCATGACGAATGCCCAGTCCGTTGAGTTAGAAACCCGCGTTGACCCGGATCTGATCGGTGGGGTGATTATCCAAATCGGCTCAAAAGTGTTGGATGCTAGCGTGCGCGGGCAGCTTCGCCGCATCGGGTTACAGTTGGGCGTGTCATAGGTTGTCACAGGGTTTTCTGGCCCAGTCACACAGTTTTTGT
>JBARVU010000315.1:0-23356 GCA_049646425.1 Phormidesmis sp. | reverse complement strand
CGAGCCACACAGTACAGCCACGGCTTCTGACCATTCGCCTGCTGACTCGATTCGTCAGTAGAGGCGTCAGTCACTCCATTCGCTACCGCAATGTTCCACTTCAACCATCGCCAGCTTCTGTCCTGATGCTGATAGCGACCTGTGAAGTTAGCCGTTGCACAGGCTCCTGCTAGCAGCTGGTCTATCTCCGCCTGGTGAGCTGCTCGGTCATCAGTATGGGCTAAGTCAACCAGGCGTTGTGATCGCAGTGCCGCATTGCTATAGCCCAAAATATCTGTGAAGGCAGCATTGATCTGCCGACAGTGCCCACCTGCATCCAAGACGCACATCAAATCGGAAGCCAGATCAAAAAAACGCCCTAGCTCAATCATCAATCGCTCAATAGTAGAAAAATCCGTCAGAAGGGTATTTGCAAAAAGAGAGTTTTATCATGTTCTTATAAAAACAGTTTGAACCAGGATTTAACTTTTTGTCTTCGAGGCTACTTCGAGGCTATAGGTTTAACGCCTCTTTCTAAAGGCAGAGACCCGTATTGCTTTTGTCATTCGCCTGACAGATGCTTGGTCTGTCATAATACTGCACTCTGAGCTGATGTGAATCGTTTGTAGTAGATTAAATGCTGATAGGGTCTTATTGACAACTCACTCACAGAGAGTTGACTACCGACTTCCCCGTCAGTCTACGTACTTTATTAAGGTTTCAGGTATTACGAAGATGGAAGAGGAGATCAGTGTTGCTTTGGTCGAAGACCACGATCTGACCCGTATGGGCTTGAGGGCGGCCTTCAGACAAGCAGGGCTAAGGTTTCTAGGCGAGGCAGACAATGGTGTTAAGGGACTAACCTTGATTGAAGAAATGCGGCCTAACGTAGCCGTTGTCGATGTGGGCCTGCCTGATATTGATGGCATTGAGATGATCCAGCGCTTCCGCAAGGAAAATCCCGACAGCAAAACGCGTATTTTAATGCTGACGATGCACGATAGCGAAAAGGCTGTTCTGGCAGCGTTTGCGGCGGGGGCGGATTCCTACTGCACCAAGGAAATTGAGACAAAGGATTTGGTGACTGCGATCCGAGAGACCAACGCGGGTAACTCTTGGATTGATCCTTCGATTGCGAGCTTGGTTCTCAGTCAGGTGAAGCCAGCTGTTGCAGTCGGTGAAAACTTCAACAGCCGCACGGTGGAGATCCGCGCCGTCGAGCCAGAATACGAACAGATTATCGATGCCTATCCTCTGACTAGCCGTGAGCTAGAGATTCTGGAATGTATCGTTTCCGGCTGTAGCAACGCGCAGATTGCAGAGAAACTGTTTGTTACCGTGGGTACCGTAAAGACTCACGTTCGAAACATCTTGAATAAGCTGGGAGCCAGCGATCGCACTCAAGCTGCCGTCCGTGCCCTTCGCTCTGGCTTGATCAGCTAGCTGCTGGTACTCATCTCAAGGATCTCAGTCAGCATTTGAGGCAGTCCGACCAGATTGCCTTTTTTGCTACCTTTTATATCTACCGCCGGAATCAATAATATATGTCTTTTTCTATTCTTTGGTCTTTGCTAAAAGAGACAGTGGCTGAGTGGCAGCGAGATAAAGTCTCCCGGTTAGCGGCTGCCCTTGCTTACTACACGACCTTTTCACTGGCCCCTGTGCTGGTGATTGCGGTGGCGGTAGCCAGCTTTTTGTTCGAGCAGAGTACCGTTCAAACGCGCATCATAGAACAGCTACAGGGTTTGCTCGGGAACAGTGGAGCTGAACTGATTAAGGAAATGCTGACAAGCAGACAGGCCCAGAGCGACAGCGGCATCTGGGCCACCGTAATTAGTATTGTCTTACTGATCGTGGGGGCTTCTGGGCTGTTTGTGCAGCTTCAAGACGCGCTCAACACCGTCTGGAATGTGGTGCCCAAGAAAGACGAAGGGATTGGCAAACTGGTGCGCGATCGCCTGTTATCTTTCGGCATGGTGCTGGTGATTGGCTTTTTACTGCTGGTATCGCTGATGCTCAGCGCTAGCCTGTCGGCGGTTAGCGGCATGTTTGGAGATGTTTTACCTGGCTTCGCCTGGGCCTGGCAGCTGCTGAACGGAGTCGTTTCTTTCGGAGTGATTACGCTGCTGTTCGGCCTGATTTATAAGATATTGCCCGATGTCAGAATCGGTTGGGGCGACGTTGGCATCGGCGCGGCCATCACAGCGCTACTCTTTACTATTGGCAAAGCGCTGATCGGGCTCTATCTAGGCAATAGCAGTGTCGCTTCTGCCTACGGCGCGGCGGGCTCGTTTGTAGTGCTTTTGCTGTGGATTTACTACTCCGCTCAAATCCTGCTGTTTGGTGCGGAGTTTACGCAGGTGTACGCCAATCGCTTCGGCTCACACATTCGGCCTGACGAGCACGCTATGTTTGCCCCGGACGCTGACCCAAACTCGGAGGCAGAAGCCGCGCAGCCTGCTGAGCCAGCGCAACCTGAGACAGCTCGGCCAAAGCCCCCCCAGGATATGCCTCAGACGCGATCGCAGTACAGAGCTCAGCAGAAAGCGCTGCGCCATTCCCAGTGACATCCTCAGCGACAGCGTCTTAGAAACTCAGATGAACGGCTGCCCGAATGAGCCATCGCCCCAAACCCAGATACGTTCTTTAGCGACCTTTATCTAAAGGCGTAGACCCTATGATAGATTGCCCCTGTCTTCTAGCAGGGATCAATCTGGTATAGTCTCTATCGCTGGGGTGACTATGCCCTTAGACTTTTAGGCATATTTTGCATAGTTGCTTCCTTCTTGGGGGAGAGGAATTGTGTCTACGAATCACGCCTTAATTGAGACAAGCACAAAACTTTTAAACGGAGAGATCGCTATGGAATTTTATGAGGGCCTATTGTCGGCCACAAACAGTGCTTACCACACGGTTGGCTGGCTGGCTCAAGTAGGGAGTCCGGGCATTGTTGAAACGGAGGTTATTCCGGTACCAGTTGTCACTTCACAGCCAGTGGTCGCGCCTCAGTTCTTTATCGCCCTTCTCTCCGGCGTAATTTTGGCTTTTGGCTTTCAGCTTCTGCTGACCAATCTTTCGATGGCCGCTGGGGTCTCTTACGCAACTCACTCTGGTAGTTCTTCGAGTAGTTCTTCTGACAGTTCTAGCAGCTCGTCAGGCACTGGCATCAAAACCATCAGCCTCGCCTTTGGTCTGTGGACGTTGATTACAGTCAGCCTGGCGCTATTCTTTGCCTGTTGGCTGGCCGTTAAGCTGAGTCTTTACGACAATCCTCTGCTGGGAGCAATTACGGGTTTGGTTATCTGGGGAACCTATTTCACCCTGCTGGTGTGGTTTAGCTCTACAGCGGTAGGCTCTCTGATCGGCTCTGTCGTCAAATCGGCTACGAATGGTTTTCAGGCAATTGTTGGCACAGCAACGGCTGCAATCGGCGCCAAAAGTGCCAGCAACCAGATGGTACAGACAGCTGAAGCGGCGGCGGCGGCCGTTCGTCGGGAGCTGACAACAGGTCTTGATACCTCAGGTATTCAGGATAGTTTGCAAGATTATTTTGCCAGCCTGAAGTCACCCGAAGTTGACGTGGCATCGGTTGAGCAAGAATTTGAGCGACTGCTCCGCAGCTCTGAGCTGGCCAATGTAGATCGTGACGAGCTGCCTAAGGTAGACCCTCAGATGTTTGCCAAGCTGCTCAGCGATCGCACCAATCTTTCCCGCGAAGAGGCGAAGCGAGTGGCGAACCGCCTGTACCGGGTGTGGCAGCGCAACACGGGGAGCAGCCAGGGACTAGGTGAACTGATGGCGTTTGTCGCCTCAGCCAGCGGCGGACAGCTTGCCAGCGAAGGCTTGGGCAAGCGCCTAGATACGTTGATCCAGGAATTGAGGCAGCAAAACGGTTCCTCTCAAAGCGGCCAACGCGATAGCAAAGACAGCGGTCAGAGTGGTAGTAGCCCGATCAAAATGGCCCTTACCCAGAGCCTGAACTCGATGGTCGGGATGGTAATGGGCAAAGTGGACCTCAACGATGTCGACGCCAACAAGATCATCGGCCAAATTAAGGGAGCGCAGCAGGAAATCCTGTCTCAGGGAGACAGTTCGTCCGCTGACCTGAATGATGCATCTGCCGATGAAGGGAACATCGTCAGAGCTGATGTCGAAAATTATCTGCATCATGCTTTCCTGGGTGAACTCAAATCTGATGAGTTAGAGAGCAACTTCCGCACTGTTCTCTACGACGCGGAAGCCGATGAGAGTGAACTGCGATCACAGCTTTCAGGCATCAGCCGCCAGCTATTTACCGATGTCCTCTCAGCGCGGGGCATGCTGACTCAGCAGGAGATTAGCGACCTTGCGACTCGTTTGGAAGTGGTGCGCCAAGCGGTGTTGACAGAGGTTATCACCGCCGAAGCTGCTACCGCTGAAAAGCGGGTACGCCAGGAGATGGATACCTTTTTCCGGTATACACCAGCGAGCGAACTCAACTCTGAAATGGGCGAGCGTGCTTTCAGAGCCCTGATCGAAGAGGAACCTCTAGAGTCTGATTACCTGCGGGAGCGTCTAGGCCAGCTCAATGCTGATTACTTTCGTCAGTTTCTCGTGACTCGCGATGACGTTGCGGCGCATGAGATTGCCAGCAAGTATGAGCAGCTCTTGCAGCGAGTGATTGCCGACGCCGCAAGTTTAGAGCAATCTACCAAGGTTCGCCTGCAGCAACAGCAGCAGTCCTTGGAGGACTATTTGCGGAATACGGGCAAAGCGGAGCTGAATCCAGAGGGCATCAAGCGAGATATCCAGCGCTTATTGGATGAGCCCGATGAGGGGATTCGCCGGCTTCGAGGTCGTCTGTCGCAGTTTGACCGCGACACGCTTGTAAAACTATTGGGTCAGCGATCTGATCTTTCTGAGCAAGAGGTGGATCAGACGGTCGGTGAGATTGAGAGTAGCTGGACCTCAGCGATGCGTTCTCCTCAGAAGATATCGCTGCAAGCTCAGGCAAAATATGACGAAGCTACAACGGCGATCGCCGACTATCTGCGCAGCACAGGTAAGCCTGAGCTAAGTCCTACCGGCATTCAGCGCGACCTGGAAAAGCTGATGGACAATCCTAAAGTCGGGGCTAAGGCCATTCGCTACCGTCTTTCTAAGATGGATCGTGACACCCTGGTGCAGCTTCTCAGTCAGCGCGACGATGTGAATGAAGGTGAGGTCAATCAGATCATTGATGATGTGCTCTCTACCATTCAGGGTGTAATTCGATCCCCGCGCCGGCTTGTCCGCAGGGCACAAGCGACCACTAAGTCTAAAGCGCTGTCTTTCCAAACTGCACTGGAAGACTACCTGAGCAATACCAACAAAGAAGAACTGAAGCCAGAAGGGATCAAGCGCGATCTGAAGCTACTGCTGAATGATCCCAAGCTAGGGGCGAGTAAGTTGGGCGATCGCCTCTCCCAGATGGACGATTCCACCATGGTGGCTCTGCTAGCCCAGCGGCCTGACATGACCGAGGAAGAAGCGGCTGAAGTGGTGGGCCGAATGGCTGATGTGCGCAATCAGTTCGTCGAGCAGATGCGCAGCATTCAGCGCAGTATTGAGTCAGTAGTCGACCGAATTTTTGGCAGCATCCACGAATACTTAGACTCACTAGATCGTCCGGAGCTAGATTACTACGGCATCAAGCGCGATGTTCGTACGCTGTTTGACGATCCTCAAGCGGGCTTTAGCGCCATGCGCGATCGGCTCTCTCAGTTTGACCGTGACACCCTGGTCGCGTTGGCCAGTTCTCACGACCGGATTTCAGAGACTGATGCCAACCGTGTGATCGACCAGATAGAATCAGCCAGAGACAGTGTGATTCAGCGGGCGGAGAAAATGGAGCGGCAGATAGAAAGTCGTCTCAGCGCGATTAAAGAGCAGACCCAGCAGCAGATAGAGGATACCAAGAAAGCAGCAGAAGCGGCGGCCTGGTGGCTCTTTGGTACGGCGCTGGTATCGGCGATAGTTGCTGCTATCGGGGGGGCGATCGCTGTCTAAGCTACCCGGCTGTCTGCGACCATAGCTATCTAAGACTGCAGTGCCCGCTCACGATGTGCCTTCCTACCGAAGCACTGGTGGGCGGGTTTTCTACTGTGTTTGCTGCATTGCCGCTCCTATGGAAGACCTGTTTATAGTGACTGACAGAACCGATCTCGACGGTTGCGGAGCGACTGAGAGACTGCTGCCGATAGCGTTCGTGATGCAGCCATGGGTCTGACATCGGACAGCGGAATAGGCACGTTCTCTGCCCTCGGCGATGCGGTTTCGATTTGGGCGCGTAAAATTTTCTTTGCCGCATTGCCTTGGACGACAGCATACTGGGCGGCTGCCTTTAGGGTGGGTCTGGGCAGCGGCGGACTGCTGCTGGGTGTCGTTACCGCTGTGTGCTTCTTATCCGCTGACTGGGTCGGCTATACCGGGTAGCCGACCTCGCTATTGGTACTGTGCCGGTAGTGAAGCCGTAGCGTGACCGTGCGCGGTTCTCATCCGTATCGATGATGAGATAGATAATCATTCGTTTCTGCCCTTAAAAGGGCGATAAGAGGCTAAAGAACCCATAAATAAAGTCAGCCAGAATAATTTGTCTGGCTGACCACTTGCTGCGTATGGGAAATCTGTCTGCTCAACTACTCACCGCTAACCCTAATGCTCTAGACGGTCTTTAGGGATGCAATTGAAGGCAGTATTGAAGAAGATTTGAAGCTACAAGGTACTCCTAAGGTGTGATATCTTCCAGAGTATTCTTGATCTTTGTTTCGATTGAGGTCACCCCTTTGGATTGAGCCTCTTCGCGGCTAATCATATTCTCCGTATCACCGGCTCCCTGAACGCCATTGAGCCCTTCTTGCGAGTTCTTCATAACGCTCTCACCATCGTTGGCGTTGGTCATCGGCCCAGAAATCGCCTCTTCCGACTTCTTAGTGATAGTATCCAGTGGCTCCTCTCCCTTATCTAGTCTAGAAGGGGTGCTGCCAAAAGCAAAGGCAGGTGCTGCACTTGAGAAAACCAACAGTGCGCAGGCCAGCGCGATCACCAAAGGTCGCAGGCTAGCTAACAGGCCAGAAACATAGTTAAAAACGCTTTTCACGAAAATTCCTCCTGGAAATATCTAAAACTAAATGCACAAGTAATAAAGAAGTGCGAATCTACAGTAAAACAGACTTTCAGACTCCTTGATACTCCTGCTGAAACAAAACTTGGCAAAGCCATGGGGACTACAATGGTATCTCCCAAAACGGCTCTACCAAGGCAAAACATCTGAAACCAGCTGCGCTACTAGTTGAAGAAGTCTTTAATGGACTCCATTACACCGCCAGCAGTATCTTCAATGTCATCACCTGCTTCAGCTGCAGCTCCTTTAGTGCGGCCCACGTCACGCTTTACTTTGCCTTTCAGTTCGTCGGTTCTACCTTCGATCTTCTGACCAGCACTATCTAATTTGCCGCTAAGCGAATCATCCGCCTGACCCGTGACTTCACCGAGCCCGCGCTTCATTTTGCCCACTGTCTTTTGCGCAGCGCCTTCGAGCTGATCGCTGGTACCAGCGCCCGCCATCCGATCTACTTCTGCTGCCGCTCGCTCGTTAACCACGTCAGCCGCCGCTTGAGATCCTACTGCGATTGCGTTGGGCATCCAGGCGCCTCCCCAAACAGCAACTGCCACCATTGCCGCGCAGACTGTACGAACAGCCAAGCGCTTCAGCAGCCTGCGATATTGATCAAACTTAACCATTACACCTTGCCTCCTTAGAATAGTAATTTCTACAGTACCTATCCATACAATCTCGTAATCATCCGCTTCCAAATCCACCCTGTGACATATTCGCCCATATCTTTGGGGAGAGACCGGTGCATCGCTTGAAGTTGCTTGCCGGGGTGTACATCCATGTGCATACGTCGCTGTCGGTCAATCTCTATCCCTAGCATCAAAAGCCCTGAGAAGATATCCGACTACTCTGTAGTGGTGGATCGACTATAAGAAACTTAGCTAAAGCTTCGACTGATTTTTCTTCGATAGAAAAATCCTCTCTCTATAAAAAACGAAATTGAGTATTGTTGCTCATCACTGGGGCATTGCGGTCAAGAACCACTACAAGCCGACGGTCGCAAGCATGAACCGGTGTCTTAGCTATTAGCTATGAGATAGCCAAACGCTCCCAGCGATGCGAACAGTGCTATTGCTGCGTTCGGCTATCAGTTGTTTTCATTGGAGATATTATATGGACATCGTTCAACAGCAAACCGCTGGTCAGCTGGAGCGAGAGATTTCGCAGAAGGTACAGGCACTTTACAAAAAGCATCTAGGACATCAGCCGAGTAAGGTAACCTGTCAACTGTTCGATGAAAAGCTAGCGATCATCATAGAAAATTCGGTGACTCAGCCCGAGCTACTCCTTGCCGAAGAAGGCCAGCTAGAGCTTGCTCAGCAGGTACGCACCGACCTCAATCGAGCCATGCAGTCCCCAGTCAAGGAGCTCGCTGAGGACGTTCTCCGGGTGAAGGTGCTTGATACTCTCAGCGATGCGACTTTAGATACAGGGCGCACCGGCATGATTTTGATCCTATCGAATACGCCTTCGGTTCGTAATCCAGAGGCTATCCCGAAAGTAAGAAAGGTATAGTCCCCTCTAAGCAGGCAGGTGGCGGCTAATTATCCGCTCAAGCTCATCTATCATGTAGGGTTTGAGCAGATAGTCAGAAAAGCCTGCTGCCATAATATTTTTGTGGTCGGACGGTCGGGCTAACGCCGTTACCGCAACCACAGGGATGTGAGCAATCGATTCGTGCTTTCGCAGCTGATGGAGCACATCTATACCGCTGACGTTTTTAAGTAAGATATCGAGCAGGATAATGTCGGGGAAACGGGTCATTGCGATCGCGACAGCGCCCTGACCAGACTTGATAGAAGTTGCACGGTAGCCTAAATACTCCACTGCGTAGTGAGCAAACAGCAGGTTGTCGTCATCGTCGTCGATAATTAGAACGTTGCGCTGACGGCTGCTTTCAGACTTCTGCTGCCCTCCCTGTCTCACCTGACCCTTCTGCTCTCCGAAGTTCCCTGGCGCTGACTCTGCCTGCCAGGAACGCTCTAATATATTCGTATCAGATAGGCTCTCCGCTGGCTGCGCTTCAGACGGCAGTTCACTGGCTATTCTGAAGGACTGTATGGCGACCTCACTCAGGCAGGGCAGAGAATTAGTAAAAGCGCAGCGCTGGTCTGACCACTGAGCAGCGTTTGAAGCGCGAGGTAAAGCCATAGCAATACAGGAATGGGAGTCAATATCAGCTTTCAAAAAATCGTATAAAGCGAAAGCCTGTCTCTGAGTTGCTGGGTGCAGATTGATTCCCCGAGACGGGCGATGAGGCAGACGACCCTAAATAATTTGAAAACGGTTCAAGAACGTCAGAGGATGTTTGAAAAGTCTAAGGTAGAGCATTGATTTCAAATGGTCTAAACCAGGTTTGACAACTTTCGCTGGATGCTACTTGAGCAAATAGACGTTCGTTGAATAGCAAGAGCCCTTCTAAACATCCTCTAAGCCAGTCCGAAGCAAAAAGCAGTAGTGGCATCAGATGAATATTAGAGAGCAGACGGTTTCTCCCACACCTGCCCTATTAGCTTAGCGCCCTAGCATACCAAAAAGCAGTAGCTTAAATAACGTTTAAACAGCGGTTGGCGGCTCTCGCTCAGCAGATATCGGTAGCGTTCCTACATTGCCGCCTCAGCGGTCAAGCGATACATCCCTTCAGGCAGTATCTACATCAAAAGACAGGGTGAATATTAAGCTTTCTCTCCCTAGCGGTTGACCAGAATAGACAGGCTATTCTCGTACCATAGAATGAAAAGCTAATTACAGAACTTACACCCTGTGATGTCGCAGTGCATACATCTCGCCTCTGAGCCAGGTATTTCACATTATTTCCCTGCCTCTAGCCCGCTGATAAATAGTCTGTCCGCAATCATCAGCAGGCCGGAGGCAGAAGCCGATGTATGCCAAGTGCCTGTGAGCGTCTGCTGCGGTAGCAATTCATTGCTCTATCGTTTTGTGGGCATTCGCTGTTTAATTAAATGGAGATATTTTTTCTATGACCATAGAGCTAAAAGAGGATATTGCTTACATTCTCTTGAAGAAGATGGGGGATCGTCCTGAGTCAGACCAGCCGCTGCCGCTCAATTTAAGCGCCACAGATTTCGTTGGGCGTGATACTAATCACTCAGAAATCCTGGCGCATCTCGACTACCTCAATCAAAAGGGCTATATAAATGCCAAGTTTGAAGGGGACGCCTACGCGAACGTCGGGCCAAATCCTTTGCCGGACAACGTTGAGCTTGAAGCCGTTGAGCTGACGCAAAGTGGCCGAGACTTGCTCAAGAAAATGAGTGAAAATCCACCCGAAAATTTGCAGGTCGGGCCAAGCACCGAAATCGCCACCAAAGACATGGATTTCCTGAAAAAGGTGATGCTCAAAGGACATATTGACAACCTTTACGATGCTCGAGACTTTACAGAAGTCGTTTTCCGGACGATGCGCGACCTGATGACCACAGAGCTCACTGACAAGGTCGCCAGTGAGCTGCATACAGAAGCTACTCACACTGAAAAGAAAGCCGCTCAAGAAGAGGTTGCCGACCTCTGGGAAGATTCAAACCCGATTGTGCGGTTCCTGAGTAACATTCGGCCTACGCTTAAGTTTGACGATGACACTTTTCTGTATAGAGTAGAAAAGGAAGGGGGGTTGCCTAAGACAACCGGCCCCAATACCGTTGTCAAGGCCGTCTTTAGCGCCACTAAAGATGAGCTGTCAGCCGAGCGTGTTGCCGAAATTGCGGGTTTCATGCCTGGTAAAATTCGTACCTTATGGGAGGAAGCATAATTAGTCATGAGCGATGATCCAAGAGAGCCTGATGAGAAGGGAACACCCCACATCAACCCCGGTGATAAAGAAGCGCCTCCTTCTGCTTCGGTAGATGAAAAAAGCGAGAAAACGGCTGTTGCCTACGAAGATGCTTTGGGCAACCCCATAGAAGTGCCTACCTACTTCAAGGTGGAAGGGGAAGATGGCGAAGAGGAAGCTTTGCATCACGTCAAGGACGCAGAAGAAATCTCAGATGTCATTCGTCAGGCCCGGGTTGACGAGGATGGTGAGCGCACCTGGCGTTAGCCGCCCTTCGAGCTGATTGATTTTTACCAAAGACCCAAAAGCTGCCACAATAGCTGCAAGATTTAGTTCTGCCAGCTTTTGGGCGGCTTTGTGATATTTTCGCGTAGTTATAAGGAGCAACTATGGATTCTTTGGTCAAAGAGATTAGGGTTAAACTCGTCGACTTTATTGCCCAAAGCGTTGCCAATCTGCCGGCATTGGTCTTTGCAATCATATTTGCGGTGATCGTTTTGCTGCTAACGCGCGTAGCTGCAAATTTGGTGCGCAAGGGCGTGCGAAGAGTAGCTGACCGCACGCTAAACAGCCTTTCGCTGCGTTCCTTACTCGTCCAGACTAGCTACGCCGCAGTTTGGGTCGCTGGCATATTGTTGGCCTGTCTGATCGCCTTCCCAGATCTTGGCCTAGGTGACTTAATCGCTCTGTTGGGACTGGGTTCTGTTGCGATTGGCTTTGCTTTCCAAGACATTTTTAAGAACTTCTTAGCAGGCGTGCTGCTGCTGTTACAGGAGCCTTTTTCCCTGGGTGATCAAATTATTGTCGGGGATTTCGAGGGTACGGTCGAAGAGATTGCTTTACGCTCAACGCAGATTAGAACTTACCAGGGAGAGCTGGTGGTCATGCCAAACTCTATTGTCTTCACGAGCCCCGTGCAGGTGATGACCGGGCGGCCTCAGCGGCGGACAAACCTGGCGATTGGCGTCGATTACAATACGCCGCTGCCGCTGGCGGTAAAAACCTTGTTTGACGCGGCAAAGCAGGTTGACGAGGTACTTTCGTCTCCTGCTGTAGAGGTCGATATTACCGGGTTTGGTGACAGCTCGATTGATTTGGTCGTTCGCTATTGGACCAAGCCAGAGCAAAAGGTCGTTCGGCGGATACAGACGCAGATGATGATTGCGCTCAAGCAAGCCTGTGACGAAGCCGATATCAGTATTCCGTATCCTATTCGTACTGTCTATCACTTCGATCAAGATAAGTACGAAGACAATGCTCCAAAGTCGGCCAACGGTAGCCAAAGCGGTTACGCAGCGAGCGAGCAGGGATACGGTGATAACAGCTCAGCTGCTAAAAACTAAGTTTTCAAAAATGTGTTCCTACAGATGGATGGGTAGTTAGTGTTCCAAAATGTTTATCTGATCTTTAACCCAGTATCCGGTCAGGGAGATCCTGAAGCCGAACTTGCGCTTATTCGCCAAGAAATCGAAGCGGAGGCATCGCTGAGCATTTTAGAGACCTCCTTGGAAGAGACGGCAGAAGAACTGGCGCAGCGGGCGATCGCTCAATCTGCTGACTGCATTGTGGCCTCGGGCGGCGATGGTACCGTGTCTGCCGTCGCAGGCGCGATGATAGAGAGCGATATCCCATTGGGAATTATTCCTCGGGGAACGGCAAATGCGATCGCCTCTGCCTTCGGCATCTCTAACAACCTCAAAGATGCCTGTCAAATTGTCCTGACAGGTGTCTCTCGAAACATTGATGTTGCCAACTGCAATGGCAAACCCCTGTTGCTGCTAGCAGGTGTCGGCCTCGAAGCCGATGTGATTGAGCAAGCCAACCGCCCCCTCAAAAATAAGATCGGCACCGCAGCCTATATTCTATCGGCCTTTCAGCAGGTACAAGACCTCAGTACCTTCGAGGTCGAACTTGAAACCCCCGATAGGATCATCACGGTAGACGCGGCTGGCATTACGGTTGCAAACGCCGCCCCAGCAACTTCCGTCTTGGCTCAAGGCCCCTCGGCTGTGCTGCCTTATGATGGCTTGCTCGATGTGACGATATTCGCGCCTAAGGGGACAGGCAGTGCGATCGCTGCCTCTTACAATCTATTTCAATCCGCCCTGAGCGATCGCTCCACCCAGCGCACGGACGTGGGCTATTTTCGCTGCACTTCTGTCAGGGTTTCGACAGAGCCTGAGCAAAAGGTCGTCTTAGACGGCGAATTGGTCGGCAGTACCCCAATTGATATCTACTGCATCCCTAGAGGGCTCACTTTGATGACGCCTGAAAGTGGCGGCGTTGACCCAACCGAAAAGCTAGAAGGATTGCCCAATCTCAAAATTCAGTACAAGCAGTTCTAAGGAAAAGAGGATAGCTTCTCCAAAGTTGAGCCGCTTTGCGTGTCCTAGTCAACGGGCAGTGCATTCCAACTAAACACGAAATATGGGTAGGCAATTTCGTTGCCTACCCATATTCATTTGCCTAGCGTGAAGCCTGGAGGCATGTTAGCTAGTGCTGATGCGGCCCCAGCACTTCCTAAGCCGCTATCTCAGACTTTTTCTCTATTTTCTCTATATGGCAGAAGGATACACACCGTCCGCGACGAATACGGGCTTCTGCTCATACTCCGCTTCGATAGACTTTGATACGGAGAGATCCCAGTTCAAGTCGTAGTCCTGATCGAACTCACTCTGAATATAAGGACGGAGGACGCCTGTCATAGCAACTATGTCCCCGTCCTGTACTGTAGTGCCTGCCTTGGATGGAATAACTAAGAGAACTTCTCCACCAAACAAGCTATCCTCTTCTACCGTAAACAAGCCGGACTCAAGAAGTTCTCCGACCTCTCCCTCAACAGCAATCCTTTGATTGTAATAAGCTTCTGGATTCTCTGTGATGTCACCTGGGTCAGGTGCTAACGCCATAGATTCGGCGATGATCACCGGCTTGCTCTCATACTCTTCATACAGGTCAGGATCCAACGTCAGGCCATACTCACTGGCCATCGTCTCAGCAGCGAAGGTCTCTACCCTGCCCGTTACCTGCACTTGGCTATCGCCTACATCAGGAATGACAAAAGGCTCTGTCGAAGCGTTGATCACCAGGATATCCTCACCACCGAAGAAACGACCGTCCGCAATCATGAACGAAGTTTCATCAACTGTTTCTTGTACTTCGCCACGCAACGTTACCTCTTCACCGATGTACTTAGCAGTCTCATCTGTCAGCTCTTCAGTCGTTACGTTACTTTCTTCTGCAGGCGTTGTTGTAGACTGAGGGCCCGCGCAGGCAGGCAAAAGTAAAAGTGCTGTAGCTACCAGGGTTCCGAACACAGCAGCTTGCTTGAAGGATTTTTCTTCTATTAAATTAATTTTCATGTCTTAAGATTCTCCTCAAAAGAATTATAGGGAAAGATTGGCAATTAAGAACAGCGCCAGCACTACTACCAGCACTACTAATAGCTATCTAGCAGCTGTCCAGTCTCGTTTTATCGGTTCTTGCATTACCATTTAACATGCCTAAATATGAACGAGAAAAGTGTCTCTCTACTACTCTTTTTCTGCTTACTCTCGTTGTACTTCGACGGCTTTATTAAGATAGTAGAACATGCTTCCAATATGAATCTCTCTTGTGAAGCATATCTACTCTTCTTTAGTCATACTTCTTAAGGGGGGTTGCTTTTTGGCAGAAATCTTTTTGACCAAAGAAAAACAACTGCATGCTGACGCAAGAATCTTTTAAAGCAACAGCACCCAGAGACTCGCCATCGGTTGAATTCTTCTTCTACATCGAGACAATATGGAGGCGACCTTTCAGACTGTCAACATTTCTGCTGTTAGAACCCTGTCACCAGAGAACTGGTAACAGAAAACGAACTTCGGCAGAAACTACTTAGCCTGTAGATGTCTGGCACTCCCAGAAGTCACTTGAAGAAATATCCGTGTGCTACCTGGATGCTGTTGTTTTGACATAAGACAGATGTTGTTACAACCGTCGTCATAGAGCCTCCTTCGGCAACCTAAACTAGCTGTTTTATCTGTCTATATGGAGCTATTTACTCCACACATTTATATTAGATCTCCTGCTGCCGAAATTAATCAAGTAAGTAACAAAGTTAACAATTTTGAGTCAGTGGTTTTGATGCCCGTGTCGCTGGTCTATTATGCGCAAATAGTCTGTATGCCACTTCTCACGACTGACTGACTGTCAGTCCATGTTCTATAGAGCCTGCCTGGCGGCTGACAAGGTCAGAGGTAGAATCGCAATGAGTATGACGGTTCATTAATGTTAATATTTCTGGGTGAACCAAGCTTTTAAGCGAGACGGTAAGTCACCACGTTAAGGAATGAATTTATGAGCGAGCAGAACATAGGATGCCTTAGGGTCGGCCAGAGCGCACCTGACTTTACGGCGACTGCCGTCGTCGATCAGGAGTTCAAAACGATTAAGCTGTCTGACTATCGTGGCCAGTACGTTGTGCTCTTTTTCTATCCGCTGGACTTCACGTTTGTATGCCCGACCGAAATCACAGCTTTTAGCGATGGCTACGAAGACTTTAGCGACATCAATGCCGAAATCCTCGGTGTCTCTGTAGATAGCGAGTTCTCCCACCTGGCCTGGATCCAAAGCGATCGCAAGATGGGCGGTGTGGGCGACCTCGAATATCCGCTCGTCTCCGACATTAAAAAAGAAATTAGTGCTGCCTATAACGTGCTAGATCCTGACGTCGGCGTGGCACTACGCGGACTATTTATCATTGATAAGGAAGGAATCATTCAGCATTCTACCGTCAACAATCTTGCCTTTGGCCGCAGTGTGGAAGAGACCCTACGTGTTCTCCAGGCTATTCAGTACGTCCAGTCTCACCCGGATGAAGTTTGCCCCGCTGGCTGGCAGCCCGGTGACGCCACGATGAACCCTGATCCAGCCAAGTCAAAAGAGTTCTTTGCGACTGTCTGATTCGACTGTATAAATAGCTTGCGGCAGGGCCCAGATGCCTGTTTCAACGCGTGCCAACGTTTGCGTCTCACTGGCTATGCAGCTTACCTCCTATGATTTTCGCGGTCTGATCAGCCGCCGTTTTTTTCAGAATTTCCTCCCTATTCCGGCGACCTGTCGGTTTAAGCTTGCTCAAGAGCTGCCTGACTTTACGCTAGCAGGCGTAGAGGGCACTTCCCACCGGCTTTCTGACTATCGGGGCAAGCCCGTTGTGCTGGCCTTCACCCGTATCTTTACCGAGCAGCAATACTGCCCGTTTTGCTATCCTCATCTCGTTGCGATCGCCGCCGCCTACCAGCAGTTTGTCGGACTTGGGGCGACTGTGCTGCTGATCACCAGCACGAATATGGCCCAGAGCAAAGTCGTTCAGCAGGATCTGTCTTTAGAGATGCCGCTGCTGGTAGATCCAGGCTGCCATAGCTTCCGTCGGTATGGCACCGGGCAAGCCTTAGGGGCCCCGCTACCGGCTCAGTTTGTCATCGATGGCGAAGGCAGGCTGCGCTTTCAGCATCTCTTTTCGTTCGCCCACGCTAACGCGACGCCAGAAAGGTTACTCTGGGCTGTTCGCAACCTCTGAGCTGCCGTGCGAACAATCGATAAAAGCCACGGAGAAGGAGGGATTCGAACCCTCGATGAAGTTTACACCCCATAACTCCTTAGCAGGGAGCCGCTTTCAACCACTCAGCCACTTCTCCAAGTGAGCAACTATAATACCAAGAACTCTGCGAAAGCTCTACCTAATATTTCATCTGACCTTAGATTTCACTCAAATGCTTCTCCAGTTGGGTTCTATGAACTGGTTTTAGGGGCTGGTTTTATAAGTGGGTTCGGGTAGCCGGGCCATCGAAACCGAAGCGATCTCAATTCGGGGCAACCGATGCTTGAAGCCACAGAGAATCTCCCACGAAATCGTGTTGGCCATTTCTGCCCAATGGTCGGCACTTAAAACATGCCCCCCCGCTTGCCCGAGTAGGGTCACCACATCCCCCTCTTGTACCGCTGCAACAGCCGAGACATCCACCATCATCTGATCCATCGTGATCGCCCCGACCTGCTGCACTCGCTGGCCCTGTAGAACGCCCTCTAGCCGATTCGACAAAATGCGCGGAATGCCGTCGGCATAGCCGATTCCTAATACAGCAATTTTCATCGTCTGCGGAGCGATGAACTGGTGGCTGTAGCTTACGCCTGCGCCCGCCGGAATTGTTTTCAGGTGAGTGATTCGAGCTTTTACTTCTAACACGGGCTGCAAGTCAACTGCCGATCGCAGATGTGGAGCTGGATACAGGCCATAAGTCGCCAGTCCTACGCGCACCATATCGTGGTGCAGCGCTGGGCTAGATAGGGTCGCTGCGGTGTTGGCGAGGTGCCGCCTTGGAGGCAGTAATCCAGCGCGGTCCAGGGCAGAAGTCGCTCGCTCAAATCGCTCATGCTGCTGCTGCATCACGGTCGGATCGGGGTCATCAGCCGTCGCCAAATGAGAATATACGCTTACCGTTTCTAAATGAGCCAGCTGCTGCACCAGTCGGGCCAGTTCCACCGGACGCTGCCAGCTAAACCCTAACCGCGACATGCCCGTATCCAGCTTGAGATGTACGGGGACGGACAGGCTTGCCTGTTCCACAACCATAGCCTGACGACCCCGCTCAGCTCGTTCAGCGGCATAGGCCGCCAGCGTCTCAGAAAAAACCAGCGCCTGCTTAGGATTCACAATTGTCGGCTGAAGCTGCCAGTAGGCGATCGCCCTGACCTCTGCCGGGTCATTCACCGCCCCCATCACCAAAATCGGCGCCTCGATGCCTGCCTGCCGCAGCTCGATGCCTTCAGGCACCGTTGCCACTCCCAGCCAACTTGCACCCGACCGCAGCGCCGTTTGAGCGACGGTGACGGCCCCGTGACCGTAAGCATCGGCTTTGACGACCGCCATCAAATCGGTATGGGGGGCCAGCAGCGCCTTGATCGCGCTGACGTTATGAGCGATCGCCGACCGGTTGATCTCTACCCAAGCTCGAGCGCAGCGCATGGGTTCGAGGGCAGGCGTTTCATCCCAATTGAGCATAGCAGCCTCACAATATCAATCCAGCACAACTCTTAGCCAAGCAGTGTAGCAGTCGCTCAAACCTGCGCATGGCATTGTCTGTGCTACTATCTATGGAGAATCTGGGCAGTGACCTAATGAGTAAGGTTCTCGTTCTCAATGCTTCCTATGAGCCGCTCAATATTACCAGCTGGCGGCGAGCGGTCGTGCTAATTATCAAGGGCAAAGCTGAGCAAGTTGAGCAACTCGAACAGCTCCTTTATCCTGGGTTCCCAATGCCGACGGTGATTCGCCTACGGCACTACGTGCGTATCCCCTACAAAGATATTCCGCTCACCCGGCGCAATCTCCTCCATCGGGATAATCACACTTGCCAATACTGTGGCTATGCTGGAGACGGTCTGACGCTTGATCACGTAATCCCCAGGTCGCGCGGCGGCGGTGACTCCTGGGAAAATATTGTCAGTGCCTGCGTTCGCTGCAACGTCAAAAAAGGCAGTCGCACGCCTAAAGAAGCCTTAATGCCTCTTGCCAATCCCCCTCGCAAGCCCCATAGCAGCCTTTACTTTGAAATCTCCCGCCATGTCCGCAGCGGCGTCCATCAGGAGTGGCGGCGATACGTCATTGGGCTCAACTAGCAAAAAGCCGGAGCAAAAGTTGACGTCAGGTGATAGGCGGTAGCGGGCGGTTTGCCGGTCGTGATCCTACGCTTGTTGGCAGTGGCTAATTTTATTACTGATATATACAGAAGGTCAGCCGTCATAATATAGACAGGAGCCGCCTATCGTTTCTTTAGGAGCGATCACGTCCCCCACTTGCCGGTCTCACTGTCTCGCTTTGCCTGTCCCTATCCCCTTACGTGCCTATGGGGAAGGTTCTACTCACTCACTCCAAAAGCCTTTACCCCAAGGTTATACCTCATGTCACTACCGGAAAGCGCTTTGCTAGATAATCAAACTCACCCCGAGGCTCCGCTAGACTCAGCAGAACAAGCCCCCGAGAAGTCTTGGGAGGATAAAACGGCAGCGCTACGACGGACAGTAGGCTTTGAGGCCGATCCTGCTGAAGCCCTAGAAAAACTGCTCAAAAAGCACAGCGGTAGCCATCAGCTTGTGCTGCTGCAAGATTTTCCTGATCCCGACGCCCTGTCAGCGGCCTGGGCCTATCGCTTGATTGCCAGCGCCTATAGCATTCAGTGCGATATTTATTACTCAGGTACGCTGAGCCATCAGGAAAATATTGCTCTTGTCAAACTGACTAACCTCCCCGCCAAGCGCTGGCCTACCCAGCCTAAAGATATCCCCGATCTCTCCCAGTATCAGGGATATGTCCTGATCGATACGCAAGGGACGACTAGCCATCTCACTAAAATAGTCAAAGAGGCAGAGCTACCGCTGATTCTAGTGGTCGACCATCATGCCTCCCAAGGTAAGCTCAACGCTGAGCTAGCCGATATTCGCCCAGATATTCATGCGACTGCCACGATGATGGCTCAGTACCTACAGGCGGGCCTGATTCAGCTAGATCGCAGCAACAGCACTCATGTGAAATGTGCCACTGCGCTGATGCACGGTCTGCGCTCGGATACCAGTCAGCTGATGCAGGCTTCGGAACCTGACTTTTTGGCAGCGGCGTACCTCAGCCAGTATTACGACGCTCAGCTGCTCAGTGCGGTATTGCAGGCGTCCAGGTCGCGGCGGGTGATGGATGTGATCGAGCGATCATTGCGCAACCGCTACATGCAAAACAGCGTCTCCATTGCAGGCGTTGGCTACTTGCGCTATGACGACCGAGATGCCATTCCCCAAGCGGCTGACTTTTTGATCACCGAAGAAAACGTTCATACGGCAGTTGTCTATGGCATCATTCACGACGAAGATGAGGAGAAGGAGTTGGTTGTAGGCTCCTTGCGCACGAACAAAATCACCCTCGACCCTGATGAATTTATCAAAGAAGCCTTTGGTAAGGACGCCCAGGGCCGCTTCTTTGGGGGCGGTAGATCTACCGCTGGCGGCTTTGAAATTCCGATTGGTTTTCTTTCTGGCTACTACGAAAACAGCGACTACAACCGCCAGAAGTGGGAGGTGTTTGACAAGCAGATCAAACAAAAGCTTCAGCGACTGGTCGATCCAGAAAATGGCGTCCTCAATACGGACTAAAGTAGTCATGCAGAACGCTGTAACCACATGACCACAACTGATGCTTACTTTATTCGCCATGGGATTGCGGTAGATCGCAACGGCGAGCGAGCAGATGAAGCGCGATTTCTCACGCCCAAAGGCATTGCTAAAACCCAGCAAGTAGCCCAGCGTCTGCTCGATCAGGGCCTACAGTTCGACACGCTGCTCACCAGCCCGCTTGTGCGCGCCCAGCAAACCGCTGAGATTTTGCACTCAGCTGGGCTCTCTGCGCAAATAGAAGAATTTTTGCCCCTGAGTCCAGACGGTGAGCTGTCAGATTGGCTCCTCTGGTTAGAAAAGTGGCAGTTGGCCCGCCCAGACGAGCATTCTATGGCATTAGTCGGACATGAGCCTGATTTGAGCCAGTGGGCCCAGCGGCTTGTGACCGGCTCGAACAGCCCTCCTCAGAGCCGTTCGTGGATACTCAAAAAAGCAGGTGTGATTGGCTTGCAGGTACCTGCTGCTAGTCATGCCATTGGCCGCAGTCAGCTCTTCTGGCTATCGCCGCCCCGATTTTTGTCCTGACTGTTTGGGCTGAGGTGTTTGTATTGCCTGACCGAATACGGAAGCAGGCTGAGCGATATGGTAAAAAACAGCTAACCGACTAATTAATTAAAGCAAGGAGTCTCCGCATGGCGGCATGTGACTATCGACCTGGGTTAGAGGGCGTTCCGGCCACACAGTCGAGCATTAGCTACGTGAACGGGCAAGAAGGGATCTTAGAGTATCGGGGAATTCGGATCGAAGATATTGCTCAGAGCGGCAGCTTTCTAGAGACTGCCTACCTATTGATATGGGGCGGCCTGCCCACGCAGCAGGAACTGCAAACCTTTCAGCACCAGATTCAGTACCATCGCCGCCTGAAGTATCGCATTCGCGACATGATGAAATGCTTTCCCGAAAGCGGCCACCCAATGGATGCCCTGCAAGCTTGCGCGGCGGCGCTGGGCCTTTTCCACTCCCGCCGCGAGCTAGAAGATCCGGCCTATGTTCAGGATGCCGTCGTCCGGCTACTGGCTAAAATCCCGACGATGGTCGCTGCCTTCAAGATGATGCGCAAAGGCAACGACCCGGTTCGGCCGCGCGACGACTTGGACTACGCGGCTAACTTTCTCTATATGCTCAACGAGAAAGTGCCCGACCCCTTAGCGGCGCGCATTTTCGACGTTTGCCTGGTTTTACACGCTGAGCACACCATTAACGCTTCGACGTTCTCTGCCATGGTGACCGCTTCCACATTGACCGATCCCTATGCGGTAGTTGCCTCAGCAGTCGGGACGCTCGCAGGGCCGCTGCATGGCGGCGCTAATGAAGAAGTGATTGCCATGCTGCACGAAATTGGCTCCATCGAAAACGTGCGGCCCTATGTAGAAGATCGGATCTCCCGGCGTGAAAAGATCATGGGCTTTGGTCACCGTGTCTATAAGGTCAAAGATCCTCGGGCTGTCGTGCTCCAGCGATTGGCCGAACAGCTTTTTGACAAAGTTGGGCGCGATGCCTACTACGACATTGCCTTAGAGATTGAGCAGGTGGTCGAAGAAAAGCTCGGACATAAGGGTATTTATCCCAACGTAGATTTTTACTCGGGTCTGGTGTATCGCAAGCTCGGGATTCCCACCGATTTGTTTACGCCGATATTTGCGATCGCCCGGGTCGCAGGCTGGCTAGCCCACTGGAAAGAGCAAATCGGCCAAAACAGAATTTTCCGTCCCACCCAAATCTATGAAGGTCCTCACGCCCAGCCTTATATTCCGCTAGAAAAACGTTTACAGCTTTGGGAGAAGCAGTCTTGAGCCTTGTAAGCATCGCACTTCAAGTGCCTGAGCTGATTGAGTGCGCCGCTGAGTTCAGTGCTCATACAGAGGTGATGGGCGATACCCCCCTTGGCAAGAAGCAAAAATCGCATGAGGATGTGTCCAGTGACGATTTTCAGGAACTCCAGCCCCTTCGGCCTTTCGCCGAGGGGGTTTTTATTGGCTCCATTGATTGGCTCCATACTGACAATCAATTGTTTCTCGGGAGAACATTTATACGCCGAAGGAGCGTACAGGCGTTGATTAAGCGCTAGAATCTGATCGTCCACTGTCACCCTTCACGCACCAGCGACTTTAGAGAGCATGAATCCAGGCATTGACCTTCAAAGGACTTTTGTCCAGGCCCTGATCGAACTAGGACTTCCTGCTGGGGTCGCCAAAGCCGTCTGGGTCCCCCTGCCGATGGTGCTGATGCTGATAGTGGCCACGGTGAGTATTTTCATCGCGGTGTGGCTGGAGCGTAAAATTTCAGCCGCTGCCCAGCAGCGAGTAGGCCCCGACTATATCGGCCCATTAGGCGCTTTGCAGGCGGTTGCCGACGGCATCAAGCTCATTTTCAAAGCAGATATTACGCCTGCCAAGTCGGACCCCTGGCTGTTTACTCTCGGGCCTGCCATTGTCGTAATTCCGGTTTTTTTATCTTTTCTGATTGTGCCCTTCGGCCAGAACATGGTGATTACAGACTTGGGCATCGGCATCTTTTTGTGGATTTCGCTCTCAAGCATCACCCCCATTGGTCTGCTGATGGCAGGCTACTCTTCTAACAACAAGTACTCATTGCTGGGTGGACTGCGGGCGGCGGCTCAGTCGATTAGCTACGAAATTCCTTTGGCGATCGCCGTACTCGCCGTTGTCCTGATGACGAACGGACTCAGCACCATCGACATTGTCAATCAGCAGTCGGGCTACGGTATTTTGGGCTGGAATATTTGGCGGCAGCCGGTTGGGTTTGTCATTTTTTGGATTGCTGCCCTGGCTGAGTGTGAGCGCCTGCCTTTTGATCTGCCTGAAGCGGAAGAAGAGCTGGTCGCAGGCTACCAGACTGAATATACGGGCATGAAATTTGGCCTCTTCTATGTCGGTTCTTACGTCAACCTGATGCTGTCAGCGCTGATCGTATCGGTGCTGTACTTGGGTGGATGGAGCTTTCCGGTGCCGGTCGAAACGCTGACTGGCCTGCTGGGCGTGAGTGAGACCGCTCCCTGGGTACAGGTCATTACCGCTGCCCTGGGAATCGTGATGACAATGATCAAGGCGTATCTGCTGGTCTTTCTGACCATCTTGCTGCGGTGGACAGTGCCTCGCGTACGCATTGACCAGCTCTTAGACCTGGGCTGGAAATTCCTGCTACCCGTCTCCTTGGTCAACCTATTGGTGACGGCTGGCCTGAAGCTGACTTTTCCCTTCGCCTTCGGTGGATAGGCCAGATAGATAGGC
>JBARVU010000314.1:0-11337 GCA_049646425.1 Phormidesmis sp. | reverse complement strand
CACAACTTCCGGTTGAGCTACCGCCAGGGAAAAGCTAACGAGCTGGTAGCAACCGCATAGGAAAGGAAAGGTCAGGAAAGGGCGTGCTTATTTCTGTTGTCCACACTATTTCCGATAATGTCTATTGTAGAGCTCATTTCACCGGGTACAGAAGATGAAGACTTTGGAAGAACAGTTGCAAAGCCAGAAGGCCCGCCGACTAAATGGACGGTCTATGAGCAGATTTTGCAGGTACCTTACTACATCGTCTTCAATCGTTACTCTAATCAATTACGCATCTTCCAGCTAGAGTCTGGCAGGTATCGCGAACAGGTGTTGCAAGACAATCGGTTTTGGATACCAGAACTCGACCTAGGTTTAGGACTCTGGTATGGCATCTATAAAGCAGGCACGCACCAGGAGTCAGAGCGGCTGTGGCTACGATGGTACAACCCAGATAATCAGTGGGCATTGACGAGTGCAGAGGTGGCTGACCGACGGGCAGAAGCAGAGCGGCAACGCGCAGAAGCGGAATGGCAACGCGCAGAAGCGGAATGGCAACGGGCAGAAGCAGAGCAGCAACGCGCAGAAGCGGAGCGGCAGCGGGCCGAAACAGAGCGGCAGCGGGCAAGCACTGCTGAAGCAGAACTAGAAGCGCTTAAAGAACGCCTGAAGAACCAGGGTATCGATCCTGATAACTTTCTGTGAAAACGAAAGGCAAGCTTGGCCGTTCAATAGCTTAGCTAGATTATCGGCTGCCCTTCGGATCTAGGGCGTCTCGCAGGCCGTCGCCTAATAGGTTGAACGCTAATACCGTTAGCGTAATGAACAATCCTGGGAAGACAATTGTCCAGGGGGCGGAGAGAGAATAACCGCCTTTAAAGGCGTCGGAGAGCATCGTACCCAGTTCGGGGGTGGGGGGCTGTGCACCCAGGCCCAGAAAGCCCAAACCTGCGGCTTCCAGCGTAGAGGTGCCAATTGCTAGCGTCGACTGCACCACCAGAGGCGCTAGGCTAGCAGGCAAAATATGCAGAAAGACAATGCGCGGGGCTTTGGCACCAAAGGCGCGGACGGTTTGGATGAACTCTTGCTCGCGCAGGGAGAGCACCATGCTGCGAGTGAGACGAATGAATTTGGGAATCTGTACGATACCGACGGCGACCATGACGCTGATGACGCTCGGGCCGGTGACGGTGACGACGGCGATCGCCAGCAAAATCGACGGAAACGCCAGCATCACATCCGTCAGCCAGCCGATCACCGTCTCTATCCAACCGCGAAAATAACCGGCAGCGAGCCCGAGCCCAACCCCGATCATCAGGCCAATTAGCACAGCCACTACGCCAATCACCAGCGACGTTCTCAAGCCATACCAAACCTGAGTGAGAATATCGCGGCCTAGCCCGTCTGCGCCAAACCAGTGCGCTAAGCTCGGCCCCTGCAGTCGCGCGGCATAGTCTCGATCAGTCGACGGATCATAAGGGTTCAGCACCGGTGCCAAAATGGCGGCAATCACAATAAAGAGCGTGAGACCTAAGCCAATTAATCCTGAGGTAGATTCTAGAAATCTCTGAACGGCTCGGTTCCTGAGCAATCGAGATTGTTGTCGGGGAGGAGAAGCGACAGCCATAGGATTAAGAGATTATTTGTACTGGATTCGCGGGTCTAAAAACGCATAGGAGATATCAACCAGGAGATTGACCAACACAAAGATGAAGGCAACAAACACTACTCCCCCTTGCACAACTGGATAGTCCCGCTGCAAAATACCTTCGTAAATCCACTTGCCGATACCCGGCCAGGAGAAAATTGTCTCTGTGAGAATTGCACCGCCGAGCAGCGTGCCAAACTCCAGTCCCACAATTGTCACCACCGGCAGCATGGCGTTTTTAAGCGCGTGCTTACCAATTACCCAGAACTCTTTGAGTCCCTTCGAGCGGGCAGTGCGAATGTAGTCCTGCGAGAGCACTTCCAACATGGCGCTGCGCGTGATCCGAGCAATGATCGCCAGCGGAATAGTGCTGAGTGTCACAGCGGGCAATACTAAGTGAGCAAGAATGTCACCCAAGGCTTTAAAGTTTCCTTGAATCAGCGCATCAAAGATAAAAAAGCCGGTAATCGACTCAAAATCGTAGCCAACATTAATGCCTATGCGTCCACTCGGCGGCAGCCACTGTAAATTCACCGCGAACAAGTACACCAGCAGCAAGCCCAGCCAGTAAACCGGCATCGAAACGCCCAGCAAGGAAGCGCTCATGGTGACGTTGTCCACGATGCTATTTTTCCGCACTGCCGCGATCACGCCTGCCGGGATACCAATGACGAGGGCAATCAGCATCGCCACCACCGATAGCTCGAAGGTGGCCGGCCAGCGCAGCCGAATCTCCTCAGAAACGGGCACGCCGGTAAAAATGCTGGTGCCTAGATCAAACGACAGCAGGCTACCTAAGAATGAGAAATACTGAAGCGGCAAAGGTCTATTGAGATCCATGCGTTCTCGCAGTCTTTCTAGCGCATCGGGGGTGGCTCTGTCGCCCAGCATTGTCACTGCCGGATCACCCGGAATCAGATGCAAAAAGGCAAACACCAGCAGGGAAATGCCCAGCAGAACCGGTATTAGCTGAAATAAGCGTTTCAGAATGTATCTGCCCATGGGAGTTAATTTTTACGGAAAGGATGAGCTTTTTTCTGAGGTTTTTTTTGAATAGGGATAGGGAAATAGCCCGCCGTTAAAGCTGCCTATCTCCCTATCCCCCACTCTCTGAAGACACCTAACTCTTCTCAACGTCTGTGAACGCCTCTGACCCCAGCGGGCTTGGCTCCCATCCACTGATGCTAGAGCGCTGTGCGAGCAGTGGCTGAGAGTGCACAATTGGGATTCGCAGGGCTTCTTCAAACAGCAGTGCGTCGGCCTGTTGATATAGGTCCTTGCGCTCGCTTTCCTCAGTAGCTTTCCGGGCGTTCTCTAATAGCTCGAACAGTTCGGCGTTTTTGTAGCCGCCCAAGTCTTGAGTCGCGCCGGGGCCAAAGTGAGCGTAAAGGAAGTTGTCCGGATCGCCATAGTCACCTGTCCAGCCCAGCATAAATGACTGAAAGCCCGGAGCGGTGTTGCGATCTGCCAGGTATGCACCCCAGTCTTTGGTTTGCAGGTTCACCTTAATGCCAATTTGGCTGAGCTCAGCGGCAAAGGCTTCAGCAATCGGCTTAGGATTGGGGAAATACGGGCGGCTCACGGGCATGTACCACAGATCCAGGTCAAAGCCATCGGGGTAGCCCGCATCGGCAAGCGCTGCCTTAGCAGCCTCTGGGTCGTACTCGTAGTCGCTGACTTCACTGCTGGCAAATTCGTCGAGCGAAGGGGGGGTGAAGTGGCCGTCGGTTTCGCCGAGTTCGCCCCAGAACGCTTTGACGATCTCGGTTTTGTTGATGGACTGAGCGATCGCCTGCCGCACCTCCGCAGTCGCCAACGGCTCATAAGTCGGATTCAGCGCCAAATAGCCCACGTTCAGCGAAGGCCGGAAGACAGCCTCTAAGTTAGCATCAGACTCAATTTCAGGCAGCTGATCGGGGGTAAGATCGACCGTAAAGTCGAGTGTTCCGGCCCGGAGCTGAGCCAATCGCGCCGCTGGGTCTTCAACGAAGCTCAGAACAAGCTGATCGGCTACAGGCAGACCTTCTTCCCAGTAGTCTTCAAACTTGGAGTAGGTGATGCGATCGCCGCTCAGCCACTCTTCAAACACAAACGGGCCAGTCCCGACCGCTACACCCGAGGGACTGCCATAGCTCGCTCCCGCCTCTTGGATAGCAGTCGGACTAGCGATGCCAAAGTAGCCTGAGCCAATTGCGGCCGGAAATGCTGCAAAGGGTTCAGCCAGCTCAAACTCTACCGTCAGGTCGTCAACCGCTCTAACATCAACCAGGGTAGACGCTTCATCGCCTTTGAATCCACCGAACAAATCTGTCCAGATCTCATAGAGCGCGCCCTCATCTCGAAAGCCGAACTCAAACTCCGGGTCCCACCAGCGGTTGACGTTGAAGACAACCGCCTCAGCATTAAAATCAGTATCATCGTGAAACTTGACGCCTTCACGCAGGTTGAATGTCCAGGTCAGGCCGTCCTCAGAAGCCGTCCATTCTGTGGCCAGTTCAGGCGCAGGATCTGTCGTTCCGGGCTCGGTACCCACCAGATAGTTGTAAATCTGCTTTTGAGCAATGATAGAGTTGCCGTCGGTAATGTCTCCTGGCGTCAGGTTGACTGGCTGCCCGCCTGCCCCATACACCAGCGCACCCGTTGCCGCCGGAGCCGCCGCATCTTCGGCGTCAGGGGCATCCGTGGCTGTCTGCGACCCGCCACAGTTAGCCAATACGACCGCTAAAGTCAGCGCGAACAAGGCTAAAACGATCCGTCTTAAGCCCCGCCTCAAAAAACCTGATTGGCGCATTACTTTTTGCTCCCTACACTCATTATTAACAGCAGATTAAACGGCACTCTACCAAGCCTTCTGCATGGGTGGCCAAAACATACACAAAACTTCCGACACAAAAGTGAGTAAATAGATACACATAGCTGATTAGTTTGTATCCACCTGCTTTAAACACCGCTTTAGACATATGTCTGTAAACTCGTTTATTAAGTGAGCTACCGTCAAATTCTAGTGGGAAGAGCGGCTTTAGTTTCTATTGTTACGGTTACCTATTCTTTTTGCTGTTAGCCTACGCTTGTCAGCGTATTTGTATCTCTCTTCAGGAACAGGTTGTCAGACGCTCTTCACAGAAGTTCATTGTCGTTCGTTGAGCAATAGAGCGCTAAACTAACGAATGCAACACATCTCAAAAGTTTCGCAAAAACTCAATAGTTGACAGGTTGTAACCATGTCTCTTCCTATTCTCGACGTTCGCAATCTCTCCGTCACATTTCCGACAAAATCTGGAAACGTTCGAGCGGTGAAGTCGGTCTCCTTTTCGGTGGCTCCGGGAGAAACGCTGGGCCTCGTTGGTGAATCAGGGTCAGGGAAATCGGTGACTTCTCTAGCGCTGATTGGGCTGTTGGAGCCGGGAACTGAAACATCGGGTGAAGTGCTGTTTCGCGATCCCAGGTCGCCCGACGAAAAGCCGGTTGATTTACTCAAGCTTACGAGAGATCAGCGCCGACAATACCGGGGTAACCTGATCTCGATGATTTTTCAGGAGCCACTGACCTCGCTCAATCCGGTGTACACCTGTGGCGATCAGCTGACAGAAGCGCTGCGACTGCACCAAGATCTCGATGCCAAAGCCGCAAAGCATAGGGCAATAGAGCTATTCTCAGAGGTGCAGCTGCCCGACCCTAAGCAAATTCTGGGCCGCTATCCGCATCAGCTATCAGGCGGACAGCAGCAGCGTGTGATGATTGCTATAGCACTCGCCGGTGACCCCGCCATCCTAATCGCTGACGAACCTACCACAGCGCTAGATGTCACCATTCAGGCTACCACCCTAGATCTGTTGCGCGACCTGCAATCCCGACGCGGCACTGCCATCGTTTTCATTACCCACGACATGGGCGTCGTCTCCGAAATTGCTGATCGCGTGGCTGTGATGTACAAAGGCGATCTAGTCGAAGTCGCGTCGGTATATGATTTGTTCGCAGATCCTCAGCATCCCTACACCCAGGGACTCTTGAACTGTCGCCCCCGGCCTAATAAGCAGCTGAGGCGGCTGCCCACCGTCAGCGATTTTATGGAGGTGCGAACAGGAGAAGATGATACAGAAGAGATTGTTGCCAAGGTAAGCACACCTGCTGAAAAGGCAGAGCTGCTAGCAGAAGTAAGCCCTACAGAAGTAGAAGCGCATCGACAGGCACTATTACAAAAAACGCCGCTGCTGACTGTACAAGACTTGACTAAAGCGTTCCCAATGCGAAACGGATTTTTCGGTAAGAAAACAGAGTTCCGCGCGGTGGACAGCGTTAGCTTTGACGTCTATCCCGGCGAAACGCTAGGGTTAGTGGGTGAATCTGGCTGCGGCAAGTCTACATTGAGCCGCTGTCTGCTGCGCCTGATTGAGCCAACTTCGGGTTCAGTTCGTTTTGACGGACGCTCTGTTTTGGATCTCAAAGATGACGACATGCGCCGCTTAAGGAGAGAAATGCAAATTGTTTTTCAAAATCCTTACGGCTCGCTCGATGCCCGTCAGACCATCGGGTCGGCAATTATGGAACCGATGCGTATTCACGCTCTTTCGGGTGATGACAAACAACGGCAAACCCGAGCCGCCAACTTGTTAGCGCGTGTGGGGCTCGATGCCAGTGCGCTGCGGCGGATGCCTCATGAGTTCTCGGGTGGGCAGCGGCAGCGGATTTGTATCGCTCGGACGCTGGCCTGTGAGCCAAAGTTTATCATTTGCGATGAGTCGGTTTCAGCGCTCGATGTATCTGTACAGGCGCAGGTGTTGAACTTGTTGAAAGATCTTCAGCAAGAATTCAATCTCACCTATATTTTTATCTCGCATGATTTGAGCGTGGTGAAGTTTGTCAGCGATCGCATCATGGTCATGAACCACGGTCAAATCGAAGAAATCGGTCCCTCCGAAGCCATTTACAACTTCCCCCAAAAGCCCTATACTCAGCAGCTCATTGCCGCCATCCCAGATGCTAAACTTGACGATATTCGCCAGCGCCAGGCACTCTCAGCGAGTAGCTAGCTGGGATGCGATCATCCTCTGTTTTGTCAGGTGCTGCTGAGCGCTGCTAAGTACAGTGACTCATGTTGAAGGTTTTGAGGCAGATTCAGTCGATCCTAGAGATGCCGTTTCTTCAGCTAGGCGGAGCGGCGATTTCACTGAGTGCGATCGCTCAGTTTCTGCTGATTATTTTGATCGCCTTGGTCGTATCCTTTGGACTGAGGCGGTTTCTCGCTCGCCAGGTGCTCGCTCGACTAGGACTACAGCAGGGCACTCGCGAGTCGGTATCGGCGATCGCTAGCTACGTGCTGGCAACGCTGTTGTGCATTGTGCTCTTGCAGGCAGTGGGTATCAACCTGGCGTCACTGGCGGTTGTTGCCGGCAGTTTAGGCATCGGCATTGGCTTTGGCCTACAAGAAATTACCAAGAACTTTATTAGCGGTCTCACGCTGCTGGTCGAGCGAAAGCTGAAGGTAGGCGATTTTGTTGAAGCAGGAGAGGTCTGTGGCTACATCACTGAAATCTCGCTGCGCTCTACCATCATTCGGACCATCACTCAAAAGCATATTGTTGTTCCCAATAGCGATTTGATCAGCAATCGCGTTACTAATTGGACATATTTCAATACGAAAGGCTGGGTTTCCATTCCGGTGAGCGTCACGCATGAGAGCGATCCGATCCTGGTGATCGAGGTGCTGTTGGACTCGGCTTACCTAGAGGAAACCGTTTCGCTAGAGCACGCACCCGAGGTCTATTTCAGCAGTATTGGAGAGAATTCGCTGAACTTTAAGCTCTGGGTATGGGTCGACCAAATTGACCAAAAGTTTAAAACCGAAAGCTCGCTCAATTTCATCATTCGGCAAAATCTGAAGCAGCATGGCCTGCGGCTGGCCTCGCCCCGGCTTGACCTATGGCAGCGCAATCCCAACGTGGTGATCACATCGAGTCCTCAAGACTATGCCCAGGATTCGGCTTTGCAGCGATCGCCCGAAAGCAATCTGGATAAATTTTCTAAGCCGGTCGCTATCCGAGACCTACTAAAACAGCTCCCCTATTTTCAAAAATGTACCGAGCTAGAGCTGCGAAAACTCGTTGAAATTGGTCATCGCAAGCGGTTGAAGACCTCAGAAATCCTCTACCGAGAGGGAGACCCAGGAGACGCCTTCTATATTATTCTCCTGGGTTCGGTGGGCTATACGCTTCCCCAGACTGACCAAACAACAACGATGAAGGCAGGTCAGTTTGTCGGCGAGTTTTCGCTGATGCTGGAGGTACCGCGCACGGTCACCATCAAAGCTTTCGAGGAGACAACGCTGTTTGTAATCAGTCCTCAGGGATTCAAAAAGCTACTGCGCGATCAGCCCCACCTGTACAACCTCATCGTTGAGGAGATGGCCCGCCACGAAGCCGAACTCTCACAGCAAGGCCGTCAGCTCAGAGCGCTAGGGCTAATCAACCCAGAAGAATACAATCAGAGCCCGATTGACTGGGTTCGCAAACACTTGGAAGGACTGTTTAACCCAAAGCCCTGACGCTGAAGTCTGAACCGCTAGCGCCCCAGAGATATTCCAGGTAGTAGCATGCCGATCAATGCGGTAGCGCCAAAACGTTTCTGTGGCTACAGCAGGCTGTCTATGGTAACAGCCGCGATCGCTGCCATCGCCGTAATGCCCAAACCCATTAGCGGATTTTGCCCCTGACCCACCGCAAAGGAAGTGATCACGCCAGCGCCTAGCGCTGCAATCACGAATGACCCTAACCAATCTTTCTGGGTATTGTTGTACATATTTGCATCTGTGATTCATGGGCGTTCCCAAACTATCACTCTGCCGATCCGGCTTAGGCCAGTTTCTGAGTTCTGTAACTAACCGTTGAAATGGGATAGCTTTCTTAACAACGGGCTCATTTTCATCGAATTCTAGCCGGGAAAGGGAGGATGCCCCAAAACCAATCGCTATTCTCTATCGAGGTTGCCGCCCTTGACCCAGCCTTCTTCCCCGTTGTCCAGCGTTATCTTCAGCCAGCCGCTTTCTTCTGAGAGCACTCTTACGCCTTGCTGGTACTCCAGCCCTCCGATCTGGTCATAGTCTGTCCCTGGCCCAGACCGCAATATCAAGCCTACTGGCTGATTGACCACCGCCCGATAGGCACCTTCGGGCAGCGAATCCTCTGACTCTTCGTCTGCGGACGCTTCGGCATCTGCGGTGCCATCAGCTATCGGTGCTGACGAGCTATCGGGCCTCTGGGCTGGCCGATCTTCTGGCAGGTCATTGTCATAGGTGGGGCGATCTGGCGGCTCTGACATGCGCGTCATAAAGTACTTTGCCATTGAGAGCCCTGCCAGCGACACGATCAGCATGGCTAAAATGATGCCCAGCACGAACTTACTGAGGCCCAACAAAAAGTTTTTCATCACCATCAAGCAGCACCGAGAGGCAAACGCTTTATGGTTATAGCGTGAAGCGCGCGATTGGTAAAGGCTATCTCCGGACCTTTGCAGTTAGCGCAGAGCTGATCGCTACTCAAGGCTGGTTTCATCGGCTTTGCGCTGCTGCTGAATTCTTTCTGACAGCGGGCTCTGGCGGGAGGCCAGGCGGGCCTTACCGGAAGCGGCCCAGTTTTGTAGTGCCTCTATTTGCGGCTGGGCAGTGCGCGCGAGCGGAATGATCTGGCTGACGGCTTCTAAAACATCATCGTGAGTGAAGTCGCGGTTTTGGCTAAAGCCAATATGCATAGCTTCAATAATAGACTGCTCAATTTCAGCGCCAGAGAAGTCTGGTGTTTCATAAGCGAGGCGTTTGAGGTCGTAGGCGGGTAGGTTGTGAGGCCGCAGGCGTGAGAGATGGACGTTGAAGATTGCCTCCCGCTCTTCTTGGCTGGGCAAGCCGACGAAGAAAATCTCGTCAAAGCGTCCCCGGCGCAGCATTTCAGGCGGCAGTGCTTGGATATTGTTAGCGGTAGCAACTACAAATACTGGAGAAGTCTTTTCTGCTAGCCAGGTAACAAAGGTGCCAAATACCCGGCTGGTCGTACCAGAATCACCGCGACCATCGAACCCGGCAAAGGCTTTGTCGATTTCATCGATCCACAGGATGCAGGGAGCGAGTGCCTCGGCAAGCTGGATCATCTGCCGGGTGCGCGATTCGGACTCGCCGACAAGACCGCCAAACAGTCTACCCACGTCTAGCCGCAGCAGCGGCAGATGCCAGTGATGGGCGATCGCCTTTGCCGTCAAAGACTTGCCCGTCCCCTGAATGCCGACCAGCATCAGACCGCGCGGATGAGGCAGGCCATACTGACGGGCGCGCTGCGAAAACGCATTGCCGCGCTTCAGTAGCCAGTCCTTGAGGCTGTCAAGCCCGCCGATATCGGAGATGCTTTCACTGGCTGGGTAAAACTCCAAAATTTGGGTTTGGCGAATCGTCTGCTGCTTTTCTTTGAGGATTAAATCGATATCTTCCGGTTCAAAGCTGCCGTGCGCGGCAACCCCTCGGGCCAGCACTCGGCGAATGCGATCTAGCGCTAGCCCCTGACAGGAGCGCACCAACTCATCGGTATCACGAGTAGACAGATTACTGCCAGTCGCCCCGAGCAGCTTTTCGACTTCGGCGCGAATTTCACTGGCATCGGGCAGCGGAAACTCCAGCACGGTAATCAGGTTGCTCAGCTCGTCGGGGATAGTGAGCTGAGCGGATAAAATCACGATGCTTTTGGGCTGAGACTTGAGTAGGCGCTGCAGATTACGCAGCTTGCGCGAAATAGAGATATCGTCCAAAAAACGGTGATAGTCTCGCAGGACGAAAATCGCCGCTGCCGAAGCCGGTACTTTTTCAATCAGCTCTAACGCTTGTAGCGGGTTGCGCCTGCCAAAGCCATGGTCGTTGGGATTGCCCTGATAGCCATCGACATAGTCCCAGGTGTATACGGCCCGGTCGCCGATATCTCTGGCGCACTGGGCGATCGCCGCCTCTGCCCGTTCTTCCTCGCGGGTGGGAATGTAGATGGCTGGGTAGCGCGATCGCACCAGCAAACTCAGCTCTTCACGAAAACTCATATCGGCTGCCTTTCATACCCTCTAAAATAATAGGGCTTTCTTGCAAGCCTCGGTGGATTAGCGAGATTGGTTGGGGAGCGATTCTCCGCAGGAGAGACTTCGTGATCGCACCGCTTCCTCTGCGGAAACCCCACCCTACTATTGCGGACATCGCTGTCTTCCCCTACGTAGCACTTGCTTCAGACCTGCCGGGCTTTGTGGAAATGGCAGGGATTGACTAACACTGATGCCGGGAAGCAAACATATGGTGAGCAAATTTGGTGAAATCGCTTTCACACCTGAAGTAAAAGCGGCTCAAGCGGAAAGAGGGTCGCGGGAGACCTACGAACGATATATCGCGAGAGGTGCTGCAAATGACTCAGTGACGCCAGATCTCGCAGAATTATTAGGACAGCTAGACGGCTTCTACCTTGGCACCGTTAGCTCCAACGGCTATCCCTACATTCAGTTTCGTGGGGGGCAGCCGGGGTTTTTGCAGGTGCTAGACAATAAAACCCTAGGGTTTGCTGACTTTGCGGGCAATGTACAGTACGTCACCGTCGGCAATCTTCAGGCGCATAGCCAGGCGTTTTTGTTTTTGATGGACTACCGCCACCGCCGCCGGATTAAGGTATGGGGGCGAGCGCACTCTGTAGAAGGCGTTG
>JBARVU010000313.1:0-5301 GCA_049646425.1 Phormidesmis sp. | reverse complement strand
TCGATATCCAGGCCACCGCTGATGTGGGCGGTGGGTTCAACGTGGGGTGGATTCGGAATGGAGAGTGGCTCACTTACGATCTCGATGTACTGGAGAGTGGCAGCTACAATATCGTGGCTAGGGTTGCCTCTGCCAAGAGCAGCCCTCACAGCTTGAGTGTGTCAGCTGGGGGCGAAACCGCTCAAATCAGCTTTGGCGCAACCGGTGGATGGCAGTCGTGGCAGGACGTTGTCGTCGGGAATGTCTCCCTATCGGCAGGCGCCCAGCAGCTCAGAGTTGATATGCCTGAGGGTAGCTTCAACTTAAACTATCTAGAGCTAGCGCCTGTTTAACCAAGCCGTCTGAAGGCAGCCCCTGCTCTGGGCTCACCTTGCAACCTGCGCTGCCTTCATGACCCCATATCTGCATCTACCATGACACTGCCGAACTTTTTGATTATCGGGGCCGCTAAAGCAGGAACCACGTCGCTCTACTCCTATTTAGATCAGCACCCGCAGATCTACATGAGTGCTGAGAAAGAGCCTCGTTTCTTTGCTTTGGAAGGTGAGACGCCTCACTTTCAAGGCCCTACGCAAAACATCAACCAGTTTTCAGTGACGGATATGGCGGCGTACCAGCAGCTTTTCGACGGCGTGACCGACGAAGTTGCTATCGGTGAAGCCTCCACGCTCTATCTCCATAGCCCCAAAGCGCTTGAGCGCATACGGCACTACATCCCTAATGCCAAGATAGTCGTTGGTCTGCGCGACCCGGCAGAACGGGCTTTTTCGAGCTATGTTCACCTGGTGCGAGATGGGTTTGAGCCGCTGAGCTTTGCGGACAGCCTCAGGGCTGAACCTGAGCGTATTCAAAACAACTGGCAGCCGCTCTGGTTTTATCAGCAGCGGGGGTTTTACGCTCAGCAGCTTGAGCAGTACCTAAAGGCATTCGGAGCTGAAAATATTCAGATCTATCTCTATGAGGATCTCGCCGCGAATAGTCTGGCTGTCGCTCAAGAGATCTATCAGTTTTTGGATGTTGATGCGACCTTTACGCCCGATCTCACCCGAGAAAATGTTTCGGGTGTCCCTAAAAACCAACGTATTCAACGCCTGTTAACCCAGGAAAATTTTCTGAAAACGCTAATTAAACCGCTGGTTCCAAAACAACTGCGCCGAGGCATGGTCGACACAGTTAAGCAGCAAAACCTGGGCAAAAAGCCCAAGCTGCTGCCAGAAATTCGTCAGCAGCTGGCCGATCTCTATCGAGAGGATGTTGTGCAGCTACAAGATCTCATCGGCCGCGACCTCAGTGGCTGGCTAAAAGCCAGCTAGCATGGCTCGTTCGCCCCTTTCTGCCTATATTCTTTCGCGCTTTGGCTATGCTTGTTACCACTATTGTCCCGACCTATCGCCGCCCAGAAGATCTTTGCCGATGCTTGGCCGCGCTCCAGCAGCAAACCCGTCCGGCGGACGAAGTGTTAGTGGTGATCCGCGATATTGATGAGGCAACTCAGTCTTTTTTAACCGCTTTTGAAAAGGACTCGCTGCCGCTTAGAGTGGTGACGGTTGCTATTCCGGGGGTCGTGGCAGCGATGAACGCTGGGTTGGATGCCGCTAAAGGCGATGTGATTGTCTTTACAGACGATGACGCTGTGCCCCATCCAGACTGGCTGGAACGAATTGAGCAGCGCTTTCTCTCGGCAGAGGATGTGGGCGGTGTGGGCGGGCGCGACTGCCTTCATGTCAACAATCATCTCATAGAAGGCAAGGCAGCCGTCGTCGGTAAAGTGCAGTGGTTTGGCAGGGTGATTGGCAACCATCATTTAGGGTTTGGCGAAGCTCAGGAGGTCGACGTGCTCAAAGGCGTGAATATGAGCTTTCGGCGACAGGCGATCGCCCCCGTTAGATTTGACAAGCGAATGCTCGGCCAGGGAGCCCAGGCCCACTTTGAGTGCGCCTGCTGTTTTCAGCTCAAACAAGCGGGTTGGCGGCTACTGTACGACCCCAACATTGTGGTCGACCACTATCAGGGAACGCGCTTCGACGCCGACCAGCGAGAGCAGTTCGATCCGGTGGCAACAGTCAACCAAGTCCACAACCAAACGCTGTGCGTATTGGAATACCTGCCGCCTGAACGTCGCTACATCTATCTGCTGTGGGGGATATTTGTCGGGACGCGCGGGCAGCGGGGCTGTGTGCAGACCCTCAGATTTCTGCCGTCGGAGGGTACGCTGGCCTTTCGTCGTTTGTTTGCCTCTGTGCAGGGTCGCTGGAAGGGCTGGAAAACCTGGAAACAGTTTGCTAAAGTTCCGAGCGAGGCGGCCTACGAGTAGATGCTTCTGAGCAAATAGATCAAATATTGAGAACAGCCGGATTAGGCGGAGTCCCTGGAAAAGTGGAAAGCAAGCAAATAAACCCAATACAGCTTCCCGGCAGGGCAAGGGCATCGGGGCTCTCTTTGCCCTGTATGGCAATTGTGATTTTCTTTTTGGCGGCTATCCTGCTGAGCTTTGGCGGCGCGGGCACAGCGGTGACGCTGGCTTTCCCGGTTGCTGCTGTTTCTCTAGGGCTATTTCTCTACTTTCGAGAGCCCCTCCTCTACAACGGATTTGTTTGGTGGATGTGGTTTTTGTCCCCGTTCATTCGGCGGTTGGCTGACTGGAAAAGCGGCTTTACCGATCCAAGCCCCATTCTGCTGGCTCCCTACTTAGTCTCACTGATTACGATCATCACGCTCTTTAAGTACTTGCCGAGCGCGCGGACGAGCAATAGTTTGCCCTTTGTGATGTCTTTAGGCGCGATCGCCTACAGCTTCTTGGTCGCGCTGGTGTATCGGTCCCCCTTCGCAGCTGGGATTGGCTTGGTCGACTGGCTACCGGCTATCACGTTCGGCTTTCATCTCTTCGTTCACTGGCCCGAATATCCGAGCTACCGCCGCAATACCCAGCGAGTCTTTATCTGGGGTGTGGTGGTGATGGGTGCTTACGGCATTGCTCAGTACCTGCTGTCGCCAGAGTGGGACATCGCCTGGCGACTAAACGCCGAATTTTGGAGCGCGGGAGATATCTTTGCTACTGACAATATTCGGGTTTGGAGCACGATGAACTCGCCGACTCCGTTTGCCAATACGATGATGGCCGGACTCCTAATATTGTTGAATTCTGAAGGCGGAATTGTGCTGCCAGCGATTTTAGTCGGATTTTTATCTTTTTTGCTCTCTTTGGCGCGCGCCTCGTGGGGAGCGCTAATAGTGGGCCTAGTCTCCCTGGTCTCTTTTTCAAAAGAGAACCTACAGATTCGGCTGATAGTGGTGATTGGGTTAATTGTGCTCTGTCTGATTCCGCTGACGACAATAGACGCCTTTTCGGAGGTGATTTATGACCGACTGGGCACGCTGACGAATATCGGCGAAGACGGCAGCGCGAACGACCGGGCCTACTACTTTGCGCTGCAAATCAACGACGCTCTGAGCAGCGTTATCGGTCAGGGCGTCGGCGGCAAAGTATACGACTGGGGAATCTTCTCGCTGTTGTTTTCGTTGGGATGGATTGGCAGTTTGTTTTATGTCGGCGGCATCTCTTTAAACTTGATGATGCTCTATAGAGGCACAGAACATAAAATTGACGCCTTCATCGGCGTATCGCGATCCATCGCGCTGGCCACGTTCGCCATGGTGGCGCTGACAACGCCTTTTACAGAAGTGACCGGTCTGATCCTCTGGACATTTATGGGCTTGGGCTTAGCGGGCAAACAATACTATATGTACCAGCGTCAGTCGCTACTCTCAAGGGACCATCCAATCTTGACGGATTGAGAAATCCATATCCTCAAGAAATTTTCGGTGATGTCTTTCTCAGTCCGATTAGAGGGCTGCCCTGAAACTTATGAAAACAGTGCTGTGCATTACGACTGCTGGAAAAGGAAGTCGCGACAGTGTGCGAGTCCGGCGGTTGACTGCTCACCTCCTGGCTGAAATTGAATATTTCGAGCTGGATCGTTCTGGCTCTCGGGTCGCTGCCAGCAAAGCCGTTTGGGAGCGCTTGAAGGCTCAAAAATGGGATTTGGTTTTTCAAGAAGGGACTGGGATAGCGGGTGGGCTGAACTTGATTAGAGCTGCCCTGACCTGGCAGCAGCCTTTTGTGGTTTCTTCAGGTGATCCGGTGGGAGGGTTCTTTCATGTAACTCAAGGCCCTTTGGTAGGCAGCTTGTTTGAGCTGTATGAAAAGCTGCTCTACCGTACCTGTTCAGGCTTTGTAGGGTGGACACCTTATTTGACGGGGGCGGCGCTGAAAATGGGGGCACAGCGAGCGGTGACGGTGGAAGGCGCCGTTGACCCTAGCGTGTTTTCGCCTCGCTCAGCAGCGGAAAAGCGATCGCTGCGTGAAAAGTACGGGCTCTCTGCTGAACATATCGTCTGCGGAGTGGTTGGCAGCCTGAAGTGGTCTGACCGGCAATCTTATTGCTACGGCTTAGAGCTGGTTGAAGCGTTGAAGTATATTCAGCGATCTGACCTGTCGATGCTGATTGTAGGCGACGGTGATGGGCGCGATCGCCTCGAAGCCACTATTCCTGAACATCTGCGCGACCGAGTTGTTTTTACCGGGCGCGTCGATGAAGCAGAAGTCGTCGATACTATCAATACGATGGATATTGGCTTTGTCACCCAGACGCTAGATCAGCTTGGCAACTATCGCCTGACGACCAAACTGCCGGAGTACCTAGCCTGCGGTGTGCCTGTAGCGATGAGCCCAATTCCTGGATTTTATGACTACGCTGAGCCTGCCGGATGGGCGCTACCGGCTGCGCATCCGGCCAGCGAACAGTTCCATCAACAGTGCGCAAGGTGGCTAGATGGGCTCAGGCATGAAGAGATAGCTGACAAGGCGAGTCACACCTTAGAACTGGTTGACAAATATTTTGACTATGGCCAGCTCAGCAACAAGCTTTGCTCATTTTTAGATTCGTTTTTGTATGAGTAGTGATTTAAGGATATTCAATGCTGGTTTTTGTTATTCCGATCAAGAGTGCTCAGGTCTCACAGTCCTGGGAACAGGTTTCCAGCCTATTTGAGCGGTGTATCCGTTCGGTATGCGCCCAAACCTCTCAGCAGTTTCAGGTGATTGCCGTTTGTCACGAAAGACCCACCATCCACTACCAGCACCCGGCGGTGACCTATGTTGAAGTGGACTACCCGCTGATCCCGACGGTCACCGGCAACACTCAGCTGCGCTACAAGCGACATGACAAATGTCGAAAGATCTGGACAGGCTTAAGAGCCGCCGAGCAGTTTGCGCCCTCTCATGTGATGTTTGTCGATGCG
>JBARVU010000312.1:0-5385 GCA_049646425.1 Phormidesmis sp. | reverse complement strand
CCTCCATCCTCACCGAACGGCCCACGACCCTTCACACGACGCTATCGAACGGGCTGACGGTCATCGCCGTCGAGAATCCGGCTGCAGATATCGTATCCGCCCGAATTTTCGTCCGAGCAGGTCAACTACAAGAAACGGCTGAAACGGCTGGACTTTTTGACTTGCTCATGGCTGTCCTCACCAAGGGAACAGACAGCAAAACCGCTTTAGAGATTGCCGAGGCGGTCGAATCTATTGGCGCTAGTTTTGGCGCGGATGTCGCGGCTGACTATGCTCTTGTCAGTCTGAAGACGGTCTCTGCCGACTTTGAAACGGTTCTGGCATTAGCAGCTGAAGTGCTCAGAACGCCAAGCTTCCCAAAGCCCGAAATTGAGTTAGAGCGGCGGCTGATCTTGCATGGGCTCAAGTCAATGAAAGAGCAGCCCTTTAGCATGGCCTACAACCGACTGCGAGAGGCGCTTTATCCGGGACATCCTTATGGTCTCTCCCACGCGCAAACAGAGCAGTGTATCGCCAACTTTACGCGGGCCGACTTGCTCGATGCCTACCGCCAATACTTCCGGCCAGACAATATGGTAGTGAGCATTGCCGGGCGAATTTCACCTAGTTTGGTGGTGAAGCTGGTCGAGCAGTTTTTTGGCGATTGGCAGGCGCCTGATGCTTCCTTGCCAGCCGTCAATTTTCCGCCAGTAGCGGCGTCTGCCCAGCAGATTGTGACGGCCCAAGAAACCAATCAGGCGTTTGTTGTGCTGGGCTATCTAGCGGGTGAAGTCGCCGACGGGGACTATGCAGCGCTGAAGCTGATCAGCACCTACTTAGGCAACGGGCTGTCGAGTCGGCTGTTCGTGGAGCTGCGCGAAAAGCAGGGGCTGGCTTATGACGTATCGGCTTTTTATCCGACTCGGTTGGGGCGATCGCAGTTTGTTGTCTACATCGGCACCGCCCCTCAAAATCTGTCAGTCGCCCTTACCGGACTGCAGCAGGAAGTGGACAGGTTAAAAACCACGCCCCTGACCGCTGACGAACTACAGGTTTCTAAAAACAAAATATTGGGTCAGTATGCGCTGGGTAAGCAAACCAACGGACAAATTGCGCAGACCTACGGCTGGTACGAGACGTTGGGCCTAGGGATGGCCTTTGACAAAGCGTTTCCGGCAGCGATCGCCGCTGTCACCATCAGCGATATTCAGGCCGCTGCCCAGCGCTGGTTCGTCGAGCCATCGGTCTCCATTCTGGGGCCTGCTGCTGTGGTAGAACCTTTATGTCTGTGAGCGACCAGTCACTAACCTGGCAGTGGCAGGGGTTGACCATCGGCTATCAGCAGGCCACCGCGCAGCAGGCCACCGCACCTGCGGTCATTTTAATTCATGGCTTTGGCGCATCGAGCATTCACTGGCGCAAAAATATTCCGGCACTGGCAGAAGCCTGTCACGTCTACGCGATTGATCTGCTCGGCTATGGCAAATCGGCCAAGCCTGCGCCTGGCAAACCGCTGAGCTATACCTTTGAAACCTGGGCGCAGCAGATACTCGACTTTTGTCAGCAAGTCGTCACCCAGCCCGCTTTCCTCATTGCTAATTCCATCGGCTGTGTTGTCGCAATGCAGGCAGCCGTCATGCAACCCTCACAGATACGCGGGCTGGTGCTGCTAGACTGCTCCTTGCGCTTGCTACACGACCGCAAGCGTCAAACCTTACCCTGGTATCGCAGTGCCCCTACGCCCCTAATTCAAAAGGTGCTGGGATATCGACCGCTGATTAACTTTTTCTTCAGTCAGCTGGCCAAGCCCAAGGCCATCAAGCGGATTCTGCGGCAGGCTTATGGCCGACCCGAAATGGTAACCGATGAGCTGGTTTCGCTGCTCCTAGAGCCTGCGTTTGATCCGGGTGCAGTCGATGTGTTTCTGGCCTTTATTCGCTACTCACAAGGGCCTATCCCGGAAGATTTGCTACCTCAGCTCACCTGCCCTACGCTCATCTTATGGGGACAGGAAGATCCTTGGGAGCCGGTCGAACTCGCTCGCGCCTACAAAGACTATCCTGCCGTCGAGGATTTTATCGAGCTAGCAGGCATTGGTCACTGCCCGCAGGATGAAGCACCTGAAATCGTCAATCCCATTCTGGTGAGCTGGGTAAAAAGCCAGACAAATGGCCAATTGCCAAAAAAATACCCCACATCACGGCCTGACATGGGGTAGGGCAACAGTTAAACGCTTGTGCTGTGACTACAATCGCGCTCAGTGCTGACTTCAACCCATATCCCTGTGCCGCTTTGTCGAGTGCCACAAAGACAGGCGCGACAGCGGCTGCTTCTACATAAGGCAAGCTCTATCGCTGATGCTGTTAGTACCGCCGCGAGCCTATAGCGACATAGTAGCGTCTGACACAGGGCCACCTTGGCGAAGTGTCAGCTAGGCCCTAGGAGCCAACCGAAAACAAGAGAATTCGGTCATGGCCCCCCTTTGAAGAAGATAAGCTGTCCAGTTCTGATCCAAATGGGTAGCCAGCTCAGCGCCAGCCCGACTAGAGAAGTCGCGATCATTATCAGGAAAGCCAGCACCGCGCCAGCGCGGCCGGTATAGAGCTTCACGCGAAGCAGGATGGCGGCTGCTAGCATCACTAAGAAATGGCTAGAGATCTGCACCCACGCTACGATCACCACAGCGAAAGAAGCGATGGCCAAAGCCATTAAGGTATAGCCTACATCGGACTTAAACCCTAGCAGAAGGAATCTTTGAGTAGGCTTCCAAGCCACGCTAAGAATGCTGCATTCAAACAGGATATAGGCGATCGCCATGATCCAAGCCAGTTCGGAGCTACTGCGGCCATGCATGAAAAGGCCAAAGGCCGTATTGGCTAGCAGCAGCAGTAAAACCGAGAGCCCAGGGAATGTTTGCACGGCTTTACAGGTTGGTCGAGATGGCTTGAACCGGGCAGCTCGGCAGGCATTGCTCGCACATGATGCAGCGCGATCGCACAAAAGCCAGCTTATGGGTGACCGGGTCTAGCTGCAAAGATTCGGTCGGGCACACCCCTGTGCACAGGCCACAGTGAACGCAGCTATCTTTGTCGATCACTATCTCTCGGTTGACCAGCGATACTTCAATATGGTTGGCGCGCATCCAGTCAATCGCTTCATCGAGCTGATCGATGTCACCCGAGAGCTCTACCAGCAATTTGCCCACCTGGTCGGGGGCCACATGGGCACGAAAAATATTTGCTGCCACGTTAAAGTCTTTCGCTAGCCGATAGGTGATCGGCATGTGAATAGTGCGTTTGGGAAAGGTCAGCGTCACTCGTTTTTTCACAGCGTCTCAACCGGTTGCTCCTCACATTCTATCGCCCTTAGTAGTGGCGCTAACTTCCCTCGCAAAAAGTCAGCAGCTCGCAAGATAAGATAGGGATAGCTATTGTTTATAACGGATCAGCATCATGTCGGTTGACGCTTCTCCAGTGGTCAAGCAGGTCAGAAATTTGGTCGTGGTGGCGATCGCTGCCATCCTCAGCGTTGCGATTATTTTGGGCTTACAAACCCGCTCTCCAGCCGCTTCCCTCTCCGAAATGGCCGCAGGCTCCGTCCCGCTCAAGGTCGCACTCGCGAATAGCAAACCGACCCTGATTGAGTTTTATGCCAACTGGTGCACGAGCTGTCAGGCGATGGCCAGCGATATCCAACAGCTCAAATCGCAGTACGCCAGCCGGGTAAACTTCGTCATGCTGAACGTAGACAACAGCAAATGGCTACCCGAGATGCTGAATTATCGGGTCGATGGCATCCCTCACTTTGAGTTTTTAGCCGCCGATAGCCTGGAAAAAGGAGCCGCCATGGGTGAAATGCCTCGGCTCATCCTCGCTGAAAATTTGGAGGCGCTGGTTCAACATCAGCCGCTGCCTCATGCCCAAGTTAGGGGTAAGCTCTCCGACGTCGATGCCGCCAGGAATCCCGTGAAGACCTCCAGCAGCACAGACGATCCCCGCAGTCACGGCGCGCAGGTTAGTGAGTAGTCGCTTCGTAGAGTATCTTCGCCACTAGCTCAATGCCGCGATCACAGCGCCCTGCTCAAGCGGAGTCGCCACCTTCAAAGACGCCTCGATTAGCCCTACGAACATAGGATGCGGCGTGTTGGGCCGAGACTGAAACTCAGGGTGAAACTGGCAGGCAATAAAGAACGGATGGCTAGGCAGCTCAACAATCTCCACCAATCGGCCATCCGGAGAAGTACCGCTAACCGTAAAGCCTGTCTCTAGAAACAGATTCCGGTAGGCATTGTTGAACTCGTAACGGTGGCGGTGGCGCTCGTAGATCACTTCTTTGTTGTAAAGCTTACTGGCCAGGGTATTCGGCTCCAGGCGGCAAGGGTACAGTCCCAGGCGCATCGTCCCGCCCAAATCCACCACGTCTTCCTGCTCTGGCATCAGGCTAATCACCGGATGCTCAGCTTCCAGGTCAAACTCCGAGCTGTTGGCCGTGGGTAGACCCGCCACGTGCTGCGCCCACTCCAGCACCAGACACTGCATTCCCAAACATAGGCCCAAGAAAGGAATATTGCGCTCGCGCACATACTGAACGGTGCTGATCTTGCCGTTGATGCCCCTAGAGCCAAAGCCGCCCGGGACGACAATGCCAGCGACGCCATCGAGGTGCTTTTCAGGGCCGTCTTGCTCAATCTCTTCAGAATCTACCCAGCGGATTTTGACATCGGTATTGAAGTGGATGCCCGCATGGCTCAGCGCTTCGGTCACCGAAAGATAGGCATCGTTGAGCTGCACGTATTTGCCGACGATGGCAATTTCTACAGACTTGTCCGGACTATATAGACGGTTGACCAGGGTAGACCAGTGGGTGAGATCGGGCGATCGCTGCTCCAAATCCAACAGTGACAGGCTCTGCTCTGCAAGTCCTTCTTTCTCCATATACAGCGGCACTTCGTAAATGCTCGGCGCATCCTGAGCCGGAATCACACAGTCAATCGGCACATTACAGAAGCTCGAAATCTTCTCCCGCATCCCATCCGACAGCGGCTTCTCACTGCGGCACACCAAAATATCCGGCTGAATGCCAATCGAGCGCAGTTCCTTAACCGAGTGCTGAGTGGGCTTTGTCTTCAGCTCATGCGCCGCCGGAATCCAGGGAATCAGCGTCACATGCAGATAAATCACATCGTGACGGCCCACATCCTGCCGAAACTGACGAATCGCCTCCATAAACGGCAGCGACTCAATGTCACCCACCGTACCGCCAATTTCTACAATCACCACATCCGGATTGCGGTTACGAGCCACCCGGTGAATCCGTGACTTAATCTCATTAGTGACATGTGGAATCACCTGCACCGTCCGACCTTCGTAGTCCCCGCGCCGCTCTTTATTGATCACTGCCTGATAG
>JBARVU010000311.1:0-2812 GCA_049646425.1 Phormidesmis sp. | reverse complement strand
TGGATAGTGACTGAATTCGCATCACTCTCAACGATGGTTGCACTCATAAGCCCTGCACATCCCTTAAAATAAACCTTTCTTCAAGCTGACGCTTTATTAACTCTACATTAAAAACAGGTCACACCCTGCCGAAGACGCTACCTGTTGATGGTGCGGTGCGGATTGAGTTGGAAGAGGGTGTGCCTATTTTTCGGGCTACGGATATGGTCAAGTCGCGCATCCAAGATCACCTCCTTAAGCGGCGGGAGGCTCCGTTGAGCCAAGCAGAGGAGGAGGAGCTAGATAGCTATGAGGAAATTGATGACTACTTAAGCTTTGTCAATCGAACCCTGCGTAACCTTCTGACATCGCATACACAGCAGGCGTCTTAGTCCGTGCCTCGTAGTAAGCTTTCTGATTTAGTGAAGCATCAGGTACGGCGTAGGGCTGGCGGCCTGTGCGAGTATTGCCATGCATCAGAGCAGTGGCAGTACGTCGAGTTCACAGTAGATCATATCGTCCCTTTAGATCTGGATGGATCAGATGATTTAGAGAACTTAGCGCTGGCTTGCTTTCAGTGCAACCGTCGTAAGTGGAATCGTACTAAAGGGGTTGATCCTGACTCGGGAGATAAGGTTGCGCTTTTCAATCCGCGTTCGTCGCTGTGGGCAGATCATTTTATCTGGTGCTATCGATGGGCTGATGATTGTAGGGTTGACTTCGGGGGGCAGAGCTACTGTAGTTGCGCTTGATTTGAACAGAAAGAGAATCATTAATATCCGAGCGGCGGATGCGGAAGTGGGTCGCCATCCGCCGACGGGAGATCCGATGCAAGGTGAGGTGAATGGTTGAATGGCTCTAGCTCATAGCTGTGCGATGACGGCATTCAGCAGGGCATTTTGTTTTTGAGCGATCGCGTCAATCTGTTGTTCTAAGATGTTGCAGAGAGGCATAAATTGGCTGGCCCAGTAGCCGAGCAGGATTACTTTATACAGACTTGAGCTGATAGATAATAGGGCGATAGACAGGCACAGGAATTGGCTTTTCCTTAGCTTTGGCGGCTTCTATTCAGAGCTGCTTAGCTATTGTGAGTTCTTGCAGCGCTTCTAGTGGCGTCTCACCAAAGGCGGAGCAGTAGGTAAGGTCTGGGATGTCGGCGATGTAGCCTTCGTCTTGTTCGCTGTAAAAGATGTTGATGTGGTGGTCTTTCATAGGTTAAAACTCAAAGTCATATTCGGTTTGCCATTGCCAAACTCAGCTATCTTGGGCAGTTACGCATCAAAGCTACATAGCCCGCTTGTGGAAAGTGTTTATCGTAGGCAAGCGCATCAGAAATTGCGTGTTCTTTCATGAGAATGAAGGAAACGCAATCTGTGTGGCTCCAGGCTTTATCAAGGCGTTGCTTATAAAGATCTAAAGCATCTTGAAATTGTTCAGATGTTTGCGGAATGATGGTTGTGTTAGGGTGCTTTCTTAAGTTCTCAATAAAGTTGACTGTCTCAAGGCGTAGGTATTCGCCTCGCTTTGAAAAGTCGTTCAGTACTTCGGTTAATACCATTTCGCTGGTAACGATATGGGCGGGTTGTATGTCTTTTGAAAGCTGTACGGCTTTGGCGTGTAAACTATCGCGGCTATTGAGTAGTGCTACCCAATAGCCGGTATCGGCAAATATGAACCGCATTAGTCCTGCTTTTGTCCTTGCTGCTGGTAATAGTCAAATCTTTTGGCGAGGTCTGTAGGAAGGCGCTCCCATTCTTCATCAGGAACTTTGGCGGCAGATTGAGCGGCTAGTTCCCAGATGGGTATAGCATTCGGGTCGTAGTCTATGTCTCTTAGCAGAGAGGATTTTGTAGCGCTACGCTGGCGGATAAACGCGGCAAAGTTGAGAACTTCCTGCTGCTGTTCGGGCGTCAATGAACGCACTTCTGCTATTAACGCTTGTTCAATGCTCATTGTGCTTGCCTCCGCTGCTTGGCTTAACATCATTATTATGGAGCATTTTTGGAATGATGCCTATCTGAGTTTGAGCTATTGGCGTTTTCATAGCTGTGCAGTGACGGCGTTGAGGAGGGCGGTTTGTTTTTGGGCGATCGCGTCAATCTGCTGTTCTAGGGTGTCGCAGAGGGCCATGAGCTGATCGACTTTGGCGACGATGCGGTGTTGTTCGGCAAGCGGCGGAAGAGCTAAAACAGTAGAAAATAGTTTACTGGTTTCTAGACGGCATGTGCCGTGGCTGGATCTCTCTACGAGACTCAAGAAGTCATCTTTTCTTCCCTTTGTAGCAAGAAGTAGATAATTAGTGGTGTCTTCAACGTATGGACACAATGCTTTCATGTCCTGATTAATGGTTACAGTCGCGGCGGTAATTGCTGTTGGAAATGAATGTACAAGAATCATTCCTCTGACAACCATTAGCAGGGAGTTTTGTGGAATCAGCTTTACTGTACTTTTGTCTAAAGCAGTCTCGGATACATAGTCTTGTGAGTCTGCGATGTAGTCAACCTTCATGTTCTTTGGCCTAATCCACGGGATTGTTCCGTCCCAACATGCTGCATCAGATTTATTTGGCGTTCCACCGCCGAGAACATATCCACAGTCACCTAGTCTTACGAATTCCCAACCTTCAGGAAGTTCGTATGGAGCCTCTTTTGACTCTATGTTTGGGAAGGAGATAGGATTTCTGATTTTCTTCTCTTTTGTTAATCTCTGGAGTCTGGCAAATTTTAGCGTAAAAGACCTCGTATCCAGGCTGTTTTGTAGCTGCAATAAGCAGCCGAAAGCGGTTCTGAGCTGCCTTCGCTCAGAACCATTAACCCAGTCACAGCTAGACTCT
>JBARVU010000310.1:0-28767 GCA_049646425.1 Phormidesmis sp. | reverse complement strand
GTCTAGTGACTCACGCATCATTGGATGTTTGAGCCGGTCTTTATTGAGCGATTCGCCGACAGTAGCGCCTTTAATGCACACCTGCCCTTTGCTCGAAGGATGCTCTTTACTGCCCACGGCCTGCCAGATTGGACGGCCTTCGCTGTCGCGAGTGATGCCACGCCCTTTGCGAGCGGGCGGAAAAACTTCTAAACCGCAGCCAACGCCGCAGTAGGGACACAGTGTTTTGGTTGAAAGTGCTTTGTCTGAAAGTGACACCTCTAAACCTTCCCTATAAATGCTTATAAACAGACCGGTAGGAGACGATCAGACGCCCCCTACCGGTTGAGTGGAAATTGACGCAGAAACTTGTGTCAATCTTTACCCTTCAACAACGCTTAACTCATGACAGAGGGATTGGAGGGTGCCACCGGAACGGCGACTTCTTCACCTTCGTGAGCATCCGCAAAGGAGTTGCTAGGTTCGTCGAGAAAAAATGCGCAGAGGAAGGCGACAACCAAACCGGCCACGCCCAGTACTTGGAAGAAGGCAGCGTTTGCTCGAGCTGTCCCGGCAGCAATAAACGCTGGGTCAACACCATCGCCTGCGGGGACAAAGGTCTGTTGCAGCAGCAGCAAGATAGTTAGATAGGCGACTGCGCCGACGTTGCCATAAGCGCCGACGTTACCGGCAACTTGACCCGTAATTCGAGGCTTCACGAGTGGTACCAGAGCGAAGGTAGCGCCTTCTGCTGCTTGGACAAAGAAAGAGCAGGTCATGGTTAAGATGACGGCTCCGGGTAGCCACCAACTGCTTCCCACCTGACTAAAGAGCAAATATCCAACCCCCATGCAGCCCAGTAAGGCAGTCATTGTCCACTTACGGCTGCCAATCGAATCAGAGATGATGCCTCCGCCAGGACGAGCCACCAGGTTCATAAAGGCGTAGCTTGCGGCAATCATGCCAGCAGTCGCTTTATCGAGGCTAAAGGTTCCCTCAAAGAAAGCAGGCAATATGGTTACAACCGCTAGCTCAGAACCAAAGTTTACGATGTAGGTGAGTTCTAGAAGCGCGACTTGCTTAAACCGATAGCGATCCTCGGCAGGGTAGCGTTTGCGTCCGGCCAGCAGCTCCTTATTAACCGTCCAGCAGTTGTATGCCTGAAACGCATAGAGCCCTAATAGAGCCAACATGGTGATGAACATTGCCGGAACGGAGAGAAATCCAACCAGTTGCAGTCTCCAGGCAATCACCATCAGGATAGCCGTGAGGGGAATGTTCATTACCATCAAGAACCAGAAGTCGCGAACGGTAGTAACTTCGATGCCGCGCGCACTTCTGGGACGACGATACACCTTGCCGGGAGGCGTGTCGGTGACGTTGAAGTAATAAAACACGCCGTATAGGGCGGCGACAATGCCGGAGCCAGCGATCGCCGCTCTCCAGTTCAGAATCTCGCTATCAAAAGCAAACCCTAAAACGTTGAAGTTTTGAGGCTCACCGAAGTCGAAAGCACCGGGTAAAAAGCTCAGGGCCATTGCAAAAAGCACCATCGTAAAAGCGGAGAACGCGGAGCCAAAGTTGCCCCAGCCGCCGTAAATCCCTTCAGCCGTACCCACTTCCTTCGGAGGGAACCATTCGGCGGTCATACGAATGCCGATCACAAAACCCGCCCCGACAATCCCCATCAGCAAGCGGCCAACGACAAGCTGATTAAAGCTTGTTGCCGTTGCAAAAATTAAACAGGGAATCGAAGCGTAAATTAGCAGACACGAATAGGTAACGCGAGGGCCGTACTTATCGAGCAGCATCCCGATGATAATGCGAGCAGGCACCGTTAAAGCGACGTTACACAGGCCAATGGTGCCGGCTTGAGCGGGTGTTAGCCCAAACTCTTGAACGATGGTCGTAGCAAACGGTGGAAAATTAAACCAAACAACGAACGATAAAAAGAAGGCAAACCAGGTTAGGTGCAATATTTTATACCTGCCCTGAGTTGCTTTCGTAAACAACTCTCCAATCATCTTGCGCTATGCTCCTAGTTATGGATATGCTCTGCCCCGGATAGTTCCGGAGCGCAGCTATTTAGCCGAAGCCTTGAGGTTGCCGCCTCAGGGCTTCTTCTTTGTGGCCCGACCTGCCGCTCGAATAATGACTATTGAGAGCAGCCGTCAGGCCGGGGAATGTGTCTGTCGCAGACTCATTTAGTAGTTGCACCAAACTTTTCTTTCAGCAGGTCACCAACAACCGCCTTCAAGTCCTCACAGGGCACGCCTTTCATCACCCGTTCGCCCAGCTGAGCATGTTTACCCACCTGACCTCCCATGTAGATATCAACAGCCTCTACGGTCTTGCCATCCTTACGAGCCTTCGTTCCCAAGAAGCCGATGTCGGCGACCTGTGGCTGACCGCAGGAGTTGGGACAGCCTGTCCAGTGCATGCGTACCTTCTCATCCACTTCAAACAGCGAGTCAAGCTCTTGGGCCAAGGCATGGGCACGCTGCTTAGTTTCGATCAGCGCAAAGTTACAAAACCGCGACCCGGTGCAAGAAACACTCCTGCGCACCAGCGGCGACGGGTCAATTGAGAACTTCTGCACCGGCTCCTCTTGTAAAAACGCTTCCAAACGAGAGCCTGGAATATTCGGAATGATGATGTTTTGCTCTACCGTCAGGCGGATCTCGCCATTGCCGTAGACTTCCGCAAGGCGAGCAATTTCAAACATGTCATCGGCATAGAAGTGACCGACTGGAATGTGCAGCCCCACGTAGTTCAATCCGGGCTGCTTTTGGGCGTGAACGCCGAGATGGTCGCTTTTACCTTCCTCGGTGATGGCATCTTCTGGGGCCGCAGGCGCCAAGGAGTGACCCATCTGCGCCTCTACCGCCGCGCGAAATTCGGCCAAGCCCATTTCTTCAATCAGCCACATCAGGCGGGTTTGCTGTCGGTTACCGCGAGAGCCCAGGTCGCGAAACACCGTTAGAATGGCGCGGCAGATTTCCACTACTGTGTCATCAGCCGGTACCCACGCATCGAGCGGAATCGCCGAATCGCAGCGCTTGGCAGAGAAAAAGCCGCCGACAATCACGTTGAATCCTAGCTCTCCGCCTTCTATGCCATCCTTAAAGGCGGGCAGAAAGGCGATGTCGTTGATCTCTGAGTGAATAGAGTCTTCCCGGCTGCCTTCAATCGCGATGTTGAACTTACGGGGCAGGTTGGTAAAGTCGTAGTTGCCCTCACCGTTGTTGGTGATCATGTCCTGGACTTTGCGCACCAGGCCCTGCGTGTCGATCAGCTCAGTGGCAGCGATCCCCGCTACCGGCGAACCGGTGATGTTGCGCACATTGTCCATGCCGGACTGGATGGAAGTAATGCCTGCCTGCTTAAAGCGCTCAAAGATATCGGGAATATCTTCCAAGCGGACGCCTCGCAGCTGGAGATTTTGCCGAGTGGTCACGTCCGCACAGCCGTCATCGCCGTAGCACTGCACGATCTCGGCAAGAATGCGCATTTTGTGGCTAGAGAGCGCACCGTTGGGCATCCGCAGGCGCAGCATAAACTTGCCGGGGGTGACCGGTCGATGAAATACTCCTAGCCACTTCAGCCGACCGGTGAGGTCAGTTTGGTCGAGGGCTTCCCAACCCATTTCAGCGAACTTGTCGATTTCATCTTTGACCGCCAAGCCATCTTTTTCGGCTTTGTACTTCTCAAATTTATTCTTCTTTTCTACCCTGTCTGCGATGCTTGGTGACGTAACCATGCCATACCCAAATGTTTAGTAACTTTGCCTTAAACTCATCGACTTGCCTTCACTGGGTTTCTGTTGATAGCAAGTTAACTCATTCAAAACATAAACCCAGCAGCGCTCACGCTTGATAAACTGCTTTGATAAATTATCTTAGTCAGCCTATTAGCTGGATAAGAACTGCGACTAAGGCGATCGCCGAAGAAAGTTGGTAGATACGTTTATCAGAAACCGGTTAAACATCTGAACCTGACGTACCTACCAATCACGCTTATAAGGAACCGTTTTAGGGTTTTGTCTAACTCATTTGCTGTTGAGTTGCTCTTAACATATGGAAATTCTACCGGGTGTTTTGTATTAGTCGATACGCTTTCCTACCCGTTTGGCCGTTTGAGCGCGCTACTCGCATTATTCTTATGCGCTTATTGCAAAAGCCCTCGGGGAAGCCCTCACACAGACCCATAAGATGAGTGGACTCAATAGCGAAAAACGTCTGAGCAGGAGGATTCCGTCAGTCTTACCGCTATTTTTTGAACTAGATTGAAAGGGCGAGTGATCGGCATTGAGCGATCTCGATAGCCGATGTTCTCTGGCATTACTTAAAATGAATCAGGCGCAGAGATTTGCAGTTTGAATGGTGTTTCAAGCAAGATCTATTTTCTTACGGCTAAAGAGAAGAGGGCTTACTGTAAACGCTAGCGATTGCTACAAATTCTAGAAACAGTATGCTTATTCGAGGAGTGGTTGAAATCTATGTCGTCTGCGGAATCTATCTCTCAATACTCTCAATCGGGCCGTGCCAAGTCCCGTCGTTCCGGCGCTCAGTCGTCAGCGAATGCAGCTTCTACCAACGCAGCTGCTGCCAAACAACACAGCCAAGCTGACTTAGCATCCGCCGAAGCAGAACGCCAGATAGAGCAGGCGATCGCTCAGCTCATCGAAGGCGATTTTCACAGCAAGTGGGACAGTACCAAGCGGCTCGACCGGCAGTTCGCTCAGTGGGGCGATCGCCCTATCCCCTATCTGATCCGCCGACTAGAAAGCAGCACCGACACCGAAAATCAGTGGTTTCTAGTGCGCGCCCTGGGCCAGTTTGACCACCCAGCGGTGGTAGAAGCGCTGGCTCAGCTATTGATGACGACGCCCGCCGCAGACCTTCAGCTAGAAGCCACCAAAGCCCTCACTGCCCTGGGCAATAGCGCGACCGCCACCCTCGCCAACTTGCTCGGTGCGGAGCAGCCGTTGGAGCGCCGCATTCTAGCGGCGCAGACGCTGGCTCGCATTCGCCGCAGTAGTACCGTTTCACCGCTGCTGAGCGTTGCTGCTGACCCGGATCCCCAGCTCAGGGTGATCGCTATAGAAGCCTTGGGTAGCTTTCACAACCCCCGTATCACGCCTGTTCTGCTAGCCGCCCTCGAAGACATTCCGCCGATTTGCGTCGAGGCTATCCGCACCCTGGGGCGGCGGGTTGACTTGCTCGCGTCCGTCGACCTGATTGGCCCCTTGCAGCGCTGCTTGTACCACGCCGAGGAAGCTGTTGCCCAAGAAAGTGCCGTCGCCTTGGGCCGGCTCGGCGGCGAGGCGGCGGCGATCGCCCTGGGTAAATTCCTCGCTCAGCCCGCCCCTACTGCCGTCAAAATCGCTGCTGTTCGCGCGCTCGGCTGGATGAGTAGCTCGACGGCAGTCGCCTATCTCACTGACGCTTTTAGCTACCCTGTACCCGTGATTATGCCTACTGTTCAGCAAGAAATTGCGCGATCGCTCGGGCAAACCCGCTTAGAGGCCCTCAGCCCCCAAGCCGCTCAACCTCTATTGACCTGGCTTCAGGCCAGCCTGGCTGACGAGAACCCCCCCCCAGCGTTTGTCCTCAAGCAAACAGTTATTTCCTCCCTGGCCAGACTCAGCGCCCACGCCGCTCTCGATAGTCTGGTTTCTATGCTCAGCGATCCCGACTCTCGCATCAGAATGCACGCTTTAAGTGCGCTTAAGCAGATCGATCCCAGAGCCGCCCAAACCAAAATTCAGGCATATGTAGAAGATGAAAACACGTCTCCGCAACAGCGACAGCAGGTGGTCGAAAGCCTGACCGCCTGGTAGGTACCGCCGCTGCTGACTGCGAATCCAACCGTTCAACCGACCGTTGGCACTGCCTTCGATAAGCTCAATGCCAGCGCTGTGGAATATCAGGTTGCCTATAGCGTCAGATTGACCGTGAGCAAGAAGTCACTCGGCTGCAGCAGCTAGAACATCAGATCCAGGAGAGCGTTGCAGCAATTGCAGCGGTGGCTGCGGCTCAGCCCTAAGTCATGCCGATAAGTTTACACTAGCGATAACGCGACCTGACTTAGTGGCATTCTGCTTTTTGTCGTCGCAGCCGTAGCAACCCCTACAAACCCGATCACAAGCGCGCTTTACAGTAGAGAGTGAGGGCTGGCGGTAGGGGCAGCACAGGCTTATTCCTATGAGCTAGTCCCTACGCAGCTGTGTCACCCTGTTACTTTTATGCGCCTAGAACAGTTGCAGGCTTTTTTGGCCGTCGCCGAGACCGGGAGTTTTCAGGCGGCTGCTCGGCAGTGTGGTGTCACCCAGTCCACCATCAGCCGTCAGGTGCGTTCTGTGGAAGATGACTTGGGCGTTTCTCTTTTTCACCGCAGCGCTCAAGCTAAGCTGACGCTGGCAGGCAGCAGCCTTATGCCTAGAGCCCTACGTATTTGCAAAGAGTGGCAGCAGGCCAAGCAAGAGATTGACGACCTGGTAAATGGTCGGCAAACTGAGCTGTGTATTTCGGGTATTCACTCTGTGTGCGCCTATATGCTGCCGCCGATTGTTACGCAGTTCTGTCGGACTCATCCGGATGTGCAGCTGAGGGTAACGGCGCTGGGCAGCGATCGCTCTCTCAAAGTGCTCCGCGATGGCCTGGTCGATGTCTCCATCGTCATGCACAATCCGCTGCTGACCAGCAATCAGGAGATGGTCGTGATCCCCCTGTACGAAGAGCCGGTCGAAGTGCTGATGGCTACTGGTCACCCCCTGAGCAAATATGCAAATGTGCCCTGGGCAGAAATTGCTCGCTATCCTCAAGTTGTGTTTAAAGATGGCTATGGAATGCAGCGGATCGTACAGGGCCAGTTTAACGACCAGGGGACGGATTTCAAGGTGGCGCTGGAGCTCAACACGCTGGATGCTTTTAGGGGGGTGGTGCGTCAAGGGAGTATGGTGGCACTTCTACCGCGTTCGGCCCTGGCTGAGAGCCGACGTGATTCGGCCCTGACCGTGCGGCCAACCAGCGAGCCTGTGCTCCTGCGTAAAGTGGTCATGGTCACCACGCACGACCGGCTAATGATTCCGCCCATTCAGCAATTTTGTGATTTGGTGCGCCAGCAGGCCGCCGGCTACTCTACTCAGATCAGCAACCTGTCCCAGCTTCCCACTGCTAGCTAAAAGTGGAATTATCGCCCTGTAATGAGCAATCTACCGGATGACACTTCAGTTGCGCAGTTTCGAACGCTGCTCAAAAAAGTCGGGAGCGGTATGCACACCTCAGAGCCGCTCAGCCGAGACGAGGCGGCGATCGCCACTCGCCTCATGCTGACTGAAGCCGCCACCCCAGCCCAAATTGGCGCCTTTATGATCGCTCACCGGATCAGAAGGCCGACGCCGACCGAGCTGGCTGGAATGCTCGATACCTACGACGCCCTTGGCCCCCAAATTGAGGAGATTGACAGCGCCTATCCGGTGACGGTTTTCTGCAATCCCTATGACGGGCGGGCGCGCACTGCCCCGATCACGCCTCTGACTGCGCTGATCATGGCTGCTGCCGGAGCCCCGGTGATTCTGCCTGGCAGCGATCGCATGCCAACTAAAATGGGCTTGCCCACTTTCGAAATTTTTCAGGGTTTGGGGGTGGATTGGTCTGGCCTCAGGCTCGATCAGGTCAAAGCGATGCTGGCTCAAACCGGCCTGGGCTTGGTCTACCAGCCGGTGCATTTTCCCCAGGCACAGGCAATGGTGCCTTACCGCGAGCAAATCGGCAAACGGCCTACCCTAGCCACCGTCGAAATTATGTGGTCGCCTTACACGGGCCGCAGCAATATTGTCAGCGGCTACGTGCACCCACCGACCGAAGCGCGCACGCAGGATGCCTTTACGCAGCGAGGCACCAAATTTTTCACGACGGTAAAAGGGTTAGAAGGAAGCTGCGACCTCTCCCGCGCCCGTACCGGCATCCTCTGCCTCAACCAGCTTGAGGCAGGCACATTAATCACCGAACGACTGCTGCTGCATCCCCGCGACTACGGTTTTGAAGGGGCAGATCCAGACTTAGTATCCTTCGCCGACCTGCTCACAGACTATCGGACTGCGCTCGCGGGTAAACCCAACGAGATCAGCCAGTCAGCGGTCTGGAACAGCGGCTTTTATCTGTGGCGCATCGGTCGGGCTGAGTGTATAGAGGCAGGATTTGAACTCGGGCGATCGCTGCTTCAAAGCGGCGCTGTTGAAGAAAAGCTGTACAGGGTCAAAACAGCGGTTCAGGCGCAGCTTCAGTAGTCCAGCAAGATAATAAACCGCACCGGAATATTTCCGCCTGAGAGGACTTCGGCCATCGCGATCACCCCTTTCAGCTCTGTCATCACCTGCGGACTGTGGTCTTTGTAGGCGCGCGCAGCATTCTCCACCCCTGCTTTGAACTGCGCTAAGTTCAGGCAGGTCTTTACATAGTAGGCAATGCCTTTCAGGCGCTCTAGCACGCGTTCGCTACAGTCGTCTGGCAGCGGCGGAAACGCCTTGGCAAGGTCTTTGGCGCTCGCAGCCGGACGAGACGAAGGCAATAGACTGGGATTTTGGTGCAGTAAGTACTGGTTGAGCTTGGCGTCTTCACAGGTAGGCAGTTGAGAGAGCGATCGCCACCTCGCCCCATCGTGAGCTTCTAAGATCACCGTTCGATACGCTACCATCGCTGCTGTCTCTCATGACCCCAGTCCCGAGATAACTTTTAGATAAGGACTGTCAGATCAACAAATAATAGTCGCAATTGCCTAATTTCGCTTCTTTCTTACGACTCATCTGCCAGCTCGTCTGCCAGCATCTCATCGTAAATTTGCGGCAGTAGCGCCGACATACTGTTATCTTCGATGCCGTAGCCGAGGCTTGTCCATGTTCCCGACAGCAGCGCCAATACCGAATCGACCTCACCCTGGCGCAACTGCTCAGCAATATCTATCCCCCATGCCTCAGGGTCCAATAGCCAGCCGTACACCACTTCATCTTGATACTCTGGCTCAAAGCTAGGCCGCTCCCACACTTCGTACCAGGCAGGCGCATCTGGGTGATATCGCCTCGCTTCCAATTCCCACGTCGTTGTCAAAAACTGATAGCGTCCCGCCGCCGTCGTACAGTCGTCCTTATTTGGCCCGTTGACAATCCGCACGCACTCATCCGGGTGCACACTCAAATCCTTTACTCGCTGACCGCCATAGAGCAGCCGGTAAGGATCTTCGGTATTCGACTCCGCTGCCGAAATCGTTCGCATCAGCGCCCGCACATACGGGTCGCCGCCCTTCATTGCCAGCGGCAGCGGCGAAGCGACATAGTCGGTGGCGCCTAGCAAATCCAGCGCGCGCGGCGACAGCGACCACTGATGCAGCGTCCAGGCGACACCGATAAACATCAGCAGCGTCAGCATGATTGGCCCTGAGCCATCTGATCCAGGTCTTTTAGCAGACTGTTTTCTAGCGCCCTTTTGAGATCCCTTTGGGGACGGCGGCTGAGTGTTTTGCTGTACCAGACGATTTAAAGACAAGATCGCTCCAGGCAGTAAGGACAATAGCTCAAGGGCAGGCCCGCTATCATAGCGAGCCTGATTATGATACTCAAGCGAATTGATAACTATCGACCATAGTAGCCAATTTTATGATCGCCCGGCAGTCACTCAAGCTGGCACCAGGAGATATTGGCCGTTGCCATTGTACTCACCGTCACAGGTTGCGAAAATGGTGCCTAGCAGCAGCAGATAAAAGCGCCACAGCCGCCGGAATTTGGCGTAGTCCATCCCATAGTCCAGAGAATTGACGAGGCCCTGTGAGGCATCAAATCTCTCTAGCCAGGCGGTGAGCGTTTTGTGATAGTTGGTGCCATTCATGTACCATCGGTCGACCGTTTTAAGGTCGCGGTTATGACTGGGAACGGCGTCGTGGTTCCAATAGCGCCCATGCGGGAAAATGTACTTGTGGGTAAAGCCCGACGACATGTTGTTGGGAATACGCACGGTGATGATGTGAATAAAGACTTTGCCATCGCTTTTGAGAAAGGACGCCAGCCTTTGGAAGGCATTCGTCAAGTTGCCGACATGGCAGAAGACCCCAATCGAGAGAATTTTGTCGAACTTCTCAGGAAACGCTACCTCGTTTAAATCTCCTTCCACCAGGGTAAAGCGGTCCGGCTTCAGATAGCTCTGAGGATCTTGCATCTTGCCACGAATGTACTCACACTGCTCATGGCTCAAGTTCAGGCCGGTAAACCGCACGTTGGGAAACTTGGACATGATGTAGTTCGGCACGCAGCCCCAGCCGCAGCCAAAGTCTAAAATATTGTCACCATCGACAATTCCCAGCCGCTCAATCACCTGATTGATCATATGCATCTGTGACTCTTCCAGGTCAACAGCGCCACGCTCCCAAAAGCCAGTGCTGTATTTCGGGTAGATGACAGGCCAATTTCCAAGCATCTCATTGAGCATTGCCTGAGGGCGATCATACTGAATCTCCATCAGTTCTTTTGAAGATTCAGCGAGACGGTCAGACTCTTGCAGTACCCATTCGTAAGGCGCTAGCAAGCTAGGACAGTGCTGAAACAAAACCGGCATAGAGCCGTGTATCATCGAACGGAAGAGCGAATCAGGGATCTCCAGCCCGTTGATATAGGCTTCAGCGAATGTCATTTGAGCCGAATTGAGCGCTTTAGCCATGAGCCGGGTGGCCCGATACGCGGCTGAGCTCTTAAGAGAGGCATCTCCTACGACAGGAATATGTCTCTCGACAGTTGAAAATACGCTTGTAGAAGTCATTGTGGTTCTTCTCAGTTTAGAGGACGGTTTATCTCAGTAAAAAGATCTCCTAACTCAGTACTGGCCTGTCGGTTGACAGACATATTGACAATGACCTAGTGTAGCAAGCGATTTCCAGAGCGATAGTTAAGAATTTACCGAGGGCTGAGCGGCTATTGGTCGCTCGATTGGCCGAGATGCCTGGGGCTGAGCGCAGGCGAGCAGGGCAGATTCGCTTGGGATTCTAAGCTTTGAGGCTAGCTTCAGATCTTCAAGTATCTTTATGAAGCTAAAGGTGGGATCGATCAGGTAGCGAACCTGGCGATCGCAAATCGTAATCCCATGCCGACTCGACGACTGAAAAGCGTGATGGAGATTGTGCCAGCCTTCACCCAGGGTGAGGAAGGCGACAAGTCCATTATTGCGGCTGTTATCTTCTGTTACAAAGGGTCGTTCACCAAAGAGATGAGCGAGAGAATTAACAGTTTGAACGCCGTGAAATAACAACGTGGTGCTCAGGAAAAAAGCACCCAGATATTCCAGGCCGCCTAGGGCGTATGAAATGCCAGCGAGCGCGACGACCGGTAAAAAGTGAAGCCGATCAATCACCCGCATGACCCAATCTTTTTCAACATCGTTCGGCAGTTTCTCAGGGAAGAACTGTGAAGAGAGCAGCCAACCGCCCTGAGACCAGTAAAATCCTAGCAGCCCCTGCTGCGGAATATAGGGAGAGTGCGGATCGAGGGCTTGCTCGACGTGCTGGTGATGGCTGAGGTGATGCGCTTTCCACCAGCTTGGCCCCATTTGCCCGGCCGACGCGCCGACGATGCTGCCTATCCATAGCAAGGGCGCGGGGGTCTGGTAGCTTTTGTGAGTCAGCAGCCGGTGATAAATGGCCGTCGTCGCCAGCATGCGGATCAGATATAGAAATACAATCCAGCCTACAGCGCCCCAAGACAAGCCGGTTAGCAGTACGAGCAGCGAGCCAATATGACTGATGATAATGAGCGCGGGGCCAAGCAGATAGGCAATAACGGTGAGCGGAGAATATCGATTCATGTATCTTTCGTCAGCCTGATTATGGATAGGGTAAGCGATCGCAAAAGCTTACTTTAGCCGGGTATCAAGTGAATGTGCATCTACCTAACTGAATTAACCGAAGACAACGTTGTCTGTTCAGGAGGAACCCTATTAGAGGTATTCAGACGTCCTTTTAGAGCGTTGATGATCGATTCCCTATGATTGGTATTGCTTTTGTAGATCTCTAAACCGCTACTTATCAGGCACTGTAGGGGAAGGTGAGAAAAACCTGTAGAATTTAAATTAATTGTCGATTATCGTTAAGCCAGTCTTCATCTAAAGTATCGCTAATATCAGAATCTACCTTTTAATCTACTTTTAAAAATTTACCTTTTAATACTCATAATGCTGTACGTTTTACTGCTGCTAGGCTTAGCGGCTGCTCTGTTTAGAGTTTGGTATTTCATCAGAGAACTTCAGCGCCAACAGGCTGAGGACTCTCTGCGAGCCAGCGAGGGAGGCTACGAAGCGTTTGCTGAAGCCGTCCCCATCGGCATCTTCCGCAGCAATGACGACGGTCAGTGCAGCTATGTGAACGAGCGCTGGTGCCAAATCACCGGCCATACCCCAGAGCTGGTTGCTGCCAACTGGCTGCAAACACTGCATCCGGATGATCGCACTGCTGTCAGTGCCGAATGGGCGCAGTCTATTCAGGAAAATCGCCCTACCCAGATCGAGTATCGTATTCAGCGGCCTGACGGCACGGTGGTATGGGTGTATGGCCAGATGATCGCTGAGCGCGATGCCAGCGGACAGATGACTGGCTATGTCGGTACGCTCACCGATATTGATGATCGCAAACGCTCAGAGCAGGCGCTACAGCAAAGTGAAGCGCATCACCGGGCGCTGGTGACTGTGTTGCCTGACTTGATTATGCGCATCAGTCGAGATGGCGTGTTTTTGGAGTTTTTAGCCTCGCCAAATTTCCAGGTGCTGGGGCAGCCAGCAGACTGGATTGGGACTCACGTTGCGGACATGCTGCCGCCTGAGATCGCTCAGAAACGCTTAGCGATGATCGAACAGGTGCTCCAAACCCAGCGCCTCCACATCTACGAGCAAGATTTTTCAATCGACGGTCGGGTTCAGGTGGAGGAGGTGCGGATGGTGCCCTATGGAGAAGATGAGGTGCTGCTGCTGGTGCGCGATGTGAGCGATCGCAAACAGGCCGAACAGGATCTCCAGCACAGTGAAGCCAAGAGTCAAGCGATTATAGCCGCGATTCCAGACTACTTAGTGTGTATTGGCACAGACGGCGTTTACCGTGAGCTGGTGGCCCCGACGCGAGATTTTGCCCTGATTCCAATGGATAGACTCATTGGCCGCAGGATGGATGAGGTACTCCCTGCAGATCTGGCCCACCGACAGCAGTACTTTCTCGAAAGGGCTTTGCGGACAGGCGACCTGCAGGTTTATGAGCAAACGGTGCAGGTCGGCAATCGCATTCAGGAAGAAGAAGTGAGGGTGGTAAAAAGCGGTGCAGATGAAGCCTTATTCATCATTCGCGATATCGGCGATCACAAACGCGTTGAAAAAGCGTTGCAGCAAAAGCTTCAGCAGGAGAAGACGCTTAATCAGGTCGTTCAGGCCATCCGCAACTCCCTCGATCTAGCTACTATTTTTACCACTGCCGCCGCTGAAACCGCTCAGCTAGCCGATTTGAACTGCGCGGTTGTTCAATATTTCCGTGCAGAAAGTCTTTGGAAAGTTGTCGCCAAGGCCGGTTCTGACGTAGACTCACCCACCTGGCTCGGACTTGAAATTTCGGATATAGACAATCCTTTTGCCGCTCAGCTCAAGCAGTTTCAGATGGTGCGGGTTGAAGATACCGAAGACATTGCGGATTCTGTTAACCAGACTATTGCGGCGGCGATGCCAGGGGCCTGGCTGTTGATTCCGCTGGTGGTCGAAGGCAAGATCTGGGGAAGTTTTACCTTGAGTATTCTGAGACACGGCTATTGTTGGAAAGATGAGCTGATAGATCTGGCTCGGGCAGTTGCCTGTCAGCTAGAAGTTGCCATCCAGCAAGCGCAGCTCTACCAACAGGTAGAGCAGGAAAAGCAAAAGCTACTCGTCAGTCAAACGGCCCTCAGCCAAGCCCAGCAGATTGCTCAAATGGGTAGCTGGGAAATCGATCTCACGACGCAGTCGATGAGCTGGTCAGATAACCTATTTCACATCTTTGGGCTCAATCCTACTGATGGGGAACCGTCTCTCACCGATTTTATGGACTACATTTACCTGGACGATCAGCCGCTGCTAACCGATGTGATTACGCGGGCGATTACTGAAGGCATCCCCTATGAGATTGACCTGCGCATCGTAACGGCTGATGGCTCAATCCGGCATATCGAATCTCGGGGAGAAGCCCTTACCGATAAGCCAGGTCAGGTTGTCAAGGTTTGTGGTACCTCTTTAGATATCAGCGACCGCAAACAGGCCGAAGCGATCATCCAGCGAAATGAGCAGCGCTTTCGCAACATGGCTGCCAATGTTCCCGGCGTGATCATTCAGTACGCGCTCTATGCCGATGGCTCTGATGCAATAGCCTACGCGAGTCCTGGCTGCTATGAGCTGTGGGAACTCACGCCCGAAGAATCTGTGGCAGATGTCAGCGTGGTGCGGGATCTCGTTCACGCTGAGGATCGTCCGGCGATGCAAGCCTCCATTCTCGCTTCAGCGCAGACATTAGAGCCTTGGATTTGGCAGTATCGTATCATCACGCCTTCGGGCCGGGCCAAGTGGCTAGAGGCGACCGGCCGCCCTGAACGCCATGACAACGGCGATGTGGTTTGGGATACGCTGATTTTGGATGCGAGTGATCGCGTCAGGGCAGAAGAACAGCTCAAGCACCACGCCCTGTACGATAGCCTGACCAAATTACCCAACAGAATACTGTTACTAGAGCGACTGGGGTTATCTCTAGCACTCGCTAAACGCCATCCCAACTATCAATTTGCTGTTCTCTTTTTAGACTTGGACAACTTTAAGGTCATTAACGATAGCCTCGGACATATCGCGGGCGATGAGCTGCTGCTGAAAGTTGCCAATGTGCTCACAGAAACAATTCGTGAAACTGACTTAGCCACGCGACTGGGTGGTGATGAGTTTGTTGTTTTGCTTGACGGGCTCGATAACATCCGAGAAGCAGAACATATTGCAGAGCGCATCTTGAGCGCTTTACAGGTTCCTCTGCAGGTAGCCGCCCAGGCAGTGTTTATCAGTACTAGCGTCGGCATTGCGATTGGCACAGAAAGCTATCGGAGTGCTGAAGAACTTTTGCGCGATTCTGACCTGGCAATGTATCAGGCTAAGCGCAGCGGTCGCGGCCAATATGCCGTTTTTGAGCCGGCAATGTATCAAAGCGCAGTTCAGCGCCTGCAAATAGAAAACGATTTACGTAAAGCGCTAGAGGATAGCGAATTCGTGCTGTACTATCAGCCGGTTATCTGTCTGAGCACTCAAACGATTCAGGGCTTTGAAGCATTGGTTCGATGGCAGCATCCCCAAAGAGGATGTCTACTGCCCGCTGAATTTGTCGAGGTTGCTGAAGAAGCAGGGCTCATCGAGTCAATAGGTGCCTGGGTCTTGAGCAGTGCCTGTAAGCAGCTATCGCTCTGGCAGGCCCAGTTTCCCGATTGCTCGCTCAAAATCAGCGTTAATCTTTCGGTGAAGCAGCTAAAAACATCACTGCTGCAGCAGCTAGACCTGGTTACCCCTCGTATTCAACCTTGCACCCTTGTGCTTGAAATCACAGAGAGCATGGTAGTTCAAAACTTTAACAATACCGTCGAACTATTGCAGCAAATTAAAGCAAGAGATGTTTGTATTAGTATCGATGACTTTGGGACTGGCTATTCTTCCTTAAGCTATTTGCATCAGTTCCCTCTCGATAGCTTGAAGATTGATCGCACTTTTATTAGCCCAGTCAGATCAGACGACCGTAATCGGGTCATTGCTGAATCTATTATCACGCTGAGCAATCTGTTGAAGCTAGATGTAATTGCTGAAGGCATCGAAACCGCTCAGCAACTCGCCTGGCTAAAGGGGCTCGGCTGTGAGTTAGGCCAAGGTAACTTTTTCTCCCCTCCGGCTTCAGCAGAGCAGGCAACTCGTCTTATTCACACTTTCCACAGGGAACGTCCGACTCAGTGCTGACAGATCCCGCAAATGTATAGCAAACGTAAGAATACATACTTGCAGAGAAGGCTACGCCTACGGACTACTGAACGCGGTTTACCGCCAGTGCCCGCTCGGCCAACGTCTCTTCAAATAGCTCAGTCGAAAGCACCTGTTCTACTGGCCATATGCCAGGCTTCTTTAGTCTGCCAGTAAGGATGAGCTGAGCGATCGCCCCAGTGCCGCTGCCCGCGCAGTAAGCCGTATCCTCATGGTCAAAAGTGGCTACATAGGTCGCCTTATCCCCATCCTTTTCACCCTCAACTTGAGTCCGCATAGAAATGCCTATGCCGGTGCGTGGATCGGTTACCTGAGTCATCCGGTAGCTAATGCGCGACAGTGACTCTATCACCTGCCGATTTTTAAGTACCGCTTTGGGCATACGTGCCATTAGCCAGGTCAGCCGATTGTAATAGTCCGGCACGGAGCCAAACTTCGTCACAATGGTTTTTACTTCTGGAAAGGTCTCGGCCACCGTAAACGCTTCTATCGTGTTAAACCAATACACACCGCCCTTGCCATACCGAGGAAAGTCAATCACCTCTCGTTCGCTATAGGGCTCAACCGCTTGCCACTGACCGTCGATTTTCGACACAAAGGGCGTCTGCAACTCGATAAAGGTGGTTCGCATCACCGTGACGCCAGCCCCGCCAGAACCCGCCACCAAGTAGCTCAGGTGAACTTTTTCAGCGGTGTCTAGCTGTTCGATGCCCTGGCGCATCATGCTGCCTGAGATTCCTGGGAAAATGCCCGTGCTTACAACTGCCGTGACACCCGCTTCCACAGCCCTCTGCCGGTAGGTTAGGGCCTGTCTGACATAGTCGGGGCTGTCGGCAACATCGAGATAGGGCTTGCCCTGGGCAATGCAGGTGAGCAGCACATGGTGGTTGCGGCTGCGAAACGGCCCAGCGCAGTGAATGATCAGATCGTGCTGGGCGATCGCCCCTTCCACCGCCGCTTCGTCGGCCAGGTCTAGCGGCTGATATCGCTGGCGATCTTTTAACTCGAACGCCGCTGCTGCCAGGCGACCGGTCACTGTCACCTGAGCAGAGGTATGGGTGAGAATATCAGTGGCGACGCTGCGCCCAATTCGCCCATTGCCGCCCAGCACTAATACCGTTTGAGCCATCGATAATCGGGCTATAGAAGCAATCTACAGCGCTACCTTTAGGTTTACTTACGTCTTCAAGTCTGCCAAAATGTCAGTCGCGTGGGTATCGGTCTTAACACTCTCATACACCTTTTTAATCACGCCCTTGCCATCGATCACAAACGTTGCTCGCTTGGAGTAGCCACTGCCCTCTACCTCATAAGCCTGCGAAATCGTGCCATCTGTATCCACAATCAAAGGAAAAGGCAAGCTAAACTTATCCTTAAACGCCTTGTGAGATGTTTCATCGTCGCGGCTCACACCCAAGACGGCGATGTCTTTCCCTTCATAATCAGCATAAGAATCGCGGAAACTACAGGCTTCCTTAGTACAGCCTGGAGTATCGTCCTTGGGATAAAAATAGAGAACCACCGTCTTGCCTTCAAAATCAGCCAAAGATACGGAATTCCCCTCATCGTCCTTAGCGGTAAAATTGGGAGCAGTAATGCCTTCTGAGAGCGCCATGAGTAATCTCCTTTTACGTTTTATCGATAGCCTATCGATTTGCTAACAGGCAATCAAGCTGTCGGCAAGCTGGCAATGCCGATACGCATCAGTGATTCTATCAAGGACACGTGCATAAGTGGCACATTCTAATACTTTAGTTAGAACTATGCAGTTGGAAACCCGACGGCTAACGCTTCGAGGCTGGCAGCCTGCGCAAGATGCTCGTCACGCCATGGATATTTATGGCGACCGCCAGGTCATCGACTGGATCGATGACGGCAGCCAGGATCAATCCATCCGACAGGTGGAGGGGCGGCTGCACCGCTACATGAACAGCGTAAAGCTATCCCACCACTGCGCCGGGAGTTGGGCCGTCGAGCAAAAAGACATCGGTCGGCTGATAGGTCACGTCATGCTGATCGAAATGCCAGAGATGGAAGCAGCGAACACCCACCCGGTTGCTCCCGACGATTCGATAGACTCCACCGACAATTCGCCAGAAATATCCGCCGACTATATTGAGATTGGCTGGCACTTTCGCCCCGCTAGCTGGGGATTTGGATATGCGACTGAAGCAGCCTTTTGCATTGCCCAGTACGGCTTTGACAAACTCAAACTACCCTTGCTGCTAGCCGTCATCGATCCCAAGAATAAGCGCTCTACCGCCGTTGCGGAGCGTCTTGGCATGTGCTACGACGGCATCACCACACGCTACTACGGTGGCCGAGAACTTTTTCTGTACAAGCTGACCGCGCAAGATCTGGCCGCAGCCCAGGCTCGCCAAGCCTTGAGCGTTCCCTAATAGGGCTGGCGTGCCAACGAAGAGCTAGAAGCTCGGGTCGAAGCGCGAACTGAAAAGCTCTCCGAAACTCTGCGCCAATTACAGAAAGCGCAGGCTCACCTCGTTCAGCAAGAGAAAATGTCTGGTCTGGGTCAAATGGTGGCAGGGGTTGCCCATGAAATTAACAACCCGGTCAGCTTCATTCACGGCAACTTACAGTACGTTGGCAACTATACGCGCGATCTAACAAATTTTTTGAGGCTTTACGAGCAGCACTATCCAACTCCCACGGATGAAATTCAGGTACAGGCAGAAGAACTGGATATTGATTTTATTCAAGAAGACTTAGAGAAAACTCTCTCATCTATGCGATAGGCACTGAGCGCATTCGTGAGATTGTACTGTCTCTGGCATGCCTGAAACCGTCAGCGCGCGCATTTTCGATCCATTTTTTACCGCTAAGCCAGTGGGCAAAGGGACAGATATGGGGAGGGCGATTAGCTATCAGCTCATTACCGAAAAGCATCAGGGGAAGATTGAGTGCTGCTCTGACGCAGGCACTGGCACCGAGTTCACCATCCAAATGCCACTATGCCTATCGGCTGTCGCTGCTCGAAGCGCCGCTTTAAAGTGTGAGATGGAAGAAGCACAGAAGACAGCAGTTTGTCTGTAGCTGGATGCCTGAACTAAAGCCCGTTCCCAATCAGAATGAAAGCTGACCAGTCGTAAGGATGCTGGTAGCTTTCGCTTTCGATCAGCTCACGCTGGGCCTGTTGCAGCGCTTGTGCTTTGGTCTGTCCGGCACTGAGCGCTTTGTAAAATTCGCTCATCAGGGCGGCTGTGGCTGCGTCGTCGACTGACCAGAGAGAAGCGATCGCCGCTCCTGCCCCCATCTGATGCACCTGAAAGCCTAACCCCAAAATCTCCTTGCCGTCTGCTTCTATGCTCGCCCCCGTTTGACAGGCGCTAAAGACGACCAAATCGACATCGGGTAAGCGCCACTGCTGAATATCTCGCATATTCACCGTGCTGCCATCGCCAAACAAGATAAAAGATTCCTCTGGCTGACCCGGTACAAATTTAGCATGGGTCGCTAAATGCACGATTCGATGGCCAGCGACTGCATCCTGCATACTATCTGGCGTAAAGGCTCGGTCGAGGAGGGCCATGGTGTCGGGAATGGCGTTCCCCAGATTTTCGATTTCTTGCTTTGCCGCAGGTAAGCCAGAATAGGTGTAGGTCTGCTGCCCTACCTGTATCTGATAGGCCGCAATGTCGCTAGTGAAGGCGCCCGCTAATACACTTAAGGGCAGTGAGGTTTTCTCGGTCAAATCATCAAGGGCGGCAGCGGTGATGTTGTGTGACTGATACTTTTCGGCAAACCACTGCTGGCCATCGTGAAGTCCGGCGATGGGCACATAGCGCAGCACCCCATCCGGTAGATAGATGATGTTCTCGATCTGATCGTCTGCTAAAGCGTCTTCCAATGGGCGAATAAGCCAGTCATAAAGCTGTTGCGCAGCGGGTCTGGGATCGTTGACATCCGTACTCAGCTTTCTTTGCAATTCACCCACCGTTCGCGCGAGGTCGGACGACGTCACGGCGGTTGTGTAGTTCCGCAGGCCCTCGGGGGTGATCAGGATGACTTCCAGGCGATCGCTCAAAATCAACGGATAAAGCGCCGCTGTTTTCACCGGTTGCGCTGCCAGCGCTGCCTGCAGGTCTTCGATTGACTGAAGCTCAAAAGATTCTTCAGTAACGGTTTCAGCAGCTGTTGAGAGAGCGATCGCCGCTGGCAACCCGACAAAATCAGCCAGAGAGATATTGGCTGGCAGGTCGACCAGAATTTGTGCAAGTGCCTCTTCGGGTGGGGTGTTGAGCGTATCTTGCCGGCTCACACCGTCCGGTTGCTGGTCATGCAAATAAGCTTTGACTTCCTGCAGCTTGAGCAGCTCTAGAATTTGCAGCGCTTCGCCTGTCCGGTTTTGACGCAACAGCAGATCGGCCAAATCGCGGTACAGATCTTCAACCGTCATCGTGTACTGCTGCTGCTCCGATTGAGAGAGCTGCTGCAGATCTTCACGAATGGTTTCGATTTGGACGACGGCCTGCTTGTAAAAGAAGATTGCCAGATCCGGCTGCGCTTGAGCGGCCATCAGCTCACCCAAATTCCGCAGTACCGCAATTTCGCCTACTTTGTCGCCCGTTTGCCGACTCACCTGCAGCGCTTGAAAAGACTGCTCCCAGGCCAGATCAAACTTTCCCACGGCCTGATAGAAAGACCCGAGGCTGTTGAGTAACACCCCGCGTTCAAAAGGATCGCTATTCGCGCTGAGTAGGTCGAATCCCTTCTCTAGCGCTGCTTCAGCCGCAGCATAATCTTGCTGCTGTAGGTACACTGCGCTCAAATTGTTGAAAGCGCGGATCTTACGGTTAGGTTCGTTGGTACGCTCGAACAAATCGATTGCGCTCAGGTAGCTGGCGATCGCCTCTGGATAGTTCTGCTGTCGCTCATAAACCCAGCCTAGGGCAAAAGCCACACTGGCCGCTCCCTCCGCATACCCTATCTGCTGGCTTAAGCGAGCCGCTGCTTGCAGGGCAGCCTCAGCCTCAGCAAACTGGCCAATCTCAGCTTGAAGCGCTCCAATATTGTGCAGCAAATCTATCTGCGCTGCTGAGTTCTCGCCGCTGAGTCCCTGCTGATAGTACGTCAGCGCCGTTACGAAGCGAGCCTGCTCGTCATAAATTGCCCCAATTGCCCCAAACAGAGAAGTCAGGATGTCGGCGTTCTGCGACTGGTCAATCGGCTCATCGGAATGGGTGGTCGCTGTAAAGCTCTGATATAGCGCTAAGGCCGCCTCTAACTCAGGTAAAGCCAGTTCGTAATCTCCCGTTGCCAGATAGCCATACCCCAAGCCATACAATGCCTCGGCTCTTAGCCTCGAATCAACTTCATCTTGCTGGTCAATCAGATCTAGCGCCTGACGATAGCTGCTGATCGCTCCTGCATCATCTCTTGCTAAGCCTTGCGCATCAGCGGCCCTTAGAAGCTGCTCGATTTCAGCGACAGCCGCTACAGCTGCGTCAGACTGGCTAATCAGAGCTTCCAAGCTCGCCCCAACAGGCTCGATTCCTATCGCCAATGGCAGCAGCGCAATGATGACAGCAGCTAGACCAGGAAACATACTTTAGCCAGCGATCACCTCTTCCGGATCTCAGTGTAGCAACTGTGGGACTGCCAACCGGCATATTGTTGAATCTATACCTGGCGATCCCCGGCATTGAGCGAAGCCGTAACGGTAGGCTGATGTGAATCCTGCCCATCAGGATCGATAGTCCTATCGTCGGTGGCAGCTGCCCACCCAGCTGCAGAAAACAAGGTGCGAACTTTTTCGGGAAAGCGGGGGCGGGGACGTGACCCTCGCCCACTAGCAGCGGCGGTAGATCCAAACCTTTCAAAGATACTCATAATCAGATACCGGGTGAAATAATGTTTTGCCGAGCTGTCAGCCCATTAACCTTTCTTGATTGCCGATAGCTCGTCAGGGCGTTTTAGAAGCTTTTTCCAGCTGTGGTTTAGTTATCCGTGTTATTACGGACTTTAGCCAATAGTCTGGGCCAGAAAGCCATCTGTCACCATTGTTCAAAAAAGATCTTTGAACTTTACGCTTTGATCCGCAGAACTTTTGAAGTTGTCCCTGACAGGTAAATAAGCGTAAAGTTTCAGTGGAGGTCAAATGGGTGCATTTTTAGGTCAGAACACCTTGCTTCAGCGTATGGATAGCTCACAGAGCCGTTCACCGGACAATCCAGAAGGCGACAGCAGCGATCGCGCTACCCAGCTCAAGCAGCTCAAACAGCTCGTGCAAGCAACCTGTCGGCATCCGGCCGGCAGCCCGCAGCGCCAGAAGGGACTCACTCAGCTCATACGCATTATTAGCCGACAGCTTTGGCATACCTCAGCCCCCTATTATGCCGATGCCCTACAGCAGACCTGGATCTACTTTTGCCGCAACCTCTGCGAAGCGACCACTACTCGGGCCTACGATCCCGAGATCGCCAGCCCTATTACCTGGCTCAACGCCTATCTCAGACGCCGCCTGCAAGACTTCCAAATCGCCGAAAATCATCAGCGAGCCACGACCGTCTCTCCTGCTAGCCTCAGCGCCGAAGCCGGCCTCCTTGACCCGATTGACCGCCTGCCTGCCCCCCCAGACATTCCGCCTTGGCTAGAGCAGGTCAGAGCTTGGGCTGAAGCCGACCCCGACGATGAACTCAAAAGCATCCATATCGGCAATCATCCCCAAATTACCGTTCAGCTGTTGATTCTCAAACGCCTACCGCCAGAAACCTCTTGGAAAATACTCGCAGCAGACTATGGCATCTCCATTGGCACGCTCAGCAGCTTTTATCAGCGTCAGTGCCTGAAGCGGCTGAGAGCTTTTGGCAAATCGCAGGGCTATTGGTAAAGCCCTCCGCATTCTCTGCATCTTCTCTTTGTCCTTCCACACTTATCTCTAATCGCAAAAAAACAGATCCAGCCATCTGTAGCCTATCGAAGATGAGTCTTGAAAATTATCTGTTGGTCAGTCTCTTTTGGCCGACCCGCTGCCTTCATTCATCTGTCCTCTCATCCCCTTTAGGAATCAATCCGGAGTTAAACGCATGGTCATTCAAAGCTCTCACTACACGGGCATTCCCCTACCGCTTACCACCGAGTTTGGAGAAATTGCCCAGCGCTTTGCCCAACAATGCCCTTTCAGCGAAAAGGCACAGCAAATTCGTCGCAATACCCTGGCTGTATGCGCAGTCAACGCCTATTTACAGCTCATGGACATTCCTACCTGCATCAGCGAAAGCGATAGCTGGAATCCGATGATGCAAATGTTGGCCGATGTTGCCGATCTGAAGGTGCCCGGTGTTGGTACGCTCTCTTGCCGATCACTCGCCCTTCAAGACAGTGCCTGCTACGTCCCGCCAGAAGAGTGGCAAGACCGAGCGGGCTATGTTGCTGTGGTGATCGACGAAGCTGCCAGCCAGGCGATTTTAGTCGGATTTACGCCGATCGTGACCCAGGAGATCGTTCCTCTAGAGCAGTTTTCTCCTTTAGAGGCATTGCTTGACCGAGTGCACAGCTTGCAGGCAGCGAGTGCAGCCTCAGTCGAGCCCAGTGCCACGGAGGTTGTTAGCCAGGCCCGCTCTGCGGTCACTCAGCTCAGTCAGTGGGTAGACGGGGTGATGGCTGCTACCTGGCAAGCGACAGATGCCATTGTCAATCCGACTGGAATGAACTTTGCCTTTCGTACGACTGCACTGGCCAACCGCAGCGATGTCACTGATATCAGCCGTGCCAAGCTGATCGACTTAGGTCTGCAGCTAGGGCAGACTCTGCGAATTGCGCTAGTTGTGCATCTGGTTCAAGCAGCAGAGACTGGAGGCCCAGACGTCGTGCCCGCCTCTGGGCGGACTGACATTATCTTGCAGGTGCGGCCAATAGGGGACTCTCCCTACCTCTGCGAAGGGCTTGTTCTAAGAGTGCTGGATGAGGAAAACAACAGTTTTATGCAGGCGACGTCAAGAGCGATTGATAACTACATTCAGCTCCGGCTGAGCGGCCAGTCGGGAGAAACGTTTGGGGTTCAAATTGCCGCCGAAGAAGGCAGTTTTACAGAGTGGTTCGTAATCTGAGAGATCTGTCGTAAAAACTCTGTAGAATTTGTGAGCAGGCAGGCATCATAGGTAGCAGCTCGGTGAATCAGCGCATCGTCATCAAAATTGGCTCTGGCAGTATTGAGACAGGCTACGCAGCGGCCGTTCAGATCGGCGACGAGGGCATGGCTCCCCGGGTAGAAACGCAGGCTCACCTGCCTCCGGCGCCTGATTTACCATTGCTCTATCGACAGTGGCAGCAGGCTTACTGGCGGTTAGGGCTGGCCTACCGGCTGGAGGCGCAGGGAGGGATTACGAATGTATCGGCGATCGCTGATACGGAAACCTGCCTGACCTTGAGCCGTCAGCTCCGCGATCGCATTCATCACTGGCTCAACGGCGACGACTTCCGGCCTATCCGTGAAAAACTCCTGGAGCAGCTCAGCCCTCACGACACCGTCCGATTTTTGCTCCAAACTCAAGACACTCTGCTCCAGCGACTGCCCTGGTACGAGCTGCAGTTCTATGAGCGCTATCGTCTATCGGAAGTGGGCATCTGTGCTCCTGACTATCAACAAACGAGTTACCAAAGCACCCGCTCTAACAAAGTCAGAATTTTGGCCGTCATCGGCGATGCTACGGGTCTCAACACCCAGATCGACCTGGCGCTGCTCCAAAATCTGCCGGACGCCGACATTCATCTGCTCAAGGAGCCCAACCGAGAGACCTTTAACCGCTGTTTGTGGGACGCCAAAGGGTGGGACATTCTGTTCTTTGCCGGCCACAGCAGCACCCGTACTGACTGTCACTCCAACCCCGCAGGCGGCGGCGAAATGCTGCTCAACGCCACCGACAGCCTCACCATTCCTCAGCTCAAACATGCGCTGAAAAAAGCGATTGAACGTGGCCTCAATACTGCCATTTTCAATTCCTGTGATGGTTTGGGTCTAGCAGCTGATCTTGCCGACTTGCACATTCCCCAAGTGCTGGTCATGCGCGAACCCGTTCCCGATCCGGTCGCCCACGCCTTCCTCCAGGGATTTTTAGAATCCTTTGCAGCCGGTAGCCCTTTTTATGTGGCTGTCCGCGAAGCCAGGGAAAAACTTCAGGGGTTGGAAGCCCGTTTTCCCTGTGCTACCTGGCTTCCTGTCATTGTTCAAAACCCAGCCGAAACCCCACCTACCTGGCACTCCTTGCAGGGCAAACCCGACTCAATCTCCGCTCTTTCCACTCGGCCGCCTGCTGTCGCGCTCAGCTCTCCCCAAATCCCTCCCCAACGTCGCTGGAGAGTCGGCATCGGTACGGGCATTGTCATTGCTGCTGGACTTCTCTTAGGTCGTCAGCTAGGCTGGCTAGCGCCCTATGAGCTAAAAGCCTATGACCACTTACTGCGGCTGCGCCCGCCCGAAGCTGAAGATAGCCGTCTGCTGATCATTCTGAATACCGAGGATGACATTGCCCAACAGCCTGACACCGGCAGTAGCTCACTCACTGATCAGACGCTGTTGGATCTCTTGAATCGGCTCACACCGCTCAACCCTCAGCTGATCGGGCTCGATATTTATCGTAGTCAGCCGACTGAAGATCCTGACCTTGCTGAGAAGATGAATAGTCTCGACAGCTTGATTGCAATTTGCAAGGTGCCCGATAGAACAACAGCCTCTGCCGATTATGCACCCCCTCCCGAAATCAAAGACCCAGGTCGCATCGGGGCCAGCGACTTTGTCAATGACGACGATCAGGTATTGCGCCGTCATCTCATGTACCTGGCGCCTGTGCCTGGCGCTGATTGTCAGGCAGGCAACACGTTTAGTACTGTAATGGCGCTGCGCTACCTCGAAGCAGTTCACAATATTCAGCTGAGTGAAGATAACCAATTTTTAGGAACCGCGCGGCTGCCCATCATTAAAAGTTTCTCTTTTGGGGGGTATCACGATCTTGATACAGGCGGCATTCAAGCCCTGCTGAACTACCGCATACTCAGAGACCCTGTGTCGGTCAGTTGCGGTGAGGTAAAAGAGTCGCCAGCAGATTGTTTAACCGTATCTGAGGTGTTGTCTAAGGATGCTTCGAAGCTGCGCAGCGTAGAAGGGCGGATTATTCTGATCGGCACAACAGACATGAACTTTAGCTACGAAGATCGCTGGATCACGCCCTACAATCGCACATCTTTTTCGGAAGACCAAACACCCGGCGTTTTTCTCCAGGCTCAAATGATCAGCCAGATGATCAGCGCTGCTGTGGAGGGTCGCCCTTTGTTAAGCAGCTGGCCTGAGTGGCTGGAGATGGTCTGGATTGCGAGTTGGGCTGTCGGCGGTGGCTTGATCGGCGTTTATTCGCGCTGGGGCTATCGGCTATGGCTACGCCTGCTGCTCGCAGAAGGTCTTCTACTGTTAGCCTGCTGGCTAGGACTGATAAGATTTACGGTTTGGCTGCCTTGGGTTCCAGGGGCGATCGCCCTACCCGCTGCCGCTCTTACAGGCTGTGTCATCTTCAAAGCCCCTGTCAAGGAGCTATCTGGCCTCTACCCCGCAGAATAACTGCTTTTGTGATTGATAGCTTAGGTGAGGCTATCTTTGTTTTGATTAGTTACCTAACTCAGCTGCATCGCCCCTTCGTAAACAGGCTATGAACTACCGTTTTTCGTTTGCGCTCAGAGCCATTGTCACATTGAGCACTCTCTCACTAGCTGCATTGGCGCTGCGCCCCCTTTCAGCGACCGCGCAACCCCTCCCGCCGATGCCTATTCAGTTTAATCCTGATAGTCTGACAAATCCGGGACGACCCGGCGGACGACGGCGAGGTGGTGGCTCTCGGGGGATCTGTCAGGGGGAGCTGCCGCTGACGGCGATTGCCTATGCCAGCCCTCATACCGTTGAGGAACTGGGCATTACCCAAACTGTCGAAGTGGTCGGTATGCTGACAACTCAGATCCAGCCGACGCTATGGTTCTATTTACCAGAGCCATTGACTGACGGGGCCACTACAGAATTTGTCATGAAAGACGGCGGCGATCAGCTGCTTTACAGCGGTCAGCTCACCGGCACCACGGACAATAGCGGCATTGTCGGGGTGCCGGTGCCGATCAGCTTGGAGCCAGAGGCAGCCTATCACTGGTTTTTGACGGTGGACTGCGACGAGAATGAGCGCGCTGTCATCGATGGCTGGATAGAACGCCAGTTGCCAGACCTGGCGCTTAGTAACCTGCTGGCTCAGGCTAATCCGCGTAATCGAGCGGCTTTGTACGCAAATGCTGGCTTTTTGCAAGATGCGCTTAGTGAGCTGGCAGCGATCCGGCTAGCTAATCTAGAAGATGAAGCGATCGCTCAGGACTGGGTCAGCTTTCTCAGGGCTTTAGATCTGCCTGAACTTACCGTCGCCTCACTCTTAGACTGCTGTCAGGTAGGAAGTGCGCCAGTGCCTGAAACCGCTATAGAAGTGAATGAAGCAGCAGATGACGTAGCGCCAGAGCAGCGCGAGGCTGCTGATACGCCTGATGAACCCGCTGCGATTGAGCGGGCCAGCGATAGGGATGGGTCTTTGCCGCGCGATCGCTAACCGCAGCAGGCGGGCAAAGATGGGGACGAATTCAAGACTGTGGCTTAGGACTGCCCTGCCGGGAGATAATGTTGAGGCTGCGGAAGTATCGCCCCCCGACCCCTGCTAGAAACGCAACGTAAACAATGAGCTGTAGCAAATAAATGTGATCGCGATAGCCGAGCAGCGTTTTGAGCAGAATGCCGGGGAACTGCTTGTCAGGCAAAACAGCGCTGGCATCCCAGAGCAAAGGGCCTAAAATGCAGGACTGCCGGCTAATGCACAGGTCGAGTTCTGGCTTGAGGATGCTGACGGCTGTGAACGCGGCGTCCAGGTTTTTAAAAACGGAGACGACTAGCCCGGCCACAATCAGCAGCAGTAAGATGCCCATCGTTTGAAAGAACAGCTTCAGGTCGATTTTTACTCCAAATTTGAACAGGGCAATACCAATCGCAAAAGCGCCCGCCAGTCCGGCGATCGCCCCCACTATCCCCGCCGTACTCTGCTGCGAATTCTGCGACACCGTACTGAACAAAAACAGCACCGTCTCAAACCCTTCGCGCAGCACCGCAATACACACCAGACTAAAAATACTGATGCTGGCCTTTTCTGAATCAGCCAGGGCGTCTTTAAGCGAGCCTTCTACATCACTTTTAAGGCTTCTCGCCTGCTGAGTCATCCAAATCAGCATCCAGCTCAGCATCACCACCGCCACACTGCCAAACAGCACCCCCAAAAAAGGTTTGACGACGCTCTGAATCGCTGGCGCGGCATATTGCACCCGGCTCAACGTCAGACTCAAGAAAAGGCCGATCAGCACGCTGCCCGCTATCCCTGCGGCTACCCCGCCATAGGCCCAATGGTTAAGTTCACTGCGGTTTGCTTTACTCAAGCAGGCCAGGACAATCCCGACTACCAGAGCAGCTTCCACTCCCTCTCGTAGCGTAATGACAAAAGTGGGAATCGCTTGGGAGAAATCCATAGGGCTATCGGGGTCAGTAAGTTAGGCTAGTCCAATTTCTTTGAGCCGCTGGTTCAAATACTCCTCAGCGCTTTGATCGGGAAATAGCTGATTTCCCCCAGTCCGCTCGATGCAGTTCGGCAGCGGCGTCAGGTCAAATTCGGGGCGGGGGTGAACAAAAAAGGGCATGGAAAAGCGGCGATCGCGGCTTCTATTAGGA
>JBARVU010000309.1:0-6651 GCA_049646425.1 Phormidesmis sp. | reverse complement strand
TGGATAGTGACTGAATTCGCATCACTCTCAACGATGGTTGCACTCATAAGCCCTGCACATCCCTTAAAATAAACCTTTCTTCAAGCTGACGCTTTATTAACTCTACATTAAAAACAGGTCACACCCTTTCGGCGAAGGCTGCTGCGGTGGATCGACTACGCATCTTTCTCTTTTGGAAGTGCCTTGCATCCAGTGCAGAATGGCTGCTGGGTTGCCGACTGTGGCGCTGAGGCCAACGCGCTGAATGTCGTTTTCGGTAGCGCGAGCGATGCGTTCTAAAACAGAGATAAGATGGGTGCCGCGATCGCTGCCTGCCAGCGCATGAACCTCATCAATCACAACCGCTCGCAAATCGCTAAACAGCTTGGTGTGCGGCACCCGCGACGAAAGCAGCATCACTTCTAGCGATTCGGGCGTCGTCATCAGCAGCGTGGCGGGCTCTTTGACAAACGCTTTCTTCAAAGAGGCTTTGACATCGCCGTGCCACAGAAATCTGCGGAGCCCAACCATCTCGGTGTACAGCCCTAGTCGCTCTGCCTGATTGTTCAATAAAGCTTTGATTGGCGCAATATATAAAAGACCGACGCCATCGGGTTCGTTTCCCATCAGCTGAGCTAGCATCGGAAACATGGCGGCTTCTGTTTTTCCACCAGCGGTTGGCGCCAGGATGACGGCATTCTTACCGTCGAGTAGCGCCTGGCTAGAGAGTTCTTGCACTGGGCGTAGAGCAGTCCAGCCAAGGCGTGCGACAATGGCTTCTTGAAGTCTGGCGGGATAGCGGGCAAATGCTGAGGTCATCAGTTAAAACCCCACTAAAACTCTACAAGTGCATAGCCCTTTTCATCCTCAGGGTCAGGATCGTAAGCGCGTTGGCCGGCGCGAATGCGGATCTCATCTTCGGTGAGATTTTTGGGCTCAAAGCCTTCTACCTTCATCGCGTTGTAGTCTTCGTTGTCGTTAGTAAGATCTAGCACGGTGATAAATTCACGCAAGAACTGGCGGGGCACGACGCCGACATCTCCTTTAAAGCCAGCGGTAACTTTGTTAACAAGCTGCTCAATAAAGTCGGCAGTGACTTGGCTGGCCAACCGGTTTGGATCTTTGGTGGGATAAATCTCTCGAAGCTTGAGGGCAACGTTTCTGAGCCTTTCGGCATCGAAGGGTTTGAGCTCTAGCTGGGGCTGACGAGGGTTGACAAAGCCCCCTTTCTCTTCAAATTTGACGCGGTCATGTAAAGGGGCAAGGCCGCCGACGCCGCGCCTGGTATCGAAAAACTCGGGGGTGCCGGTGAAGACCCAGAGCAAGCCCTGATAACGGTCGGCTCCATCGCAAATCTGACGGATGCCGTTGAGTGATTTGCCGCGTACGTCGGCGCGCATTCGCAAGATGGTTTCGGCTTCGTCAATGACGATGACTAGTCCTTTGTATCCGGCTGCTTTGATGATTTCTAAGATGCCTTGCAGATAGTCGAGTGCTTCTCGGCTGCTAATGTCCCCCTTGATAGCGGCGGCTTTTTTGGCGCTGGCGGCGACGTTTTCACTGCCGGAGAGCCAGGAGATGAGGGTACTGGCTTCGGCAATTTTGCCTGCTTGCTTGAGGCTAAAAATTGTGCGCAATACGCGGGCCATATCTTCGGGTGCTTGCCCGCCCGTGAGTGAGGCCAAGTCTTCTTCTAGTCGGGTTTGTACTTTTGCGTCAAAGTCATCTGCGTTTTCATCTGCGCCGCCAGCGATCAGGGCATCTTCTACTTTGGCTATCCAGCGGTCAATAATATCACTCAGGGCTCCCCTGGGGCAGGTATTGGTGCTGAGTTCTTGCACGACTTTGCGATACACGTCGTCGAATTTGTGAAAGTGGAGGTCGTTATCAGAAACAACCACAAAGCTGGTAGCAAAGCCTTGGCTTTGGGCATCAAGTACCGCTAAGCGAGACATGAAGGTTTTGCCGCAGCCGTAGCCGCCCCGTAAAAATTTGAAGACGCCTTCGCCATCGGCAGCTAGCTTTAGCTGTCGGGCAATTTCGTTGCGTTGTTTGTCGATGCCGACGGCAAAGGCTTCTAGGGAGCGATCAGGTACGACGCCAGAGCGAAGTTTTTCGAAGATATGCTCGATGTCGCGTTTGCTGATAGCCATAGGAGTCGAAGTAGGGGAGGATAAGCGATGTTGGCGTATGAACTCGTGAGTAATAAATCTAGTGAATTATAAAACTTAGATGTCTTCGTCTTCTGGTTCTTTTAGGTCTTTAACGTAGCGCTTGCCGCTGGCTGTGGAGTCTACTCGAACCGAGAATGGAACCTTTTGCAGGTAGGTTTCAAATTGGATGGCGAACCGTCTTGCCTGGCGCGGGCTCCCTAGCAGCGCAGTCAGCTCAGTTTCGGTAATGACATCGTGGCAGTCGATATGCACAAAGACTTTGCCAATGGCTTCATCTTCAAAGCTATTTTGCCAGTCTCCGGAGGATCCGAGTGGAGCTGTTGAACTCTCTTCATCCTCAGCCAATGCTTTGGAGCCTGAGACTTCAAAGTAAGTATCTATCAGCGTGGGTTCTACGTCTTCGGCACTGTCTGATTGAAATACTTCTATTTTTACGCGCTCGTCTCGCGGGCCAACGAGATTGAAGAGAACTTCGGCCCAGTCTTGTTCTACGGCGACTTGAATCTGTTGGTTTTTGAGCAGTGCGCCGGCGGCTTCGGCTATTTTGACGTTGATGTCGGGGCGATTGGGAACGCGCACAGAGAGATTGACTGCTTTGGCACCGGTAAAGCTGAGGACGCCCTGGGGCGTGGCGGCGGGTTTTACTTTTACTTGCAGACGGCTGTAGCCTGCGATCGCAGCTTTAGCCTCCGCTTCAATTTTGTATTTAACCAGGCTGAGCGTATTGTGATGCCGATGAGAAACGGTGAGTACAGGAATGACGCGCTCTTGCAGGCTGTTACCTCCGTGGACAAAGGTAGCGCCTGGTTTGCCCGTAGCGAATGGATTGGTGGTGGTAGAAAAATGGAGATAGCCCGATTCGCCATCGTAGCCCAGAGCGTTGAGTGAAACGGTGACTAAGCCTGCTTCCCTGCGAGCGTCTTTAAGTAAAACGTGGCGGCGTTTAGGGTCTGTTGCTTTACCCCATTTAATGTGTTCTACAGAGGCTTTGTCCTGAAGCAAAAAACCGTGGTCGGCGGTGAATACAAATTCGTTGAACCCCAAGGCTTTGAGGTGATTCCAGGCGGACTTGAGCTGCTGTAGCCAGCGCTCGAAGGTGACGATGCCGACGTTGGCTTCTCCGGCATCATCTATTTCTTTGCTGTGGACAACGAGGAGATTTATTTTAGCCAGGGTGCTTTTGAGGCTTTTGGTTGATTTTTCGCACACTTCGGATAGGGTGAGGAGCTGGCTGCGGTGTCCGGTGCTGTTGATGCTGCGATCGCTCATTGCCCGCAGTCTGCTGGCTGGGGTATTTACGGTATATTCTCCAGCTCTAAATCCCGAAAATTCGCCTTTGGCGAGCGTTAGCCGTCCGCCAGTTTGCACCGGGGCGAGGGCGTTCATCCCTACGGCGGTGAGGGTGGGCAGTTCGGCATAGCGAGCCTGAAGGTGGACTGTAGAACCTGCCGTTTTGAGTTCGCCTGCTAGCTCTGTGGCCATCTCGTACCGGAAGGCATCGACTAAAAAGTAGGCGACTTTGGCTTTTGAGGAGCCGCTTGAGGAGCCGTTTCCTTGCAGGATGGGGTGTACCAAATCCTGGTAGAGTGTGCGCTGCTGCAAGCTGGCCTCGGGGAGAAAGCTGTCAGTTTCGCAGATGCTGGCGAAAGTGGCGGCCCAGCGATTGGCCCAGTCTCGGTAGGTCTGCCGGAGCAAGTCGGCGCAGCGCAGGAGCGGGTTGAAGTGGGGTAGGGTGCTTTCTAGTAGCTGCGATCGCTGTTGCTCTAGCTGGCGGTGGGCAAGATCTACGCTGTAGCCGCTGGTGGTGTAGGTTTCCAGGGCTTCGCGCAGGGTTTGGCTGGGGGTAAGCGCTTTATCCACCTGCGCTAGCGTTGCACCGAGGTGCGCCATTGCTTGAATGAGCGTCCATTCTATGCGGCGCTTGGGGTCGCGCTGTAGCCAGAGAGAGGGCGACTTCAGGCGACTGTTGGCCCAGTCGAGGGCCTGTTGCCAGTGGTGATGCTGGAGAGCTTCGAGTGCGCCTTGTTCAAGCACGGTGGTTTCTTCTTTGCGGAAGGTGTCGATGCTGCCAAGGTCTTCGGGGCGGAGGCTTTGGAATTCTGTGCTGAGGCGGTCTTCGGCGCTTTTGGCGATGGTTTCGTAGCGGTCGGGTGAGCGATCACGCAGATGATTGATCAGGCGATCGCCCTCTGCTACCAAAGGTTTTGAAAGCCCGCTGAGCCTTTTTAGCGCTGGCATTTCTGGCTCGCGCTTTAGATCGTGTACATACTCCACGCACATCAGCCAGGCGCAGAAGGTTTCGCCCAGTTCGGTAAAGCTGTAGTTGGGCGCTTGCAGATAAAACGCAATAAACTCGTCATCCATCCCGGTGTACCGGTACAGATGCTCAGCGAGCGTTTGAATGTTTTTGCCTTCGAACTTTTGCTTAAAGGAGGGCCGAGGGTCTAGCAGTTCATCGAGAATATAGGTGAGGTCTTTAAGGTCGACCAGGGTTTGACTCAGATCGCTGGTGGGCTGGTGAAGGGCTGTTTCTAGCCATTGTTCGGCCTCAGCTAGGCTGGTGGCCCCGTGGTTGAGGTATCCGTCGATCTGGTCGGGATTGACTTTGCCGGTGGCCGCTTCACGAATGAGAGAATCGAGGGCGCGCTGGTAGGATTTGCCCGCTCGACTTAGCTCTAAAATCGGCGTTTGGCGGACGGTGCTGTGGTTGTGACCGGGCATGTGAATGAGCAGCAGGTCGGGCGCTGCTCGGTTGCCGTAGGGCTCTAGGGCGAGCATCATTTCGAGGTAGCTGCCGCGAAAGGCAACGACGGGCGCGAAGAAGTCGCCTTTGGCATGGCGTTCGGCAAGCTGGTCTACGTAGTCTGTATAGTGGCCTTCTTTATCCAGCCAGATGATCAGGCTTTGCTGGCGAAGGCGGCTGCTCACTTCAGCTTCTAAGGTGGTGGTGATAGGGCCGAGCGTAGGCATTAGCAGCGACTGACGAGATAGCTACAAGATAGAGTAACGCATACTTGATGCCAAGCAGCCCTAGTCGCTATCAGTTTTCTCTGCGGCTTGAGATAGCAACACAACGTGCAGGCCGGGTACCGTTTGAAACGCCTTGTCATTGGTAAGGAAGGTTGTGCACTCTGAAGCCATTGCGCTGGCCGCGTGAATGGCATCGGGTAGCTTTAGTTTCGTATTTGCCCTGATTTTGGCAGCGCTTATCAGAATGTCACGTTCGATGGGTAGGGCAGTCACATTCGTCGTATCGACCAAGAATTCAGTGTATGACTTTTGCTTAGCGACATCGGTTTCTCTGTAGGGCTTCACGAGTATTTCTGAAAGAGAAAGCTCGCTAGTAACAATCGTTAGGATGCCTGCATCAGTTGCTTCAAGTAGAGCTTGCAGAGATCGGCTATATTTTGCAAAGTTTTCTAATGCGTAGATCCAGATATTGGCATCCAAATAAATCCGGCTTCCTCGAAGCTGGTCTAAGATTCCCATGAGTCGCGCTCTTCGCGGATGTACGCATCAACTTCATCAGCATTGGCAAAACTACCTTTGGCCGCACCGATAAAATCCACAAGTTTCTTTTTCGGTTTGGATTCAACTTGGTTAGAGTCTATCAGCACGACAACTTCTACCGTAGCGCCTTCGGGCAGCTTATCAGAGCGTACTGCAACGATTCCACCGGGTTGTACGGTCGCTTGAGTTCTAACTTCTGAAATCATGACTTCTTACTGATAAAGGGTTTTTCCCAGATGAGGTTTGAATAAGCCGTTGCTGGCGGGTAAAGACTTTGAGGTGCCGTTTTGTAGGATCTTTTCTAAGTCTCTAGCGAGCTTTTCTAGAAAGATCTGTTCAGCAGCAGGACTGACCCGACGACGGATAATGTGTCAACAATGATCACAGCTGCTCTGGCTCATATTGCTGCTCTCGTTCGTATTTTTCTTCTAGTTCCTGGCTGATGATTGATTTGTAGTTGGTCGATAAGTCGGGGTCGCCATCCTTTATACAGCCAACTAAACCTGATTCTTGAAAAACTTTTAGCAGGTTCTTCCCGGATGACGAGTGCCCTTGATCTTCTGATGCTGACTTCAGATTTTCGGTTGGCTTTATCTTCTCGTAGTACAGTTCAATTGCTTGGCTAACGATTTCGGCAACGTTTTGGTTGGTTTGCTGCTGAATGTAGGTCAGTTTGGTGGCCTGTTCGTCGGTTAGGCTGGTGGCAACATGCATGATGGCAATGAGCAACTATAGCTGCTCTGTGTAGAGGCACTAATAGCCTAGCGTTTATTTGGCTAACGACAGGAATGGTCTGTGCTTATACGCCTTCTATCGACATTTGAGCTTTGTCTTGTTTTTTGTATTTTCGCTCGCGGCGTTTGTCTTCTTTTAATTTTAGCTCCTGTACCGTGTCAGGATGCTTGTCCTCAAACTGCTACCTACAGTCATCGGAGTCGGCTTCGTCGATGGTGAAGTTGGGGGCGATTTCGTCTTGCAGGCGCAGTTC
>JBARVU010000308.1:0-10612 GCA_049646425.1 Phormidesmis sp. | reverse complement strand
ACATAAAATTACCTGGAATCGTCTTTTTCGCCAGGTGAGCGAACACCTGATCGACTCTGGCAGCTTCCCCTATGACTTCGCCATCGTGGACGAAGCTCAAGACATCGGTATCGCATCCCTACGTTTCTTAGCCGCGCTGGGTAGCAGTCGTCCCAACAGCCTATTTTTCACCGGAGACTTAGGGCAGCGAATCTTTCAGCAGCCCTACTCATGGCAGTCTTTAGGCGTGAATATTCGGGGGCGATCGCAAACCCTCAAAATCAACTACCGCACCTCTCACCAAATCCGTCAGCAGGCTGACCGCCTTTTGCCCGCTGCCATTGCCGATGTAGACGGCAACATTGAAGAAAGAAAAAACACAGTCTCCGTCTTCAACGGCCCCACGCCGCAAATCAAAATCTGTGATGATGCAGACTCAGAACGCCAGACTGTCGGGAAGTGGATCGCAGATCGCCTCACAGATGGACTCCAGCCCGATGAAATTGGAGTCTTTGTCAGATCAAGCCAGCAGGTTGAACGCGCGATCGCTGCTATCAATCAAGCAGGCGCTACCCCCACCGAACTAAATAGTCAGGCGATGCCTGCTCAAGGGTGCATTGCCATCAGCACAATGCACCTCGCCAAAGGTCTGGAATTCCGAGCCGCCGCAGTGATGGCCTGTGATGATGAAGTGCTCCCCTTACAAGAGCGCATTGAAACTATCTCAGACGAAGCCGACTTAGAAGAGGTCTACAATACTGAGCGCCATCTACTATATGTAGCCTGTACCCGAGCCCGAGATCAGCTCCTCATCTCAGGCGTGGACCCTGCTTCCGAATTTTTAGATGACCTCGATACCTGAAGGCGATACCCTACGAAACAGGTTTGTCTTTATTTCCTACTGACTGAGGGCATGGTCTACTATAGAAAGCTGACCTCCGTTGAATAATGGGTTCCGGATACATAGGTAAGTCGCTATGAGTAAAGGCACACTGTTTGATAAAGTTTGGGACGCGCATACCGTTGGTACCCTGCCATCGGGGCAAACTCAGCTATTTATCGGCCTGCACCTGATCCATGAGGTGACCAGCCCCCAAGCCTTTGCCATGCTGAATGAGCGCGGCCTGAAGGTGATGTACCCGCAGCGCACAGTCGCCACTGTCGATCACATTGTGCCAACTGAAGATCAGTCCCGGCCCTTTGCCGATCCGATGGCTGAAAAAATGATGGCGGCGCTGGAGCAAAATACAAAAGAACACGGCATCCGCTTTTATAACGTTGGCTCGGGTAGCCAGGGCATCGTGCATGTGATCGCACCGGAGCAGGGCTTGACGCAGCCCGGCATGACGATCGCCTGTGGGGATAGCCATACCTCGACGCATGGGGCATTTGGGGCGATCGCTTTCGGCATTGGCACCAGTCAGGTACGCGACGTACTCGCCTCTCAAACCCTCGCACTGGCTAAGCTCAAAGTTCGCCGTATCGAAGTCAACGGCGAGCTGCCGAACGGTGTCTTTGCCAAAGACATTATTTTGCATATCATTCGTAAGCTGGGCGTCAAAGGCGGCGTCGGCTTTGCCTACGAGTTTGCTGGCAGCGCCATTGAAAGCCTCTCCATGGAAGGGCGGATGACGCTGTGCAATATGTCGATTGAAGGCGGTGCTCGCTGCGGCTATGTAAACCCCGATCAGACCACGTATGAGTACATCAAAGGCCGCGATTTTGCGCCAGCGGCAGATGAGTGGGATCGGGCCGTGGCTTGGTGGGAGAGTCTGCGCAGCGATGCCGATGCTAGCTACGACGATGTGGTCAAATTTGAAGCGGCTGACATTGCGCCCACCGTCACCTGGGGGATCACGCCCGGACAGGGAATTGGAGTCGATGAGGCAATTCCTACGCCTGACATGATACCCGATGACGAGCGACCTATCGCAGAAGAAGCCTATCGCTACATGCAGCTCGCCCCCGGACAGCAAATCGAGGGCACTAAAATCGACGTTTGCTTTATCGGTAGCTGCACGAATGGTCGCATTAGCGATTTGCGCGAGGCGGCCAAAGTCGCTGAGGGTCGCCATGTGGCTGAAGGGGTTAAAGCCTTTGTGGTGCCAGGATCTGAGCGAGTAAAGGAGCAGGCCGAAGCAGAAGGACTAGACAAAATATTTGTGGCGGCAGGCTTTGAGTGGCGCGAACCGGGCTGCTCAATGTGCTTGGCGATGAACCCCGATAAGCTAGAAGGCACTCAAATTAGCGCCTCTTCCTCCAATCGCAATTTCAAAGGTCGACAGGGATCTGCCTCAGGTCGCACGCTGCTGATGAGTCCGGCGATGGTGGTTTCTGCGGCCGTTACGGGTCAGGTTAGCGATGTTCGTCAGCTTGCACCCGTCGGTTAGAGCGCTGAGCAAGACACTGTGAGAACCTGTGACCAGGCTAAACGCGGCATTCTCAAGCATTACCAAACGTTTGCTTTCTCTTAACCTTCTCTTTCCTTATGTTTAATGTCCAGCTCTAATGATTGCCATACAGTCGAAGAGTGCTTAGGTTAAGTTAGCAAGGCTAGCGGTTTGCTGTAAGTTTGCTAGCGCACATCCTTATACAAATGTCTATCGCTGAACGGGTTGTTCGAGCAGATGGCCTAAGCAAAAGACTGAATCCATTCACCGTTAATGGGGCTAATCTATTTTGTCTTTTGTAACGTCTACGCCCGTTTGTACATCCGCTAATTCGTTTGTCACTCTGTTAGAGCAGCTTTATCAAGAGCGATCGCTTATCACTTACACGCCTGGTCAAAATATCCTCTTACAGTACCAGTATCTCTATATTGTTTGTCGGGGTGTAGTGCAGCTTCACACCATTCACGATGACGGGGGTGAAACGATTGTCGGGCTGTGCGGCCAGTCGATGACCTTTGGCAGGTATCTCAGCAGCGTGGAGCCCGCCTGGGCGACATCACTCACGGATACTGATCTCCTGCCCCTTTCAATCGGTGAGATCGAAGCTTCGCCGACGCTGATGGCGGGTATCTTCCCTCAGATTGTCCGTCGACTGCACCAAACAGAAGCCTGGCTAGCCATCTCGGGCAAGCGCTTAGTCGCCGACCGCCTCCGCTGCCTTCTCATTCAGCTCGCTCAGGACTTTGGTCATGTGGAGCCTTGCGGCGTACGGATCAAGCTGCGCCTGACGCACCACCAGCTGGCCACGATTATCGGCACAACTCGGGTTACAGTCACCCGCCTGCTGCGCGACTTTAAGGACGAAGGTTGGCTGAGCATCCGCCAGAGGCAGCTTATCCTCAGCCCTCAAGTTGTTGGCCTAACTCATCACGACAGCTCTACGGATAGGCTCAAAACGGCATAGCCTATGCACCAACCACCACCCCACCGTTGGGATGGAGTACCTGCCCGGTCATATAAGAAGCGTCCTCAGAAGCTAAAAATACGAAGCAGGTAGCCACCTCGACCGGCTGACCAGGGCGCTTCATCGGCACTTGCTTACCAAAGCCTTCAACTGACTCGGCAGGCATCGCATCGGGAATGAACGGTGTCCAGATCGGGCCAGGGGCGACGCCGTTGACGCGGATGCCTTTGTCCAGGACTCTTTGAGAGAGCGATCGCAAAAAGGCCAAATTCGCACCCTTCGTGGTGGAGTAGCTCAGCAGCGAATCGTTCCCTTTGTAGGCGTTGATGGAAGTCGTAATGATGATAGAGCTGCCTTCTTTCAGGTGAGGTAGAGCAGCTTTGGTCAGGTAAAACATCGGAAAGACATTAGTGCTAAAAATGCTACCCAAGCGCGCCGCGTCGATTTCTTCCCAGTCTTTTTCAGTGTATTGTTCGGCAGCGTTGCTGACCAAGATGTCGAGCTTACCAAGCTGGTCGACTGTCTTCTGGACGAGCCCTTGGCAGAAGGTTTCGTTACTGATATCGCCAGGCAGCAAAATGCACTTCTGACCAAGTGCTTCAACCTCCCCCTTTGTCTTTTCGGCATCGCCTTGCTCATCTAAGTAAGAAATGGCAACATCCGCGCCTTCCTTGGCATACAAGACAGCGACCGACCGGCCAATCCCGCTGTCACCACCTGTAATCAGGGCCACTTTGCCCTTGAGCTTCTCACTGCCCTTATAGCTATCGCGATCATAAATCGGCGACGGCGTCATTTCAGATTCGAGAGCAGGCTGGCGATCCTGGGTTTGAGCGGGAATTTGATCGGCAGAAATCGTCATGCAGTCAAGTCTCCTTAAGGAAGTTATCTATCCTTATAAGAGCGACTTAACCCCAATTATTTGACTACCTAAGAGCAGAGCTTCGACGCAGCCACTGTTCTACTTTCTATACCGTAAGAGCCATGAATATCTTTCTATCGGTAGTGAGTGGGCACGCCTGGTGCATCCTTCCAGCCGAACCCGCTCTATCGCCTACTCTACATCTGTCGGCTCAGTCGCGCCGATGATCGTATTCGCCAGCTGAAACGCCCAGCCACAAACAGCCGCAAAAAACAGCAGCGTCAGCGGTGCCAATCCGGCAAAGGGAAAGGCAATCAGCAGTAGAACAGAAAGTAAAATCGTAAGCCTGACCCAATTGTTATCCATAGCTATCTATTCTCCAAAACTCTAAACAGTACATGCATAAACCATAGCTGGATCCCTAACGTCTGTCTTCAGTCAGACGACTAATTGTCCACAACTCTCTACGCTCATTCCATAGTCCTAATCGCCTTTACAGTCTATTTAATTCAATAGGAGTTCAAATGAAATTTTTTCCCCAGGCAGCCCGGTTCATAAACTTAGCCCAGCTTCGTCGCTTGATCATGGTCTTTGTTGCTGGTATTTTGCTAATGACGGCGACCGCCTGCAACCAGCCTAACGTGGGCGCAGGTCAACCTGTCCCGGAAGCGACAGCCGCCGACGTGGATAGAGCCCGGAGCAATATGAGCGATGACGCTATCAACGAGGATATCCTTGCCAAACAGGGTGAGTCTCGGGCGCGGCAGACTGACGGCGCAACGATGCCATAACCGTCGGCCTGATATATCGTCTTAATCAGGTCTTAGAGTAAATTCGTTATGACAGACAGTTTTCTGTGGGGAACATCAGGCGTAGCCGCACTACTGCTGGCTTTCGTTCACATCTTTGCTTGCAAAGTCAAAGTTCTCAACAGGACACCTCGCAGCCGCTGGCTTTCGTTAGGCAGCGGTGCCTCGGTGGCTTATGTCTTTGTCCATGTCTTGCCGGATCTTAGTATTGCTCAAGAAGAGTTTCAGGGTCAGTTACAGATTCTTACCGTACTTGAGCATCACGTTTACTTGCTGGCTCTAGTTGGCATGCTGGCGTTTTACGGGTTGGAGCGTGCGGCTAAGGTATCACGGCAACAGAGTCTCGAAGAAGGAGGAGGTGATGAGACTCAACCGGGTGTTTTCTGGCTGCATATGGTCTCCTTTTCCTTATACAACGCCCTCATTGGTTATCTACTGGTGCATCGTGAGGAGCCGGGGCTGTGGAGCCTGATTGTCTATACGACCGCTATGGCCCTCCACTTCCTGGTCAATGACTACAGCCTCAGCGAAGACCACAAGCATGCCTATCAACACAGAGGCCGCTGGGTGCTTTCAGCCGCAGTTATTTTAGGCTGGGTGGTTGGCACTCACTCAGAAATCAGTGAGGCTGCCACCGCAACGTTCTTCGCCTTCTTAGCCGGTGGCATCATTCTCAACGTTCTCAAAGAAGAATTACCTCAGGCTAGAGAAAGCCGCTTTTGGACATTCGCCTTCGGTGCGCTGGGCTATTCGGGCCTATTGCTGCTATAGGTCGGCTCACAGAACACGCCTATTCAAACACCCTGTCGGCCCGCTCAATCACTGCCGGGGGAATGACAACGCCCATCGCGGCAGCGGCGGTCGGATTTACAGATAGCTGGTTGGCATTGGCAAACTCTACCGGCAAGTCTTCCAGTCGGCTGCCTTTAAGCACTTTGGTGACCATCGCGCCTGTTTGTCGGCCCATATCGTAGTAGGTGAAGCTGATATTGGCGATCGCCCCTTTCTCTGCGGCCTCCATATCACCTGAGAACACCGGCACATTTTCATACTGGCCGACCTGAAGCACCGCTTCTAACAACGAGCCCTCCTCCTCACCAGGCACATAGATCGCGTCTACCGAACTGGCCAAACTCCGCGCCGCGCTATCGGCGTTAGCGAGGGACACTTCGGCCTCTCGAACACCCGTGAACCCCTGCTGTGCTGCCTGCTCTTTGATGAGGTCAACCTCGATAAGCTGACTGTTCGTACTGTGTATCACCCCGAGAATACTTGCCTCAGGCAAGATCTCCTTGATTAGAGCGAGCTGCTGATCAATTGAAGAGAGATCGCGTACCCCGCTCACGTTCTGACCAGGTTTACTCATATCTTCAACCAGCTGAGTCCCAATCGGGTCGTCAACAGCGGCAAAAATGACCGGTGTTTTGCGAGTAGAAACCGCAACGGACTGGGCACTAAGGGGCGTAATCGCAACAATGACGTCGGGTCTGGCCTGAGCATATTTACCGGCAATTCGCGCCGCCGTTACCGGATTGTTTTGAGCGCTTAGCCACTCCCAACGTAAGCTATCCCCTGCGGTATATCCAGCCGCAGCGAGCTCATCTTTGATGCCATCGCGTACTGCGTTCCAGGCTGGATACTCTACAATCTGCGTGACGGCGACAAAAGGAATTTGATCAAAACTGCCCGAGGTCGGCGCGTTGTTCTCACAGCTGACTAGAGAAATGCTCAAAGCACCGCTCAGTCCAACTAAAAGCATGCTGACAAATCTGACCCAGCTGATCGGAAGCATCACTCGAATCCATTCCTGATATGGGGGTATTGCTCATTTTAGTCGGGCCAGCGTAATTCGGCATTTGCAGCAGCGCCTGAGCCTGCGCCAAACCAAGGCTCTATGTTGGCTTGCGTAACAGACTCATCGCCTCTCCTGGCATAGATGGAAGAGTCAGCGGCTCATCAAGGGTGACAACAGGCGTCCATAAGGCTGTTTCTGCGTAGCGCAGCGTGTGTAGTAGGTGAATGGTTTGTCTGATGGCGCCAGGACTGCCCAGCAAGATATGACGAATATGGTCTTTCGACGGTAGGCCGCTTGAGTCACGCTGTGGGGCGATTTGCAGGGCAGATGAATCGGGCTGAAGCGACCCGGATAGGGGCTCAGCGATCAACAGATATGAGGGTTTCATGGCTTCTCCAGTAGGAACGGTGGAAGAAAGCCACGAAAAATAAAGCCACCCTGAACTTGCAATGAGTCAGGGTGGCTATGGCATCATGGGCCATAACCCCTGAACTGCGTGATCAGTTTTCGGGCTAGCTGGCGGTGTTGGCTGCTACCAATGCCGTCAGCGACTAAATTTTTCGAGGCGGTGGGCTGTTGCTGGCGCGTAGGCTTGTGACAACAACCATAGAAGCTAGCGTATCAGCACTTCTTTAAAGGTGTCAATTTATTCACACAGAATCCTCACAATACTCAAACAGTTGGCAGCGCTTTGCGTCTGACGGTGTAAGTCACAGACTCTCTTTGATTGACCAGCATGAGGCTGAAGAAAAGTGATATACGCTAATTAAGGGATTTTCACTTTCTGGAGATAGAGGTTATGGAGCCGATTACTTTGGCGATCGCTGCACTGACAGCCGTAGCCAGCGGCATTACCGCCGGAGCCACCGGGAAAATTGGCGAGGGCGTCGTGGCGGCGGCTGGCCGATGGCTAGAGCAGCTCAGGCAGCATTCACCAGAGACGGTGAAGCGTTTGGCAGCGGTGAGCGATCCGAATGTGATCGATGTCGAAATTTTGGAAGAAGTGAAGCAGGTGACCGCGCAGCAGCCGGACGTGCAGGCGGCGATGAATGAGACGGTGAGGGCGGCAGTCGCAGATAGCGGTCAGTTTCCAAATTTGACGAAGCTGGCTGACAAAATTGCAAACGTTAATTTTGGCACGATTACGACTCAGAACAACACTTTCAACTTTTGACTACAGTCGGCGGGAGAGGCACCGCCAGAGTTAAGCACCCCTAACAATTTGCCGGTGAGTAACGTCAGCGTCTTTGTCGGTCGGGCTGACGACTTGCAGGCCGTGGAAGATTTGCTGATGCAGAACAGCCGGGTGAATATTGCGGCGGCGGTGGGCATGGGCGGCGTAGGTAAAACGGAGCTGGCGTGGCAGTATGCGCGGCGGCGCGGCGATGCCTTTCCGGGTGGGGTGTGTTGGCTGCGGGGAGTAGAGCCGATTGCCCCGCAGATTGTCAGCTTTGCACAGGTTTATTTGAACTTAGCGGTGCCGGAGCAAACGGAAGATCCGGTGGCCTGGTGTGTGCAGCGGTGGCCGCAGGAAGGGGAACGGAACGGGTCGGTGCTGATGGTGGTGGATGACGTGCAGGACTATGGGGCGCTGAAGCCTTTGCTGCCCAGTAACGAGCGGTTTCGGGTGCTGCTGACGACGCGGCAGGCGATTTTGCCGGTAGGTCAGCGGTTGGCGCTGGCGGTGCTGGTGCCGGAGGCCGCGCTGGAGCTGTTGACAAGTTTGGTAGGGGCAGCCCGGATTGAGGCGGCGCTGGCGGATGCAAAGGCGCTGTGTGAGTGGGTGGGGCGGCTGCCTTTGGGCATTGAGCTGGTGGGCTGGTATTTGGCGCGGCGGCCTGATCTGACAATTGCGATGCTGTTGGAGCGGCTGGAGGGTAAGCGGCTGGATGATGCAAAGGCGCTGGTGGATACGCATCCGGAAATGACGGCAACGCTGGGGGTGGCGGCGGCGTTTGAGGTGAGCTGGGAGCCGCTGACGACAGAGGCGAAGACGCTGGCAGGGTTGTTGGGGCTGTTTGCAGCAGCGCCAATAGATTGGGAGTGGGTGCGGCAGGCTGGCGAGCAGGGGCAGGTGCTAGATGAAGAAGCGCTAGAAGATGCGCAGGCGGAACTACTGCGGGTGAATTTGTTGCAGCGGCAGGAGACGCAAAACGGGCCGCGCTATCAGGTGCATCCGCTGGTGAGAGAGTTCTTTGCGGTGAAGCTATTGGAGCTGAGCGAGGCTGAGGGCTTGCAGCGGGGCTTTGCGCAAGGAATAATGGTCATTGCAAGAACGTTTCCGCACACGGTAATGATGACGCCGGATATGCAAGCGCGGGTGGCAGAAGCCATGCCACATATGGAAAAGGTAGCTTTACAGGGGACGGCGGCTCTAGAGAGTGATACAAGCCCCTACCATGTTGTAGGATTAGCGCGGTTTTATCAAGGCTTGAGAGTATGGAAACATTCTGAGATGTGGCAACAGCACGCCCTGAAAACGGTTAGTGACCTTAATGAGATGGTGGCGCTGCTTAATTCTCAGGACAGGTACGTCGCGGCAGAACTGCTGTATGTTAGAGTGCTGAAAATTAGAAAAATGGCGTTAGGTAATCGCCATCCCGACACCGCTCTCAGTCTGAATAACTTGGCGGGACTGTACAACTCGCAGGGGCGCTATGGGGAAGCCGAACCGCTCTATCTCGAAGCCCTCGACATATATAAAGCCGAGCTGGGTGATCGCCATCCCGACACCGCCACCAGTCTGGGTAACTTGGCGAAGCTGTACAAGTCGCAGGGGCGCTATAGCGAAGCAGAACCGCTGTATGTGCAAGCGCTCGAAATTTGTCAAACGGAGCTGGGCAATCGCCATCCCGACACCGCCACCAGTCTGAATAACTTGGCGGGGCTGTACGATTCGCAGGGGCGCTATAGCGAGGCGGAACCGCTGTATGTGCAAGCGCTCGACATTCGTCAAACAGAGCTGGGCGATCGCCATCCCCACACCGCCACCATTTTCTTAAATCTTGCAGGGCTCTACTACCAAACCCAACGCCATCAGCAAGCGCTAGCCTATATTCAGCAAGCCCTAGACATCTATATCCCCACGCTAGGCTCCGAGCACCCCGAAACTCAAGCTGCCCAAAGCTGGCTTGTAGACATCCAGCAGGCAATCAATAAGTCTATATAGCCAACAGGCCGGTCTCTTGCCCGTATAGCCAGCGGCTGCGACTGGGTAAGACTCTACTTACAAGCCAACCCCGAAGAAAAAAGAGCCGCCTTTTGCCAGTAGGCCCTCGCGTATTTAGGCGGTTGGCTCCATCGCCCTATCAGAATGCCGTTTTGATTCCAATGAAACCAGCTTTCTTCCGCTAGCAGCCTGTCTTTTCTGCCAATCTGCAAATATCGCCGCAAAGTCGTAGTTCAATGACTTTGCGTGCTCTTCGCGGATGCGGTGCAACTCTTCCAAAATTGGGTCTTCCCACATAGCTTTACCCTTCTATCAGTTCGTAGGGTGTACAAATAGTCGGCAGCCTATCCCTAGTTAAGCTTTCAGCTACTAGCCTCTTCGTAAAACTCAGGCGGTGACCAGTTCGGCTCTTGCATCAGGCGAAGCTGGCTCAAAGCGCAGACGCATAATTTGCTCCAGGCGTAATCCTAAAGACTCGTAAGTGCGGCCAGTGCGATCGCTAAACTCAACCTCAAACGCCGTCCCATCAGCCAACAGCTCAACGACCGTACCCACCTGCCCCCGCCACAAATTGTACTGAGGCAAGTCAACCGTCAAAGCTACAACATCTAGCAATGCTACGCCACTGTCTGCCATACGTTTAC
>JBARVU010000307.1:0-7122 GCA_049646425.1 Phormidesmis sp. | reverse complement strand
CGATAGAGCTCAGTGAGCTGAGCGATAAACCCTTCGTCGACGTGGGTGACAAACCGGGGCGAACTGTAAAACAGGGACTCGTCTGAGGAATCGAGCTTGGCTCTTTGGTCAGCTTTTAGCACCATAGGATAGAAAGCAGTTATTTCGACATAAAGAGGGACGGGATTCACTATGGTAAGTCAACCCGACCCTGTTGTTCGTTGTCTACGCTGATCGGTTTGACTATGCGATCACGACTTGACGACGGCGAATCACATAGACAGCGCCGACCATCAAACCAATCCCTAGTAGCGCAGAGGGCTCAGGCACAGATTCAGCCTCAGTTACGACCAAAGTTGCAGAGTAGCTGCCACCCTTGCCAATAAATTGGCTGGAAAGAACCCCCTCGCCCAATTTTTGATCGTCAAGGCTTTTGAACACGCCTTTGAAAGAAAAGAGTGCGCCGCCAAAGGAACCAGCGTTAAAGGAGCCTTGATTGATAGCGGGTTCGGTGATTTGAAAGGTGAAAGCATCTACACCATTGCTTAGACTGAGAAAAGTTTGGCCAACATAGGTTGCAACGTTATTGAAGTCTACGCTAAGAATATCGTAAGCTGATTTGACGTCTCCATTACTGGTAAAGGCTAAAAAGGCACCGGTAGAGTCGTTTTGAATCCCAAAGTTACCCATGCTCCCGATGGGTGCTGGGCTACCACCGACCTTTAAAAACTCATAGACGCCTGTAGTGGCGGGTGCTTTATAGGCACCTGTGATGTTAAGCATATCGCCGTTACCGAAAAAGACAGCAGCGGAGGCTGGAGTGGCCATGCTTAGTGCTGCTAAGGTAACCAAAGGCGCTGCGGCCTTGCTGAGAAATTTTATGTTCATGGAATCCTTATTGATTTAGGAGAAATTGAGAAGTGAGTAAATTCCCGGTGGGGAGAACCCGTATGCCTGCTGTAACTCCCAAAAGCCAGGAAGCATCGTCCGTGTTCTCTCTGATTACAGCCTTTAAGCCCTTGAAGCCGCCTTATTTTCTCAGCAAGTTCACGCAGGATTCACGGTGATACCCCTTGTCTGTGAACGTTTGGAAAGCCCCACAAAGTTTATTTGATGAGTGTCTGGAGATCGAAACGAGACTTTCACCGCATCAAAAAAACTTTTCCAGTGGCGGATATTACGGAGATAGGGCGCGGCGCTGCGGTAAGCTGTTGATTGGAAAAGCAGTGAAGTGAGCGCTGCTTGCGAAGCCTGTATCGGTCTGAGTCTTGATTGGGCGTTGACAATTGCAGGTGGCAGATGCTGGATGATTGAGAGGAGAGCTGCCTGTGCATGAAACCGACATGACTAGGGCACTGATTGTTACGGTAAAGGACTGGCTAGCTGAGCAGACCGGTGCTCCGGTGGTGGAGCGAGTGCATCTGACCGTGGGCGCATTTACCTGCGTGGAGCCTGATAGCCTCCAGTTTGCTTTTCAGGCACAGACTCAAGGCACGTTCTTAGAAGGCGTAGAACTGAGGATCAAGGACACGCCGCTGATTGCCTTTTGCCATCGCTGCCAGCAGGAGTATCGGCCTCAGGTGGGGTTGCAATATGCTTGTCCGACCTGTCAGTCGCCAATGGATGACATTCGCTCTGGCCGCGAGCTGAAGATTGATCGAGTGGAGTTTTCAAAGGCAGTCTCTGCCTAGCGTGATTAATATTCAGGGAGATCTTTATGCATCAAACGTTTGACGCCGCCCTAGAGATAAATCTGCTGCATGCAAATCAGCATGGGGCTCAGGTGAACCGCGATCGCTTTGATCGCTGGGGCATTGCCTGCCTAAACCTGATGAGCAGCCCGGGCTCAGGCAAGACTCAGCTCTTAGAAAGAACGTTGAGAGCGCTACAGCCCGAGCTTCGAATGGCCGTAATCGAAGGCGATATGACCACTCAGCTGGATGCTGATCGTCTGCGCGAATGTGGAGTGCCGGTGATCGCGATCAACACTGGCAGAGCCTGCCATCTGGACTCTAAAATGGTGGCTGGTGGCCTGCATCAGTTTGAGCAGGAACAGCAGCCTGATGAGTTTGACCTGGTGTTTGTAGAGAACGTGGGCAATCTGGTCTGTCCGGCGGAGTTTGAGGTCGGTGAACATGCCAAGGTAGCGCTGCTTAGCATCACTGAAGGCGAAGACAAACCGCTAAAGTATCCAATCATGTTCCGAGAGGCAGACTGCCTGCTGATCACCAAGACAGACCTAGCGCCGTATTTAGACGTAAACATTGAAACGATTGTAGCCAATGTGCGCCAGCTGAATTCTCAGGTGACGATCATTCCGGTCTCAGCAAAAAGCGGCGAAGGGCTTGACGCCTGGTATACCTGGGTGCTGCAGCAGGTTCCGGCTAAGGCCGTTGTGCCTCAAGTATCGACCGCTTAGTAGCCTGTGTCTAGCCGAGGTTAGCGCCGAGGGTTAGCAAGCTTGTTGTCTGTTTGTCCGGACGAGCTCAGCTACCTGTGTTTTTTGTAATGAGCGGAATCATTGATGGGCGATCGCACTGAAAGCTGCCTGTCAAAAACCTTTCCCTGCTTTAGCTGTTCAACGCTGTGGAGATTTTTCGATGTCTTTTTTAAAGTTGTTTTGGTTTCGTCGTAGATCGGTGTATCGCAGGAGCGATCGCCTCAATACGATGGCGCTATTTTCCCGCTACGACTGTTTCATGGACTAAAAGAACGGCTATACTGCTACTCTAAATTCCAAATAGCGTTCTTATCGTGACGGCGACGTAAATGGAATCTAAGTCCTGGTGGCAAAAGCTAAAAAACAATCCACTGGCCCGGTTTGCAGCCGTGGTGCTGATTATTTTCTACGTTGCGGTCATCTTTGCAGACTTCATCGCGCCCTATGATCCCCTCGCTCAGCAGCCCAATAGCTCGCTGCTGCCACCGACGCGGATCTACCTGCGCAATCCGACAACCGATCAATTCTTGGGCTTTCACGTATATCCCACGATTCAAGGGCCGATTGATCTAGATACGGGCGTTCAGGAAATAGAAGTCGATTATAGCCGTCCGGCCCCGATCCGCCTTTTTGTCCAAGGCGCAGAGTACAACCTGTTTGAACTGACACTGCCACTGATTACCAGCTTTTCGTTTGACGGAGAAATTACGCTCAGAGAACTGAAAATTTTCCGAGGCATTCCCAGCAACCTCCACCTGTTTGGAACGGTTGGCCCAGCGAGCCCTAGCGCTATGGCAGAAGCCGTAGCAGAAGAGGCTGGCGATGTTTTAACCGATGTGGAAACTGAAGCCGTGGCCGTAACACCAGCCTATATCAATGTTTTGGGCACCGATAATGCAGCCCGCGACGTGTTCAGCCGCTTGCTGTACGGCGGTCGTATTAGCCTTAGTATTGGCCTCGTGGGGATTGCAATCTCTTTTCCGCTAGGACTTCTGGTCGGCGGGATCTCTGGCGATTTTGGTGGCTGGGGAGATTCGGTGCTGATGCGCCTGGTAGAAGTGATCATGACAATCCCTTCGATCTATCTGTTGGTGGCCCTAGGCGTGATTCTGCCGCCTGAGCTAGATAGTTCTGAGCGGTTTTTGCTGATTATTTTGATTATTTCCTTCATTGGCTGGGCTAGTCTGGCTCGGGTTATTCGCGGCGAGGTGCTGTCGCTGAAAGAACGGACATTTGTACAGGCTTCTCGCTCAATGGGGGGGCGAAGTCTCCACATCATTACCCGCCACATTTTGCCGCAAACGGCTACCTACGTCATCATCGCCGCCACTCTGTCAATTCCTAGCTACATCGTCTCCGAAGCCGTCCTCAGCCTGATTGGCCTCGGCATTCAGGAGCCCGACCCCTCTTGGGGCAACATGCTCTCAGCTGGAACCAAAGCCCAAATTCTGGTACTCAACCCCTGGTTAGTCTGGCCCCCGGCAGCGCTGATCGTAATTACCGTTCTATCGTTCAACCTACTCGGTGACGGCCTCCGAGATGCGCTCGATCCTCGCAGTTTGCAGGAGCGTTAGCACACAACTGAAAGAGAAGTGCGGGTATGTGAAGAGCGTCGGTTATAATGCACTCACGACTAAGCAAATGGCCCCGAACACCTCGCCATGACATCCCAAGAACTGCAGCAGGCGATAGAAGCAAACACACAGGCCATTGCACAGCTCTCTGGCGCGGTAGAGGTTTTGATTTCTCAGTTCATCCGGCCCAGTGCCGAGCAGGCAGCGGCGAACTACGAATGGCTAGATGGTATAGCAAGCGTCGTTGCTGGTGGTGCACAGCAGATAGCACAGAACTCACAGGCGGTCAGCTCCCTGATAACGCTGAGCGCAGCCCATCAGCGGCAAATCGCGAAAAGTGCAGAGGCGATCTCAGCCATCATTGATACTCTAGCTACTTTCCATGAGCGTCTAGAAGGGACTCGCTGTCTGGTAGCCGATAATGGCAGCCAGATTGCGCAGCTCAGTGTCAAATTTGATGACAATGCCGTTCAGATTGCACAGCTCGGCACCAAGATTGATGCCAATGCCGTCCAAATTGCGCAGCTCCGTGAAGTGGTAGAGGCATCCAGACGGGAGACTGAAGCGCTCAAGGAAATCACGCGTAGCCAGCTAGCGGGCATTATTGCTACCGCTCAGCGGACCGACCGGTTAGAGTAGTAAGCTAGCTAGCAATGAAATGACGCACTTTCCTAGACAGTTACAGTCGTTACCTGAGTTTGAGGGGCCATTTGAGGCTTTTAAGTTAGCTGCAAAGGGTTGCGACGTCCTATTTGCGTCCTATCCAGCCGGGACAGAGATTCCTCCTCACGCTCACGATACCGACAATGTCGGCGTCATTACTCAAGGGCAGCTGGTGCTGATTGTGGATGGCGAGGAAACACGCTATGGGGTAGGTGATTGGTACCATGTGCCAGCCCAAGCGGTTCACGCAGCCCGGTTTGACGAAGCAACTTCCGAAATTGAGTTTTGGTTTTACCCACAGGCATAATTCAGCCGTCTTTGTCGTTTTTACAGAGGTGATATATGGCCTATAGCGACTTCAAGCTTCGACAAGTCCAAAAGGCTTTTCAACTTAGCATTGTCGAAAAGCTAGGTATCTTTTCGGGAATAGCTGAAAGGCCGATCAGTGAATACTTTGCCATCACACTTGAAGAAAACATTCCGTTAGCCGTTTCAATCAATACAGAAAAAGCTCGTTCGGAGCTGCTCGTATCTAATGTTCTCGTTGAAGTTCGCAAACTATTTGATCGCAAGATCAGCTTTTTTTCTGGGATTGAATTCAATGTTGATAAAGAGCGATCGCTGGCAGGATTTTGTGATTTTATTATCAGCCTATCGCCAGAGCAGCTATTTATTGAAGCGCCGGTGATCGCTGTTGTTGAAGCGAAGAATGAGAATATTATGAGCGGATTGGGCCAGTGCATTGCTGAAATGGTTGCTGCCCAGTTGTTTAATCAGCAAGAGGGTAACGAACTTAACAATACTTACGGTGTTGTAACGTCAGGGATTGGCTGGAAATTTTTGAAGCTAGAGAAAGATAAGGTCTTTATTGATCTGAAAGATTACAGCATAGAAAGCGAGCCGCAAAAGATTATTGGCATATTATCGGCCATGATATCTCAGGCGGCTTGAAGAAACAGCGATGTGTTTTCGAGGGTAACCAAGCCAAGCTTGTCGCTGCTAGCTGACTTCCTGTAACTGATTGAGCCAGATGATGTCGCTGGTTTTTATTTTCTCTACGGTGGGCATTTGCCGTAAGCGCATCAGTTCTGAGATGGCAGCAATATCCTGGTCGCGGCCAATGCCAGAGACGGCTAAGACTTGCTCAGCCTGAACGTAAAACGCCAGAAAAGACTTTTCTTCCAGGCTGCCCTGAATAAGCACATCGTCGAAGTCTTCGGCATGGCCAACGTAGCGCAGCTTCAGATCAAACTGGCCTGTCCAAAAGAAGGGAACGGCCTCGAAGGGGATGGCTTGGCCCGCCATGTTGCAGGCTGCAATTCGCCCATGCTGCATAGCTAAGCGCCAGTGCTCTATCCGCACCGGGTCGCCGGTCATAAAGTGGGGGAACTGAGCAATGTCACCAGCTGCGTAAACGTTAGGTGCAGCTTGCAAATACTGGTCGACGGGGATGCTGCGATCGCGCTCACTCAACGCTATCCCTTCTACAAAATCAGTCGCTGGCTGCACCCCAATACCCACAACCACCATATCCGCAGGCACAGTCTCACCACTGTCTAGCTCGACCGCCTCAACGCTACCTTCCCCTTTGAAAGCCTCTGCTTTGCAACCCAGCTTGAACTGTACGCCCTTTGCTTCGTGCACCTGCTGAAACATCTTTCCGACTGAGCGTCCTAACACCTTCTCAAAGGGAACTTCGCCAGGCGCAACGACGGTTACGTCCAAGCCCTGCTGCTTGAGGCTCGCGGCGACCTCCATCCCAATAAAGCCAGCGCCGATAATCACTGCCCGCTGTGCGTTCTGAGCTGCCTGTAGAATCTTCTGCGTATCCTCAGCTTGCCGCAAGGTAAACACGTTGGCACGATCTGCCCCGTCGACCGGTATCTTCCGCACCTTACCGCCGGTTGCAAGCAGCAGCATATCGTAACTCAGCGTCTCATCACCGCCGTAGGTGAGCTGTTGCATTTCAACGTCTAGCTGACTAACCTTTGCCGCCGTTTTGACTTCAATTCCGTACTGCTCATAAAAACTAGCAGGTCGCAACAGATCTGGGCCTTCAAACTGATCGCTCTGGAGCGCGGCCTTGCTGAGCTTGGTGCGGTCGTAGGGCAGCTCGCTATCGGCAGTGAGCATGATGATCCGGCCCTGAAAGTTGACCTGCCTGAGCATTTCAGCGGCGGCGCAACCGGCTGCCCCACCGCCCACAATCACAAATGTTTGATCTGTTTGCTGAGGGTCAGGTTTAGCCATCTCAGGCAGCGGATGCTCCGACTCGGGTACCGGCTGCTCGATGTAGACAGTCCCCGAATCGATCTGTACGGCGTATTGAGCCAGATTATTGCGACCAGGCGGCTCTACCTGTTTGCCGGTAGCCGCTTCAAAGCAGGCGTTGTGCCAGGGACAAACGATGCGATCGCCCTGCATAACCCCTTTCGCAAGCGGCGCACCGTAGTGAGAGCAGTGAGC
>JBARVU010000306.1:0-11316 GCA_049646425.1 Phormidesmis sp. | reverse complement strand
TGCGCACACTAGGAACCAGTCGCCCAATGCCGACGGCCCAAAAGCCCGCCCGCTTGGCAAACCACTTTTGGACTGAGTTCACCTCCTTACTAGAAATACCCAGCCATTTGCCGTAGCGGTCGGCCAGTTCGCAGGTGCGCCGTAGCCCCAGTGCCTGGCCAATGTAGTACCAAACCAGCGCTCCCAAAACGGTGCCAGCAGTACCCGCAATAATTGCACTGAGCAAATTCATCTCACCCCTAGCCGCTGCAAATCCTGCCAGCGGCATAATCAGCTCCGATGGAATCGGCGGAATCACATTTTCTAGGAGCATCAAAAACGCAATGCCCCAGTAGCCAAACTGGGTAATAATTGCCGTTACCTGATCCAGGATGTTCAAGCCAAATGCCCAATAATGTCCTCTTCGTAGAAAAATACATGCTAAGCGTCATTGCACCATCTATCTCTGAGCACATTTCTAAGATCTTCGGAGTATCTTAGGGATGCCCCTATGCGCTGAGTTGGACTATGCCTGAGCGATCGCCAGCACTTCTGTAGCTTTGTGCAGTATCTCATCAGGATCAAAAGGCTTGGTCATATACAGATCCGCGCCCACTTCACGCCCCTGTTTTTGATCGAATTCTTGACCTTTAGCAGTCAGCATAATGATGTAAGTGCCCTGCGTCGCCGAGTCACCTTTCACTGCCTGACACACTTCAAAGCCATTCATCTTCGGCATCATCACATCTAAGAACACCAGATCAGGATTTTCCGTCTGAATCAGTGCCAGGGCTTCTGCGCCATCACTCGCCGTCAATAGCATTACGCCTTCATCCTCGAGATCTTCGAGGGTTTGCTCCATCAGCACCCGAATATGGGCTTCGTCATCGACAATCAAGATAGTTTTGCTCATGCTGGTGGCCCCTAATAAAGAAATAGTCAAACAGAAGAAGACAGCGGCTTATTAGGTCAATGCAGTCGACCCATGATCATTGTGCTCAGATTGTTCTGGATCGACCGTGACAAAAAAGATATTCTCCAGCCCTTTATCAAATCGCAGGGTTTTAATCAGTTCGTGCTCGGCAGAAATGGCCGCATCGACAATTACCATGTCAGGCTTCAGCGCCAGCGCCTGATTGATGCCATCTTTGCCGGTGGTCGCTTCGGTGACGGAATATCCTTTCGATAGCAGCACTTCTGTCAGCGTTTTCGTCACCGAAGTATCCATATCGACCACCAGCACTTTGCGGTTGGAAGTCCCCTGGGCTAGCAGCGTTTTAATATCTTTGAGCAAGGCACCGGTGTCAATCGGCTTGCTGAGGTAGCGATCTACGCCCAGCCGGTAGCCGCGCTCCTGATCTTGAATAATCGAGAGCACAATCGTCGGAATATTCATGGTCGCCGGGTTGTTTTTCAGCACTGCCGCCAGGTCAAAGCCGTTGATGTTGGGCATCATCACGTCCATGATAATCAGGTCGGGCGGCGTTGCTTTGACCCGCTTGATGGCCTCTACGCCGTCTTTAGCTTCTACTACCTGATAGCCTTCGGTCTCTAACTCTTGCCGCAGGAGTTGACGAATGTGCGGTTCGTCATCCACGACTAGAATCGTCTTCTGTCCTCTCTCTTCGGCAGTGACGGCACGGCCTACATTTTCTTTAAGCTGTTTCACCAGGGTTTGCAGGTTGATCTTGGAGACTTCGGCTTTGAGTGGAACACTGAGCGGCAGCGTAAAGGAGAACGTACTGCCTTTGCCCAGTGTACTCTCGGCCCAAATGCGCCCGCCGTGATGTTCAACAATTTGCTTGCAAATCGGTAGCCCGAGCCCTGTTCCCTGCGGCTTGTCGGTCATGATTTCACCGACCTGTTTGAATTTTTCAAAGACTTTTTCGAGGTCGCCTTTCGCTAGCCCCACGCCCGTATCCACAATGCGAATGGTGATGTGATCGCCATTGCAGCTAGCGCCGCAGGTGACGGTGCCACTCTCTGTAAATTTGATCGCGTTGGAGAGTAGGTTGATGGCGACCTGTATGAGTCGATCGCGATCGCCCATGACTTCTGGCAGATTGGGATCGATGTCACGAATAATCTTCAGACCGCTGTTTTTGGCCAGGACTGAGGTGGCAGCGATCGCCCGATCAAGAATCTCCGAGACGGCAATCGGCTGCACGTTCCATTCAATCTTGCCTGCCTCAATTTTAGCAATGTCGAGCACATCGTTGATCAGCGAGGTCAGGCGCTCACCCTCAGAGACGATAATGCCGAGGTTCTCGCGTACCTGCCGAACCGCGCGATCTGTCTTTTTGTCTTCGATCTGAATCGCTGGCAGCACCGTACTCTCCAGCTTTTTCTGAATCAGTTTGGCAAAACCCAGCACCGAAGTCAGCGGCGTCCGCAGCTCGTGAGAGACGGTCGAGATAAAGTCCGTTTTCATTTGATCGACTTCTTTCTCTGCGGTGATGTCGCGAACTAGCACGACCGAGCCAACCGACTGCATCTCTGCCTTTTCAGCATCATCGGCGGCAGCAACCGGCATAATCGCGGTAACTATAGCCTGCCCGATTCGTTCGTTGGGAAGCGCCAGTTCCGCGCTTAAGCTATTGGTTGGATTGGCCTGATTTTGGGCAATTAGATCAGTGATATGGGCAGAAAAAACGGCGTGAACAGCTCTGTCAGTAAGGGCGCTGCCGTCGAGACTAAACAGGTTTCTCAGCGCCGGATTAGAGCGCCGAATCAGCCCTTGCGAATTAGTCACTAGCAGGCCATCGCCCAGGTTGTCGATAATAGAATTCAGCTCCTGCGTGCGCTCTTGTACCCGTAGCTCCAACGTATTGCGCGACTGCTCCAGTGCCCGAGTTCGGTTGCTCACCCACTCGATGAGCTGGTTAAGCGCAGTCGCAACCGTGCCCACTTCATCAGTTGTGACCACGGCTGCTCGCAGGTCAAAATTTTCATCCTGGGTAACCTGCAAGGCAGTCTCTTCTACCACTTTCAGTGGTAGGGTAATTGCGCGACTGATGATGAGTGCGAGTCCAGCCGCCGCTGCTGAAGAGATCAACATGCTGAGAATAATCAGGAGGTTACGAAGCGTCTGAGCCTGATCAAATGTTTTGCGGGTTTCGGTATTTTCCTCTCGAGCTCGTACAATCAAACCTGTCAAGTCATCTGAGATGCCGTCGAAGGTGATTGCAAGGTTGCTATTGGTAAAGGTTAACAGAGTCCGCTGAGCGGCGGCGAGTTTGGCAGAAGTATCTAAGCCCTCCAGGCTCATACTGTTCACCAGCCGGTCTAACGCTTGCAGATAGGCGGTGGTAGCGTCACTGTAGGTTTGCATGAAGTCGGCAATATCCGCTTCAGAGGCATCGCCAACATCCTCTCTCTCTCTCTCTGCTAAAAAAACTTTGATCTCAGCCCAAACTCGCTCAATGGATTTAGCGTGCTTGAGAATATGGCTGTATTCTTCAGCGAAGTCATTCGGAAATTCGCTGAGCGGAATCAGCTGTTGTTGATGCGTTCGCGATTGCAAAACACTGGTCTGAAGTTCGGAGAGCAAGGCTAGTGCTGTCTCGGCATGTTGCTGCTGCGCTAATGCCTTCTGCTCATAGTGATTACCGATGGCTACACCTGATGCCGTACCCGCAATAGCAATGCCGACCGCTACGCCATAGCCTAGCGTGATCTTTTGGCCAACTTTGAGACGGTTAATCCAGCTTCTAGTCGCTGCCAGATTGCGGCTTGGCGGCCCTTGAGAAGTAGCGTCGCTGTTCATAGCAGTTAATCGATAATGATACAGAGCGGTTGAGCTGAGCGTTGATAGCGGTCAGCCGCTGTTGCTAGCGTTCCCGCCTGGTGCTTCATCCTCGCGGCAGCGATGACTCAGCAATCTGCAGTGACTAGGCAGGCTGATCGGGCGACGCGCTACTCTGGCGAATGGGAATTTCGATGACAAATTCAGTTCCCTGTCCCAATGTTGACAGGCACTGGATACTGCCGCCGTGGTGCTCAGTAATGATCTGATAGCTAATAGAGAGGCCCAGCCCGGTTCCTTTGCCGACTTCCTTAGTAGTAAAAAAGGGGTCAAACAGATTCTCTTTTACGCTCGCTGGAATGCCATAGCCGTTGTCAACAACACGGATTTGAATGCGGTTAGGGTCGGTCTTCTGTGTGTAGATAGTGAGTGTTGGAGAGCTGACGTTCGCTTCCTCTAACGCATCAATTCCATTCGCCAGGATGTTCATAAAGACCTGGTTGAGCTGACCAGGATAGCAGTCTATAGGAGGTAGATCGCTGTAGGCTTTGACGATTTTGACTCCAGGAAAAGCGTCGGTTCCTTTGAGCCGATGGCCTAATATCAGCAGGGTGCTATTGATCCCCTCGTGGATGTCAACTGTTTTAAAGTTAGCTTGATCCAGTCGGGAGAAATTACGCAGCGATAGCACTATCTCGCGAATGCGGTCGGTGCCGACAGTCATACTCTTTAAGACTTGAGGTAGGTCTTCAAGCAGAAAGTCTAAATCAATATCCTCTATATCGGTTTGCAGAGTTTCACTAGGATTGTTGTATTCCTGCCGATAGGACTGAATCAGGTGAATGAGGTCTTTAGTATAGGTTTGAAGATGGCTGAGGTTCCCATGGATAAATGAGATGGGATTGTTTATTTCGTGGGCGACGCCTGCCACCATTTGGCCAATGCTCGACATCTTTTCGCTTTGCACGAGCTGAAGCTGAGCCTGCTGTAGTTCGGCGATGGTGACTTCGAGCTGCTGGGCTTTGTCTTGGGCGATTTGGGCAGCGGTGCGGCTCTGGTCGTAGAGTTCGGCCTGGTCGAGGGCGATCGCCAGCTGATTGGTCACGGTTTGCAGCAGGGTAACTTCACTCTCGACCCAGGTTCTAGGTTCGCAGCAGGTGCCGCAGCAAATGGCCCCGATCTGGCCGGAGCGGGTTTGGATGGGAATCGCAAGCAGGGCCGTAAAGCCCTGAGCCTGTAAAAAGCGGCGGCTGGCCAGATCGCTAATGCTGGCGATATCATTAATCCGAACCGGGTCGCGCTGGCAAAACTGATAGGCGAGCTCTCCTACCATACTGTGCGGATAGTGGCCCTGGATGGATGGTAAATTGGGCCGTTTGGCCTCTGCTGCAATTTCTAGATCACCGGCAGCTAAGTCACTGGCCGATCGGGCCCATAGGAACACGCAGCGGTCAAGCTGAAGAGCACTGTAGATTTCGCTGACCGTGGTATTGAGGATAACGTCCAGTTCTAAAGAGTCATGAATTTGACTGGAAAGTCGATAGATCAGGTTATTTTGACGGCTTTCTTTAAGCTTGTTCTCGTGTAGAAGCGCATTGATGACGCCAGCAGCCTGACCGGCCAGGGTCGTGGTGAGCTTGAGGTCTTCAGCACTATAGGGGTTGCTGGCAGGGCGGCTAAGGGCGATCGCACCTAAACTCGAAGCTTTATCTTTCAGCGGCACGCAGATCGAGGAGTCGACTGGCGCTTCAGGTGCATCGGCTGAAGCGATACAATCTCCCGTGTCGCCCAGTGCGCCGTTGAAAATTTCACCACATCCAGGTTGGGCAATGTTGTGGATCTTGCCCTCATCTCTGACAGCGCTCTCTAGTAGCGTCTGGCCGGATAGGGGGCCAAAGGAGGCAATTTTCTCCAGCGCTCCATTTGCCTCTTGCCGCAAAAACAAGGCTCCCGACTCAGCGCTCAGAAGATGCTGGGCCTCTTGGAGCACAATGACAGCGGCCTCTCGAACACTTGAGCTGCCGAGAATTTTTTCAGACAAATTGAATAAAAGAGAAATTTCTTTGTATTTACCGAGCAGTTCCTGGGCTAGGGAACGCTTTTCTTCCTCTCGGCAGGCAAGGCGGGTGAGCAATAGAGCAGTTACCTCAGCCTTTTCATTTCCCAGTACGTAGCCCAGCACCTGCTGATCTAAGACAACGGGATAGCGATTGTGTCCGTTTTCTATCTTGCCTAACAGCCATTCTCCCGACTCAGTAAAGATACTGGTCGCCGGGTCGCTCATCTGAACAACCGACTGAATCAAAGGCAGCTCTTGTCGGAGAACTAGCTTTTTGAAATTGATACCTGCCACTCAGCGACCCTGCTCGAAAGCCCTGGCTCCCACAGCTCTTTACGTAGGATTCAAACCAGAGTGAAGTTGACACTAAGATGCCCACTAACAGGTAGGGGCTATCCAGCTACATGCAGCGCAGCCCGGCAAGCATCGGTGCAGAGTCAGTGAGTTCCAAGGCAAGCAAGACAGGTCCTGCAATATCTCTATCCCCTATTCCCCATCCCCTACTGTCTGTCTAGGCAATGGGGAGTGGGGAATAGGGCTGCGATTACTCCATCCACTCGGTGTGGAAAAGGCCGTCCTTGTCGATGCGCTCGTAGGTATGTGCGCCGAAGTAGTCGCGCTGAGCCTGGGTGAGGTTTTGCGGGAGGCGATCGCGCCGGTAGCTATCGAAGTAGTCCAGCGAAGCGCTAAAGGCAGGTACCGGAATACCGACTTTCGCGGCAGTGGCAATCACCTCGCGCCAGGCCGCCTGCCGGTCGAGAATGGTCTGCTTGAACTCAGGGGCTAAAAGGAGATTCGGCAGTTTGCTGTCCTGGTCGTAGGCCGCCTTGATCTTGTTCAAAAAGGCCGCGCGGATGATGCAGCCGCCTTTCCAAATGCGGGCGGTTTCACCGAGATCTAGGTCGTAGCCGTTGAGCTCAGATGCCTTGCTCAGTAAGTCCATCCCTTGGGCGTAAGAGCAGATCTTGGAGCAGTACAGCGCGTCGCGAATTTTGCCGATAAACGCTTTTTTATCGCCGTCAAAGCTCGCCGAGGGGCCAGTGAGCTGCTTAGATGCAATTTCTCGCTCTTCCTTGATCGCCGACATAATCCGCGCATTGACAGCCGCCGTGATCGTCGGAATGCTGACGCCAATTTCTAGTGCACTCATCACCGTCCAGCGACCGGTGCCCTTTTGCCCCGCTTTGTCCATGATCAGCTCGACGAGGGGCTTGCCGGTCTCATCATCCATTTTGGTGAAGATGTCGGCGGTAATTTCGATCAAAAAGGAATCTAGCTCTTCAGTTTTATTCCATTCTGAAAAAATCTCGTGCAGTTCCTTGTGGCCGAGTCCTAGCGTATTCTTCAGCAGGTCATAGGCTTCTGCAATCAGCTGCATGTCGCCGTACTCAATGCCGTTGTGAACCATTTTCACGAAGTGGCCAGAGCCGCCTTTGCCAATGTAGGTAACGCAGGGGCCGTCGTCGACCTGGGCAGCGATTTTGGTAACAATTGGCTCAATTGCGTCGTAGGCGGCTTTACTGCCACCGGGCATCAGGCTCGGGCCATTGAGCGCGCCTTCCTCACCGCCGCTGACGCCCATGCCAATGAAGTTAAAGCCAGCGTCCTCTAGGTCTTTCACCCGGCGCTCGGTGTCTTCGTACAGGGAGTTGCCGCCGTCGATAATCATATCGTCGGGATCGAGCAGAGGCTTGAGCTGCCCGATCACGGCATCGACCGGCTTACCGGCTTGCACCATCATCAAAATCCGCCGAGGCCGCTCTAGCGCACCGACAAACTCCTCTAAAGAGTAAGTCGCCACGGCATTTTTGCCCTGGGCGCGTTTTTCCATGAAGGCGTCGGTTTTCTCGCGGGAACGGTTGTACACCGCGATCGGAAAACCGTTACGCTCGATATTGAGCGCGATATTCTCGCCCATTACCGCTAGGCCAATTACACCAAAACTCTGTGCCATAAACTCTCCATTGCTTAGTCTTTTGTATAGCCATTCTGCACAGCTATCTGTATTCGGCCTGACAATTAATGAAAAGGCCGAATGCTTGAGGGCTGCTAAGACTTTAAACAACGCTGCCGTTTTTTCCCATTAAGGAGAGGGAAAGTTTTGGGCGATGTCAAAGATCTCTGCCTGCGGGCTTATTCATAATAGGAGCCAACTGGGTAAGTAGCCTGGTTGGGAAAGATTTCCTGGAAGGCGGCCTGACGTTCGGCAGGGGTGCCTTCGCTGCTTAAGTTCCAGAGGGTTTCGTAAAAGAAGAAGGAAACGCCGGCATAGTTGCGATCGCGCACCGCTTCCACCTGCTCGGCAATCCGCGCCATCGGCACCGACCGCCCCCTCAGCCCGCTCAAGATCCCGACGCTGGTGGGAATGTGCTCGCGCGCGAAGTCTGCAGCTTCTTGCCCCATCTCCCAGACAAACCGGCCCAGATCACTGCGATAGAGCTGGATAATCAGCTCCTCGACATAGCCTTTTTTCAGCCAGGTGTCCCAGTCCTGCAGGTAGTATTCGTAGGCAAAGACATGGGGATTGGGTGACACCGACATGATTGCCCCCGGGCGATAGGTCTTCAGCGTGGTGAAAACTTCGCCCATAAATTCGGTGATTTTATCCGCTCGCCAGCGCGTCCATTCGGCATCTTTGGCATCTTCAGGCGGGAGCTGTCCGCTGTGTTCCTGCTGGTAAAGGCTGATGGTATAGGGATCGTAGCCGTAGGCAAACGGTAGTCCCATATGGTCGTCGACCTGGAAGCCATCGATGTCGTAGTTGGCGGCTAGCTCAGCGACGAGGGATTTAATAAAGGCTTGAACTTCAGGGTGAAAAGGATTGAGCCAGACGCGCTGATGGTCGCCTTCGGGCGTGGTCAGGGTGCCATCGTACTTTTGGGTGAGCCAGTCGGGATGGCGCGCAGCCAGGGCAGAGTCTGCTGGCGCCATGAAGCCAAACTCAAACCAGGGGATCACCTTCAAGTCGAGGCCGTGGGCGATTTCGATCAGCTCTCGTAGCATGTCGCGATCGCCCTGCGCGGCCTCTTTCGCCACCTGCCTGCCAGTCTGCCCTAGATCGGGATACAGCCCCTGCTTGTAGCCGGTAACCCGCTCGGCAACCTGACTGGGAAAGAGCGTAGTCCCCCAGTTCCACACCGTCGGGTACACCGTATTAAAGTTCAAGTCAGCCAGCTTATTCAAGGCAGGCTCTAACGCCGCCCGTGAAAACAGCACATCGCTGTCGATATTGGTCATCCACACGCCCCGCAGTTCGCGGCTAGGCGCGGTAATCGCTGGCGGCGCTACAAAAGCCACGACCTTTTCGTCCGGTATCGTTGCGACTGTTTGCGGGTTTAAGCTGGCCCGACAGATGAAGGCGGCTCCGTCAGCGAGGGTCGTGCTGCGACGGGCGCGTAGCTGACGAAGCTGATTGGGCTCGGCATCTGTCTGGGCGGTTTCAGTATCGACGACGTAGCCAGCGGCAAGGGCAGCGGCAACCCCTTCTTGGGCAGTCGCAGGGATGAGTAGGGCATCGCGAAACGTCTGACTAAGGGCGCGGGTGGCATCGGCCTGATAGGGTGTAGCCGATCCCGACGTGAGAATTGCCAGGGCCTGAGCGCGGCCTACAGACTGTTCGAGCCGGGCATCTGTGCCCAGTGCTGCCATTAGCAAGGCTTCGGTTTCGCTCTCTGCTTCGTCAAAGGTCAGTCCGAGGTATTCGTTCGCTGCCGCAAAGGCTCCGGGAAAGGCTTTGAGAACGGCATCGGCAAATTCGGCCTGGGTAAGTGCGCTATCGGGATAGCGGCTGAATGTCTGCGGATCGAACACACCTTCAAGGACTAAGGAGTCCATACAGGGTTCAGCCCAATGACCTGTCCAGTAGGGTGAAGCCTGTATTCTAGGCGACGCCTGAGCCCGACTAAACCCGATTTGGCTAAAACTTCCGAGCAGTGCCGAACAAAAAATCCCCAGTAAAAACGCGACGCTGAGCTGCCTCAGCCGGCGCAATTCCCTTGGCCGGCGCCATCGCCCCTGCTCGTTCCTTAAACCCATCCCCAGTCAACCTCCGCTAATTTTAGCCTTGTATCCCTTCTCTATCAGCAAGGAGACCACTTTAGCCGCGTGCTCTCCCTGAATTTCGATGCTGTTGTCTTTGACCGTACCACCGGAGCCACACTGGGCCTTGAGCTGCTTAGCCAGTGCATCAAGTGTCTCGGGCTTGTGGGCAAAGCCGCTGACGACGGTGACGCTTTTGCCTTTGCGGCCCTTACGAGAAATTTGTACGCGCAGATCTTGCTGGTTCGGCGACAGGTCGGGTACGGCCCGCTCGGTTGCGGCGGCCAAATTAAATTCTGAATAAACGACGCGGTCGGTGGCTGAATTGGCCGAGTTGCGCTTCTGCTTAGCCATTATCTGAAGCCGGGTGAAGTCTACAGCAGCAATTTTACTGCCTGACGACCCGCTAGCGGGTCTGCTCCAGCCTGATGCCATCCTGTAGAGAGACTGTTAGCACTGCGCCGATCCGGTAAATTGACAGTATTGACGCGTACCTGGAGATAATCGCTTTGGTTCCCATTCGGGATGACAATCCCATCACTACTACACCCTATGTAACCTACGGGTTCATCGCGCTCAACGTGCTGGTATTTCTCTATGAAGCAACGCTGAGCGGCCCCAACTTGCAGGCGCTGTTTGAGACGTTTGCGGTCGTCCCTAGCGACCTGACCACGAGCTTTCATACCGGCTTCAACGCACCTCATGTGTCAGAGTGGGGCACTTTACTCAGCGCCGAGTTTTTACACGCGGGTTTTCTCCACGTGGCGGGCAACATGCTCTACCTGTGGGTTTTTGGTAATAACGTCGAAGATCAGCTAGGGCATCTCAAGTTTTTCTTCTTTTACCTGCTGTGCGGAATGCTGGCTTCTCTGTGTCAGTGGTACGTAGCGCCTGAGTCTACCGTTCCGTCTTTGGGGGCGAGTGGGGCGATCGCAGGCGTCATGGGTGCCTATATCTTTCGCTTTCCGGAAGTCCGTGTCCTCACCTTTATCCCAATCTTCTTCACAGCCTTTCGGATCCCGGCGCTGGTATTTCTAGGCTTTTGGTTTTTGCAGCAGGCGTTCTATGGCGTTGCCAGTTTGGGCGTCTCTGCCGATGTCGGAATGAATGGCGGCGTTGCTTACTGGGCGCATGCAGGCGGCTTTGTCTTCGGCGCCGGGCTGGGCTATCTGCTGGGATTGTTTAACTCTGAGCAGGGTTACACGGCTCCAGAGGCTTCGGAAGACGTGATGTAAGGTTCCTCGACAACACAGGCTGCTGTAGGCGTTACCTCAGAGTGGAACACAGCAGTCTGAGCAGAACTGGCCGGGGTGCTATATTTCCTGTGCAGGCGGGCAAAATGCCTGGGTTCAAGACAGTCGTTTTTCTTGGTCGGGTATGACTCTTCCCAACTTCTTAATTTTTGGCGTTCAAAAAGCGGGCACGACGTCTGTTTACGACTACTTGCGGCAGCACCCGCAGGTGTATGTAAGCCCCGTCAAGGAAACTGAGTTCT
>JBARVU010000305.1:0-8553 GCA_049646425.1 Phormidesmis sp. | reverse complement strand
CCCTAATGCTCAGCACCAAGCCTACTGGCTAATAGAGATAGTATAAGGGTGGCTCTCGCCCCGGCGATCGCCCACAAAAATCTGATACTCGCCCCGGTTAAGCAGCCCCGGTGCCTGAATAACGCCGCCATCGTAGTTATGGGCGAACACACATTCTTGGAAGCCATTGGGGCCGGTAATTAGCAGGGTGTAGTCCCCCTGGCTCTGCACCTCGAAGTCCAATGCAGCGAATGCTTCGGTGACTTGCACAACCTGGCCTGCTGCCGGATTAATGTTGCCACAAGAAGAGGGCTCGCTGCCGCCTGTTCGCCCCGTGATCTCAATTGGAGCTGCCAACGGTGTGCGCGCAGCGGGCCCGGCCTGGGCAGCGGTTCCGACCGACAGCACGGCTGCTAAAGCAAATAAAATGGAAGAACGTCGCATGGGAAACCCTCTCAGAAAGCGAAATAAGCGACAATTTGTCAGCCGCTGATATGTTTTAAGTACTCTATTAGTGTCTAGATCGTAGCTTTTGAAACAGCTCTTCATTCGTGAAAGCTGTGCCAGTTCGTTGAATGGTGTCGAGAGGATGGGGATTAGTCGTTGATTAGACTTGCCTCAGGTCATTTAAGCGCTAGGCTGGGAACAAAGACAAAGCGGGAGCTCCCTGACTAGCGTCACTTCGGAGCTTGTCTCGATCAGTTCGCCCAGTAACCTCTATGCAAAGGACTCGACTCAATACACTGTTCGACCAGGCGACGCTGCGGTTCAGGCAGTGGGTGTTCAACCCCTGGCGGCGGCTAGCAGTAATGGTTATGAGCCTACTGTTTGGCAATTTTTTTGCGACGGCGATTTCGGCTACCGCTGGTCAAACGGCGGAGCTAGATGTGCTGGTATCGGCCTTTTTGGTGCTGGGCGTGGAGTTTATCAGCTGGCTATATTACCGTTTCGCCCCGGCTCGTCCATCGCTCCCCCTGGATCGGCGCAGTTCGATCACCGTTCCCAATGCGCCCGGATCGGTGGGCGCTACCGGGGTCGATGTCGGCCCAGTTCGATCGCGCTCTACGCTGATAGAGGCTCTCAACGCCTTCAAGCTGGGCATGGTCTATGGTCTATTTGTCGAGGCGTTTAAGCTGGGAAGCTGACTACTAGCGCGTCAGCTGGGAAAGCAGGTGTCGAGACCGCGCGGTGACTGCCGCCCAGTTGCCCCGATCTACATCCGCTGGCGGAAATATCGCGGTCGAAAGGCCGACTGCAATCGCACCTGCTGCAATCAACTCAGGCGCACTGTCAACGGTCACTCCACCTGTGGGCACTAGTGGAATTGGCCCTAGCGGCCCTAAAAGGCTGCGGATATAAGCGCCATTGCCCAGCGCTGAAATGGGAAATACCTTAACGCTGGTCGCTCCCGCTCGCCAGGCCGCTATGATCTCGGTCGGCGTCATGGCCCCGACGCTGATGGGCAGACGATGCGCTTGCGCTTGATAGATCAGCTCGCAGTCAGTATGAGGGGTAAAGCAGAACTGTGCGTTGGCGGCGATCGCCCCTTTCAAATCAGCGCCGCTCAGCACCGTTCCGACCCCCACCACACAGTGAGGCAATGCCTGCTGAATGACGCCGATCATTTCGGTAGGCTGAGAACTATTCCAGGCGATTTCAATCAGGGCTACCCCCCCAGCCGCTGCGGCTTGTGCCATCGCCAGTGCCAGCTCCACCCTGCCGGTACGAATCACAGCGATCGCCCGATGACGCTCCAGCAGAGCCAGCCAATCCGCTCTGAGGCGATCATTCTCTGTAGACATCATGGCTAGAACCGGCAAGCAGGCTATGCCAACCGCTTGCGCAATGACTCGGCTCGACGCTTGGCGGTTTCATTCGTAGGTTCGGAGGCTAAAGATTTTTCATAGGTTTCGAGCGCTTGGGGCATGAGCTGCTTACGCTCGTAGGAATGAGCCAGGTTATTGAGCGCAGTCACGTAGCCAGGGTCAATTTTGAGCGCTTCATTGTACTGACGAATGGCCAGGTCAAACTGGTCTTGAGCGAAGTAGGCATAGCCCAGCGCGTTGTGTACCAGTATGGCGTTTTCGACTTCTTCGTTGGACAGCTCTTTGAGCGCTTTTTTGAGATAAACCGTCGCCTGGGAATACAGCTTTTTGTCGAGTAGCAGGCTGCCCAATTCGTAGTACTCCAGCGCACTGCCTTTTTGATTCGTGAGCTTTCCCTGCAGGTCAGAAAGGGTGACCTCAACTCGGCGCGTAACCCAAACCTGTTTGATCACAAAGAAAGCCGCCACGCTCAGAAGCGCCAGTAAAATCCCTAAGTAAACAACCAAATAGCTGGTATTTTCTTCCATGATCAGCGGTTCTATCTCTGTTTCTATGCTGTCTTATTTTATCTTAGTGGGCCGGCGCTTCAGGTGTCGTATAGACAAATCTATCAAGAACCGCACTGGCACCAGCAGGATCTTCTAAACCCGCTGTGCAGTTAAGCTAGGAAGTAGGGTTCTGGGGAAACTATGCGTCATCCTTCCGCAAAGCAAAAGCTGCCTCGCTTGAAAGTGTGGCTAGCTGGGGGCGCTATTTTACTCGCTGTCTTGGCAGCAGTAACGCGCCCTTCCGAAGAACCGCCGCCAATCCCTGTGCAGGCAGATTTTGAAGCGAGCCTGCAAGAGCAGCAGCCGATCATCGTCAATGAATCGCAGCTGCTTTCCCAGGTGGCTTGCCCAGAGAACGAACACACCGCGTTCGAGGCTTTGAAGCGACAGGGAATGGCGGAGCGGGCGAGAGGGGAGCATGAGCGCTCTATCTCTAAGTTCCAGGCAGCTTTTGGCCTCTGCGCAGCGCCAGAGGTGCTGATCGCGCTGAACAACGCGCTGATTGGGGATGAATCTGCCTACACCCTGGCAGTGTCGGTGCCTTTTAACGGTGAGAATGCGAATAATGCGGTCGAGATGCTGCGAGGCTTTGCCCAGGCTCAAGACCAGGTAAATCAGCAAGGCGGTATTGATGGCGTTCCCCTGAAGCTATTGCTGATAGACGATGGTGATAGTGAAGAGACGGCTAGATCGGTCGCGATCGCTCTAGCCGACAATCCTGACTATGCCGATGTGTTGGGCATCGTCGGTCACTGGTCGAGCGATGTGAGTTTGCGAGCGGCGGCAGTGTATCGCGATCGCCAGACCATCGCCTTTATCACACCTATCAGCACTACCAAAGAACTGACTGGCTATAGCCCTTGGGTATTCCGCTCGACGATCAATAACCGCAACGGGGCCCAGGCACTCGCCCGGTACATGTTAGGAAACTGGCGACTGAAGAAGGCTGCGATTTTCTATGTGGGCGGGGTGACCTATAGCGAAGAGATTCGTCAGGAGTTTAGAGACGTAGTGGAGCCCACGCCAGACGGTGAGATTGTCGCCGAGTTTGATATGAGCGTGGAAAAGTTTCGGGCAGAGCGGAGCGTGCAGCAGGCTATAGAAGCGGGCGCGGAGGTGATCTTACTCGCGACGAATAATGGCGCTGTCGACGAGGCGATCTCCGTGATCTCTGCTAACAACAGTCGGTTAAAAGTCCTGGGCGATTTGGCTAATCTGTATACGCCGAGAACGCTGACAGAAGCAGGGGATGCAGCGGTGGGTATGGTCATGGCGGTCGCCTGGGATATTGATGGGGCCGCGAACCCGGCGTTCGTGAAAACTTCGAGAGATCTGTGGCGAGGGCCGGTGAACTATGTCACTGCGATGTCTTACGATGCGGTTGGGGCGATGGCAGTCGCGATAGAAGAAAGCGCGATGACAGCTGAACCGACCCGGGCGAGGGTTCAGAAAGCGCTTAACGATCCAGACTTTACGGTACGCGGGGCGACGCTGGTGCCTTCGCGGTTTGTCAGAGGCGATCGCCAGGCGCGAGTGCAGCTCGTAGAGGTGGTAAGGGTCAAACCTCAGTCAGACCAACTGACTAAACTGGACTTTGTGCCGATTTTATCTGTTGCCGGCAATGATTGACTATCGCCGCTCAGTTCGCAGGGGAAAGATCGATAAACTGCGCTGTTTCTGCTGGCAGTCCCCAGTAAGCGGCTCTTTCTTGCAGCCAGCCTTCTTCGTACCAGCGGCGCAGGGCCTGATTGACAGCCTCCTGTAAAGGTGTGTACCGCACGCCCTTGGGAAGCGCAACCGACAGCGGCTCGGCAGAGAGGATGCTGGGCAACAGGCGGTATGGCTGAGCGCCTGGTTCAATCGTCCAACCGGTGAGAACGGAGGCATCGCCCGCAAACGCATCTACTGTGCCATTTTGCAGTAGGCTTTGTCCTTCAGCATATGAGCTGACGCCGACTAGCTGTGCGCCTGGCAAAATATAGCGAACGTGCGCGACGGCGCTAGAGCGATTTATCAGGGCGACGGTGCTGATACGCAGATCTCGCAGACCCTGAATCTCGGGCTGGTTGGTGATGAAAGCGGTGCCGTCGAGATAATACGGGTCACTGAAGTTGACGATGCGACGCCGCGATGCGGTGATGGTGATGGCGGCGATCGCCATATCTACCTCGTCTGCAATCACCGCGTTGAGCCGCTCCTCATTGCGTGTAGGCACAAGCCTGACAGCCGATTCATCGCCGAGTATTTCGGCGGCCAGACGCCGGGCAATGTCTATTTCGAAGCCGCTGAGATTGCCCGATGCGTCGACAAATCCCAGCGGGGCTCGGTTGTTTTTGACTGCGACAATTAGATAGCCGCGATCGCGAATTTCTGATAGCTCAGCCGCCGCTGCCTCGCCTACGAAAAACGGGGACGACAGTAGCTGCGTCCCCATCCATACCAGGCTTAAACTCGTCAATAGGCGGCGCAAGTGCTATTTGCTGCCAGCGCGCTCTACCACCTTGGTGAAGGTGTCAGGAGCGAGTACCGCTAGCTGCGCCAGCATTTTCCGGTTGATCTGAATGTCGGCCCTTTTGAGATCGCCGATCAGGCGGCTGTAGGTAGTGCCATTGAGGCGAGCGGCGGCATTGATCCGGGCAATCCACAGCCGGCGAAAATCGCGCTTACGGCGGCGGCGATCGCGGTAGGCATTCCGCAGTGCCTTCATCACCTGCTGGTTAGCGATTCGAAATAGCTTTGAGTGAGATCCTCGGAAGCCTTTAGCCAGTTTAAGAACTTTCTTGCGGCGTTTGCGAGCAACATTACCGCGCTTAACACGTGCCATGGTCTAGTTTTCCTTTACAGTGATTTGATGCTGAGAGAGCTGAGCGAAGCAGGATGGTCTCTACAAGTAGGGCATCATCAGCTCTACGTTGGGCACGTCGGTCTCATGTACCGTCGTCACTTTGGAGAGCTTGCGCTTACGGGCCGGAGACTTCCGTTCTAGGAGGTGGTTTTTGAAGGCTTTGCGGCGCATGATTTTGCCACTTCCACTGCGGCGGAACCGTTTGGCGGCGGCGCGGCGAGTTTTGAGCTTGGGCATAAGAGTTTTAGTGAAGTTGAAATATCTCTGGTCTTCAGTTGAACCAGCAGGTTGCGGCAGTTACGCTTTGTTTCGCAGTCTTTGATGATACTACGGGCTAGAGAGAGTGACAAGTCCAAATCATCTTTGGGAGACGATTGGCCCTACATGACCTAGCGGTCAAATCTCTGGCAAAATGATGCTTGCACCTTCAACTGACTAGAGCCGATATGACTATTCTCAACCAGCCAGCAGCTTTGCGGCACGATTTTGAAAACCGATCTGCCCTCAAAATCATCAGCGGCCTGACCAATTTAGACCCTCGCAACGTAGCGGATGTCGTTCGAGCGGCTCAGCAGGGCGGCGCCACCTTTGTCGATATTGCCGCCGATGCGGGTCTGGTCAAATTAGTGCGAAGCCTGATCGATCTACCTATCTGCGTGTCTGCTGTGGATCCTCAGCAATTTGTCGCTGCCGTAGAAGCAGGCGCTGACCTGGTAGAAATTGGTAACTTTGATGCTTTTTACGCGCAGGGCAGGCGGTTCGAAGGGCCAGAAGTCTTGGCGCTGACGCAGGAGACGCGATCACGCCTACCCCACATCACCCTATCGGTGACGGTTCCTCACATTCTCACCCTCGATGCCCAGGTGCAGCTTGCCGAAGCGCTGGTCGCAGCAGGCGCTGACATCATCCAAACCGAAGGCGGCACCAGCAGTACCCCTACCCACAGCGGCACCCTCGGCCTGATTGAAAAAGCTGCGCCCACGCTAGCGGCTGCCCATGCAATCTCACGGGCAGTTTCAGTGCCGGTACTCTGTGCTTCGGGCATCTCCGATATTACCGCTCCAATGGCACTTGCCGCAGGGGCAGCAGGCGTCGGCGTTGGCTCAGCCGTTCACAAGCTGAACGATCCGCTGGCAATGGTCGCGGTCGTTCGTAGCCTGGCTGAGGCGATGCAGCCGGCGGTTACGAAAGTATTGGCCCGTTAGTCGACTCGCAGGCGGCGCGTGACGACTGTCAGACCATCGTCACGGACCAGCAGTGCCGATACCCAGCGGCTATCGGGGGTAGCGGGGGCCTCTCCAATCTTGAACAGTCCGCCTGCGGACAGCAGCTCTAGCTCTACGGGGCGGCCTGTGAAGAAGTCGGTAGCGGTTGCCCCTTCTTCAATCACAGCTCCTAGCAGATAGCGATTACCTAACGGCTCCATCACAATCGCGTCGAAGTCATAGCTTTCGCCGGGGGCTACCTGCTCCGGCAAAATCACCGATACTGTAGGCGGCGTTTCACCGGAGGTGACCTGATTGCGTTCAGACAGTATGGTTTGTGAGACGATTTTGCCGTCTGCAAAAGTCTGCTGTGAGCGAATGACTGACTCTAGCTGAGCAGGCTGACCGTTGCTGATTTGGGTGCCGTCGATATAGGTAACCGTCTCAGCGATGTAGCCGCTGTCCGAGGGCTCCCAGGACTGTAGTTCTACCCGATAGGTCAAGCTGTCGTAGCTGTCCCAGAGCGTTTGCAGCGCGGTCGGCAACGTTTCATAAGTGAACCCGTCTTCGTTGGTAAACTCTGGGCTATAGCCCTGCATGACGGCGTCTACGTCCCCTGCTGTGGCGGCTGTTTCGATTTGCTCGATGGCGTTCACCAGATCAGCGGGTGCGGTGTCGGGCGAAGCGGCCTGTGCCTGGCGACCGCCGCCCCAGGTCAAGGTGAGTCCGCACAAAGCAACAATCTGCCATTCTTTGAACCAGCTTCGGCGATAGGTCATGGGTTTGCGCTTCCTTTGTCCGGTGTGTATCTAAACGAGCGGAATGATTTCTTTGATGCTTAAACCAAGGTAACCTGAAATTTGTATTTCCTGGTTCCTTTTGTAGGAGTCCTGTTCTAAGGGCGATTAGCGTCCACTTGACGATTATGGGTGAAGTACCGGCGATCGCTCCTAAGCTATTGATTGCGGCGAGCGGGACAGGCGGGCATTTGTTTCCGGCGATCGCCACTGCTCAGCAATTATCCAACTGCAAAATTGAATGGCTCGGCGTCCCTGACCGCCTGGAGGCGCAGCTCGTCCCTGACTTATACCCTCTCCATACAGTGCGCATGGGCGGCGTTCAGGGCGGTTTTGGGCTAAGTACGCTCAAGCTAGGGGCTGGCTTTGCCAAATCGACCGCCCAGGTGCGCAGCCTGCTCAGGCGGGGGAATTTTCAGGGCGTCTTTACGACCGGGGGCTACATTGCCGCACCAGCGATTATCGCCGCTCGCTCGCTGGGACTACCGGCAATTTTGCACGAATCTAATGCGCTGCCGGGTAAAGTTACTCGCTGGCTGAGTCCCTGGTGTACGACAGTGGCACTAGGCTTTGCAGAAGCTGCTCAGCATTTGCCCAAGGCTGAGACAGTAGTGGTAGGGACGCCGGTGCGATCGCAGTTTTTAGAGACGCTACAAGCCGCTGACCCTTCTGACCCGCTGACCCTAAAAGATCTTGCGGACATTCCAGCAGATGTCCCGTTAATTGTGGTCGTTGGCGGCAGTCAGGGTGCAGTAGCCATCAACCAGCTCGTGCGTGAAGCTGCGCCTGCCTGGTTAGCGGCAGGCGCTTGGATTGTTCACCTCACAGGCACGAGCGATTCTGAAGCCGATAGCTTTAGCCATCCTCACTATCTCTCTCGTCCCTTTTACAGCAATATGGCGGCACTCTTTCAGCGGGCTGACCTAGCCGTCAGCCGAGCCGGGGCCGGTACGCTGATTGAGCTGGCAATTACGGGCACCCCTGCCATCTTGATTCCCTACCCCTTTGCTGCCGAAGACCATCAAACCTACAACGCGGTTGTCTTTAGCTCGGTGGGTGCCGCTCAGCTCCATCAGCAGGCCGATCTCTCTGTCGAGCAGCTACAGGCACTGGTTTTGACACTGCTACAAACGCCTGACCAACTTAGTCAAATGGCGGCAGCGGCCCGCCAGCTAGCGACAACCGACAGCGCTAACAAGATGGCCCAGCTGATCAGGGCGCAAATGGCTTAGGAACGAGGATTTAATAGGATCCAATTCTAAAGCGATTGCGGGCGAGCCACATAGTTCCAGTTTGGTAGGTCGTCATCAAAGACAATCGGCATCTGCTGCTTAAAGTCATCAGTTGCTTTTC
>JBARVU010000304.1:0-4078 GCA_049646425.1 Phormidesmis sp. | reverse complement strand
GTGGAAAGGCATCACCTCGATGTTGTCTGTACTGTTGATTTGCTCGATCAGATACTGCGACATGCTCTTGACCAAAGACTCGCCGCGAACCAACATGTTTACCTTCCTGGCGTATTTGGAGAAATACATCGCCGCCTGTCCGGCTGAGTTCGCACCCCCGACGACGTATATTTCCTCTCCTTTACAGGCAGGTGCTTCCGTTTTCGCTGCGCCGTAGTAAACGCCAGAGCCGGTAAACTTCTCTACGCCCGGCACATTGAGCTTCCGCCACGATACGCCCATCGCCAAAATCAACGCATGGCAGCTAATCTCTTTGCCATCCGACAAGGTGATGATGCGATAGTCATCTTCAATTCGCAGGTCGGTCGCTGCCTGCGGCGTCAGAATCTCAACGCCAAATCGCTTCGCTTGAGTCACGGCGCGCCGGGCCAGGTCATCGCCGCTCAAGCCCACCGGAAAGCCCAGATAGTTTTCGATTCGAGAGCTTGTGCCTGCCTGCCCGCCCGGGGCCTCCCGCTCGACCATAACCGTATGCAAGCCTTCAGACGCGCCGTAGACGGCTGCCGCCAAACCGGCCGGGCCACCGCCCACAATCACCAGATCGTAAAAGGGCTTCGTGGCTTCAGTTTGCAGCCCCAGTTGCTGGGCCATTTCGGTCACGCTGGGCTTTACGAGCTTGGTGCCATCGCCTGTGATCACCAGGGGCAGACAGGCGCTATCCTTGGCAGAATCAGCATATTCCACCAGCTTCTGGGCTTCTTCATTGCTTTCGATGTCGAGCCAGCGGTAGGGAATTTGGTTGCGAGAGAGGAAGTCGCGCAGGTCGTGAGAGTGAGGGCTCCAGCGATCGCTGATCACCTTTACTCCTTTAAACTTGGGCTTAAAGCTCGCCTGCCAATCTTGAAGCAGGTCGTCCAGCACAGGGTAGAGCTTCTCTGCTGGCGGATCCCAGGGCTTGAGCAGGTAGTAGTCGATGTGGGCATCGTTGATCGATTCAATCGCGGCATTGGTATCGGCGTAGGCGGTCAGCAGGGCTCGCTTTGCCATCGGGAAAACAGCGATCGCTTCCTGCAAAAATGCCACGCCGCTCATCCCAGGCATCCGCTGGTCGGCTAAAAATAGGGCAACGCTATCGCCCCGCAGCTTCAGCTTTTGAGTCACCTCTAGGGCACTGGATCCAGAGTCAGCGCGCACAATCCGATAGTTGGCGCCGTACTGCTTGCGGAGGTCACGGGCGATCGCCTGCAGCACTGCCGGATCGTCGTCAATGGTCAGAATGACTGGTTTATCCATTAGGTACCCTTACTAATGTCACGGGATAGCCTCTGACAGCTTAGCAAGTAAAGCCTGAATCAGTGTATATACTCATTGACTCCGCATGACTTGCGGTCTGTAGCCACCTCCAAGGCAAGGAACTATCTACCATTCTCCAACTAAATTTTTCAGAGTTTGCTAGCCTATAGCTTGACTATTCAGACAAGTTCTTTCCTGCTAAAAAATATATATGTGTCGAATATTGGGCTATCTAGGCCCACGAATTTCGCTCGATCAGCTGATCTCTAAGCCCGAGCACTCGCTGTTAGTTCAGAGCTATCAGCCCCGCGAAATGAAATCAGCGATTCTCAATGGGGATGGCTTTGGCCTCGGCTGGTATGACAGTGAAATCCCAGCGGCACCGCCCTTTATCTATCGCAACCCACTGCCGATGTGGAATGATCAAAATCTGTCAGATTTATGCCGCTATGTGCGATCGCCGTCCTGGCTTGCCAATCTGCGCAGCGCAACCGATAAAATGCCCGCCGAAATGAGCAACTGCCAGCCGTTTTTTCACGGGCAGCTGCTCTTTATTCACAACGGCCTGATAGAGAACTTCTACAAATCTCTCTATCGTCCTATTCGTGAACAGCTTTGTGATGTAGCCTACAACAGTATTCAGGGCCGAACTGATTCAGAACACATTTTTGCGCTGTTGGTTCATCACCTGGAGACGCAGCCTGGAATTGATCTGGCTGAGGCGCTCGCGCAGACGATAGAACAGATCGAAAAAATGGCTCGCAAAGCAGCGGTTCATGTCTCTGCCAACATTATTCTGAGTATGGGCGATCGCCTCGTCGCCCTCCGTTTTGACAATCAGCAAACCGCGCCTTCCTTTTATCTACTCAAAGATTCAAAGCGTTTTCCGTCGTCAATTATTCTGGCTTCTGAACCGTTGTTTGAAGATGATTGGCAGCCGTATCCCCAGTCTGAACTGATCAGCATTCGCTCAGATCTCAAAATTGACGTTTATCCAACCGTGGCGTAAAGCTACCTGCACTTTTTCCATCATGTCTAGCCTTGCTTCAGTTCTCTATGAGCCTAAAGCGCCTTCTGACTCCTTTCGCCAAGCTCTCAAAGCGTGTCGTGACGAGACGCTATCTCGGGTTGTGAATATTCAGCCTGAGCTTTTGAAACAGCAGGCTCACCCTGATTTTAGCCCTGTGGGTTGGCATTTGGGTCATATTGCCTATATCGAATCTTTCTGGATCTTAGAGCGTCTAGTTGGTCAGCCCTGTGCGTTTCCAGAGTACCGGCAGCTGTTTGCGGCAGATGGACTGCCAAAGGCCGAGCGAGAGAATTTACCGGACTTGCAGGAGATTTTGAGCTATTTAGAGGAAGTGCGATCGCAAACGCTCAAAGTCCTATCTTCAACAGATCCCAGTGCGCAAGCCCCGCTCTGGCACTGGCTGCTTCAGCACGAAAGCCAACATGCCGAAACCGTTTCAATCGTGCTTGCTTTACACAGTATTCAAGGCTCGAACGGCGTCTCTCAAGTGAACGTGAACAATCGAGCGCAGGTGCAGCCGGATCCCTTACTTTCAGAAATCGACATCCCGGCAGGATATTTTGTCCAGGGCTGGGATGAACCTGCTGCGATCGACAATGAGAAACCCGCTCATGCCGTTTGGTTAGAGAGCTACACCATCGACCGCTATCCAGTCACCAGCAAGCAGTATCGCTCATTTATAGAGGCTGGCGGCTATCGAGAATCACGCTGGTGGACGGCAGCAGGATGGCAGTGGAAATGCTCCAGTCAAGCTGAAGCGCCGCTCTATTGGTCTACAGACACGGTTGATCATCAGCCTGTTTGGGGAGTGAGCTGGTACGAAGCAGATGCCTATGCCCGCTTTGTCGGCAAGCGGCTACCGACGGAATCCGAATGGGCTCGGGCAGCGCAGACAGATGACACCCAGGCGGTGGGCATCGTATGGGAATGGACAGACACCTGGTTTGATGCTTATCCTGGCTTTCGGCCCTTTCCCTACGCAGGCTATTCCCAGGTCTATTTTGACCAGGCCCACCGGGTGCTACGCGGCGGTAGTTTTGCAACCCCCCAATGGGCACTGCGCAAAAGCTTTCGTAACTGGTATCATCCTCATCGGCGCGAAATGTTTGCGGGTTTTCGCTGCGCTAGCTGAAAATAGCGACATTGATTGGGCCAGCACTAGCAGCAGGAACCTATCTTGACCTCACAAAGCACCTCACAAAGCACCTCACAAAGCACCTCACAGGGCTCGGAGACGCAGTACACAGCATCAGATAGTCAGCGACTCATGATCCGCAATCTGATGGCGAATGAACCGGGCGAGAACGGTCAAGACGTCATCGAAGGGCTCTCTTCCCAACCGAAGTCACTGCCGCCCAAATACTTTTACGATCAAAGGGGATCGCAGCTCTTTGAGGAAATTTGTCAGCTGCCTGAGTACTATCCGACGCGGACGGAGACGGCAATTTTTGAGGCGTATGGAGAAGCGATCGCCCACCTCACTGGCCCCTGTGAAGTCGCTGAACTCGGCAGCGGCAGCGCCACCAAAACTCAAATCCTCCTCGATGCGTACCAGGCGGCCGGGTATCCGCTGCGCTACTTGCCGATAGATGTCAGCAGCACCATGCTGACAGAGAGTGCGCAGCAGCTGCTCGCAAAATATCCAACGCTGTCTATTCACGGCTTAGTTGGTACTTATGAGTTGGCGATCGCTAACTTACCCCCTACTCAGCTGCCGGCCCGGATGCTGTGCTTTATCGGCAGCACCTTGGGCAA
>JBARVU010000303.1:0-6679 GCA_049646425.1 Phormidesmis sp. | reverse complement strand
GTTCAGCCCACTGCAAGGCCGATCGCTCCCAAAGTATCTCAACCCAAAAAAAGACGGCAGCGCAGTAGCCAGACCGCCCTGCCAAAACAAACGACCAGAAGTCGTGTGCTAGCTTCTCAGTCTGTGCAGCAGGCGGCTCCTGTCTCTCGCGTCTCCAAGCCAAATCACAGCAGACGGCTATCTTTCCGGGTTGCCAATCGGCAAACGGTGGTGACTGTGGTCCCAGCGAATGAAGCGCATCCGCTCGATTGGGACAACGGCAGCTTAGCCCATCAGGTAGACGTGCGGCCTCAGCGCTCGGCGATGTAGCCTAGTCCTTTTCTATTTGCTTGACCCAGGCGATCGCTGCCTCGGGTTCCCGTATTTTTCCTTCCGCTTGGGCGATTTCTACAGCCTTGAGCAGCGTCCCAATTTTGGGCCCCGGTGGGATGCCTAGCTGCTTGATTAGAACGCTGCCCGTAACCAGCGCCTGACTGTGAGCCACTTCATCATCAGGGTTTAAGAACCGCTCTATCAGGGGCTGCAAGACAGTTATTTTCACGCCTTGAGCAAGCGCTAACAGCGAGAGCGCCGGGAAGCTTTCTCCAGCCGTCTTGAATAGAAAGAACTGCCGCGAGCGGCTGAGTGGCCCGCTGCGCATCGCTGCTATATCGGGCTGTAGCGTCAGCATTGTGCGGATAATCCGGGCCTCGCTACGGCTGTATTTAAGCGCTGTGAGCTCGGTTTGGGCGAGGTCTAGATTTGCGCAGACTAGGCGGCTGAGCTTAGCGGCCTTAATCCAGCTGCGATAAGACCCGACGGGAACTGGCTTTTCCCAGTGGTACAGGCTTTCTGCATAGTCAGGCAGCGCTGCTTTGAGCGAGGCGATCGCCGTCTCAATTGCCGCCACCTGAGCGATTCGCTCCGCGTTAAAGCAGGGCAGACAAAACTGCAAAAGCTGATGTTTCAAAATCGGCGTTAGCTGCTGACTGGCATTTGGGGTGCTCAGCAAGGCGTCTAGCTCACTGCGGATCCGCTCTATCGAGACTTGAGTGAGCTGAGGGGCAAGTTCTCCAATCGCTGTTTGCGTATCAGTATCCAGGCCAAAGCCTAGCTGGGCGGCCTGGCGGTAGGCCCGCATGAGTCGCAGCGGATCTGCCAAAAGGTTGTGATAGCTCACCATGCGGATGGTTTTGCTGGCAATGTCTGCCTCACCGCCGAGCGGGTCGATCAGCCTTTGATCGTGAGGGTGGTAGGCGATCGCATTGATTGTAAAATCTCGCCGGTGCAGATCGGCTTCGAGGCTATCCCCCTGCTGCTGGGCAAAATCTACGGTGGCCTGCTCAAAAACGACTCGGGCAATTTGCCTGGCTTGATCGAGGACGACAAAGCCTGCCTGATGGATACGGGCGATCGCTGCTGCGGTTTCTATCGCTTTACCGGGCAGCACAAAGTCCAAATCGAGATAGCCCGACTGACGGTTCAGCAGGCGATCGCGCACACTGCCACCGACCAAATAAGCGCTATCGGGTAGCATATCGAGAGAAAACGGCCAGGTTTCGGGGGAAAATAAGGACATATCAGCAGAGGCTGTAAACCTGTAACACTGCCAGAGCAGCCTGCGCAGAAAACAAAAATCTTACGCTACAGTGAGGACATCCCTCTAGTCTCACACTGAGGTTTGGCCCTATGTGTATTTGCGTTAATTGCCACTACGTCGACAGCTGCATTACCTACCATGCTGTCGAAACGAACCATCAGCAGCCGCATCTGACCGAAACGCCTGTCTTCGAACCTGACAACCCCACGATCAACGCCAATATCACCCTGCCAAAGTTTCAGGTACATGGCGATCAGATGGTGTCTGATAGCGAGTTTGGCTTTGAATACGATGTGGTTGGCTGCAACAGCTACAGCGAAGAAATGGGCAAATGGGCGAAGCTGCGACCTGGAGAAGCTGTTCCAACTTAGCAGAAACCCTGCGACACGGCTTTGGTCAATATTTGAGAGTGCTCCTGTACACTCAGGTAATATTGCAGCTTGCTCTGACTCTGCCAGGTATCAACCTAGCGTCATATTTTACAGAGGTGACGGCAGACTTGCCTGAGTGGACTTAAGGCCATGGCGTACTGTCTAAATCCTATCTGCCCCCAGCCACAAAATCCATCAGCGGCTAGTTTTTGCAGTGCCTGCGGGACGCCTTTGACTTTGGCGGGTCGCTACCGGCTAATTTCACCGCTAGGGAAGGGCGGCTTTGGGCGAACGTTTTTAGCAGAGGTGTTGCCGGTCGCCAGCGCTACCACGGCTCAAGTAGCGTCTAAATCTATGCCCGAAGCCGTCCAGACTGCTCCCTGCGTGATCAAGCAGCTATACGAGAGTTCTTTGGCAGGGGAGGCCGGGTTTCAGCTAGAGGCTGAGCGGCTACGCCAGCTAGGCGACCATCCACAGATTCCTAGACTGCTCGCCGCGATAGAAAATGAATGGGGGCAGTTTCTGGTACAGGAGTTTGCGCCTGGCGATAATTTGGCGCAGCAGCTAGAAGCCGGCGGGGCCTGGACAGAACCTCAGGTGCGATCGCTCCTAAACTCCCTGATTCCGGTACTGCAACATGTTCACAGCTTTGATATTATCCACCGGGACATCAAGCCTGCCAATATCGTCTTAAAAGGGGAGCCCAAAAGTCAGCAAGACCAACACTTAGACCAAACCCTACCGATGCTGGTTGATTTTGGCGCGGCTAAGTGGATCCGTCACACCGCTGCTAACACGGTCATCGGCAGCGCAGGATATGCCGCCCCGGAGCAGTCTATGGGGCAGGCAACGTTTGCCAGCGATATCTACAGCCTGGGGCTAACCTGCCTGAACTTGCTGACTAGTATTCATCCCTTTTTGCTCTATTCGGCGGTAGAAGATCGCTGGGTATGGCGAGACTATTTACCTCAGTCCATTGAACCGCGCTTTGCCCAAGTACTTGATCATATGGTCGCTCGCTCCTTGCAGCAGCGCTATGAAAGCATGGATCAAGTGGCCCTAGATTTGCAGTTTTCACAAAATCCACTGGTCTATGCGCCCAAGCAGCTTTTAGACCGGGCGACAGAAGCGATTCCTTCGCTCAAGAGATGGCTAGGTGCTAAAAAGACGCATACATTCACACGTCCGGCTGTAGTCAGCGCTGCTCAAGATTGGCAGCGGCGTGATCGCCTCACGCATCCGATTGGCGTTACCCAGGCGATTGCGGTAAGTCCCAAAGCACCTATCTTTGCAACCGGCGGCACCGACGGGGCGCTGCGTCTATGGCATCTGCCCAGCGCACAGCTCATCCATACCTTCCAGCGGCGGCGATTGATCGGAGATGGGCACACCGCCCCTATCACTGCCCTACAGTTTCACCCCGATGGACGGGCGCTCTACAGTGCTAGCGCCGATGGCACCCTAAAGGAATGGGACAGCGCCGAACGATGCCTGCTCAACACGTTGCCAACCAGTGGCTGGACGCCGACCGATTTGGCGATTAATCCCGCTGGTAACCGGCTGATCAGCCCAAATAGCGACGGTCAGATCGTGCTGTGGGATATTGCCACCCTTTTGCCCGCTGCCCAGCTCGCCCAGCACCAGCGGCGGGTGAATGCGGTGGTTTGCGCGCCAGCCGGCGATCTGCTGATCAGCGCCAGTGACGATGGCACCGTCAAGCTATGGCGGTACTTGCAGGGCCCGCCTCACTTGGCAGAAACGCTGGCGCTCAATCGCAAAGGAAGTGGGGAGCAGAGGGCGATCGCCCTGGCAATACAGTCAGCGACTCCGACCGCTCACCAGCTGATCGTGGCGACGACTGCTGGCAAAGTGCGGCTTTACCAGGTAAATGCGCAGCTCCACTTGAGTCGACCGGTAGACTTTTACCATTCGCCGAGTCCGATCACGGCGCTGGCGCTGAGTGCTGAAGATCTGCTGGCAGTTGGCAGTGAAGATAACGTGCTGACCCTCTGGCAGGTAGAGACCGGTGACTGTGTGGCTCAGCTCTCTCATGATTGGGGAATTGTGGTGATCGCCTTTACGCCTGACGGTCAGACGCTGATCGTAGCGAGTGCCGATGAGGTTGTCTCCATTTGGCAGCGAGATGTTTAGTAGTGGCTGTCAGAGTTCAGGTTTAGGCCAAAGAGATGAGAGGGAGAGGGTCTATTTCGTCACCGGCCAAGCTTTTGTCGAATGCGCTGAACCAGCATTCCAGCTTCGGGAATTTTGAGTAAGACGGTTAGCACGGCAAAGGTCAACAGCCCTACTCCGCCTGCCACACAGAGCTGTATCAGACTGGCAACAAAGCTTTCTGTACCGATTAGGGTAGCCAGTCCGCGACGGGTGAACCAGCAGCAGACCCCGCTCAGGACACTTGCAGCCGTCAGCGTGAAGATCGTCCTTGACCAGTCTGCGATGGGTAAGCCCCCTAGCCTGCGATGGAGCAGCGCCGTCATCGCGACTAAAGCAACGACATTTACCCCAATCGTAGCGACGACCAGACCGGCTGGCCCCATCAGGTTGAAAAAGACATAGTCTAAAGCGGCATTGACCAAGATATTGACGACGCTGATTTTGAAGGGCGTTTGACCGTCGCCCAGCGCATAGAAAACGCGCACCATGACATCTCTTGCCAAATAGACAAACATGCCTGCCCCGTAGGCGATCAAGATCGTCGTGACAAGCTGCACCGCGTCTTCGCCAAAGGCACCGCGCTTGTACACGACGGTGACGATAGGCTGAGCGAGGGTAATAATCAGGGCGCTAATGGGCAGCATGGTCAGGGCTACCAGCATCAGGCTCTGACGAATACGCTGCTTGAGTTCAGGCCGCTGAGACGGTGCGGTCAGCCGCGAAAAGATCGGAAAAAACGGCACCAAAATAATATTGGAAACAATGCCGAGCGGCGTTTGTACCAGCAGGTTAGAAAAGTTGAGCGCTGCCAAAGTACCGGGAACGAAGGCGGCAAAGAAGATGTCGGTATAGACGTTGATCTGCAGGGTGCCGGAAGAAAAGGTCGCCGGCCCTAGCACTCTGAGCACATCGCGCACCCCTGGGTCGCTGAGGTTAAACCGCAGCCGTAGCCGCCCCAATCCCGAGCGCCACAAGGCAGGCACCTGCACCAGCCACTGCAATACCGCACCGACCAGGATACCCCCTGCTAGCACCATGCCGCCGATCATGGCATAGTTCGGATCGCTGATATCGCTGCCGAGTACCAGCCATAAAATACCCAGCCCTGCAATCACGCTCGTGCTGGAAAGCAGCGGACTGATCGAGGGTAGCCAGTACTGATCGGCGGCGTTGAGCGTCCCAAAGCCGATGCCAATGAAGCAGGCAAAGACGGTGACCGGAGCCATAATTTGCAGCTGAGCGATCGCGATCGCCCGACTCTCCAAACCCAGCTCCGTCGCCTGAAACCCTCGTCCGAGCAGATCGATCACTGGCCCTGCAAAGACCACCAGCGCCATCGTGACAATGACTAACCCAATCCCCACAACGGTCGTCACCGTTTCTACAATCGGCGCAATCTCCTCTTTTTCACGCTTGGATACGGCGCTGACAATCGCGCTGTGAAAAGGGCCATTAATGCCGCCCAGCAGAATCAGCAAAAAGCCAGGAATCACGTAGGAGAGGCCATAGGCATCGGTCACCGGCCCGGTGCCAAACGCCGCTGCGATCGCCGTCTCCCGCAGCAGTCCAAATACTTTGCTGAGCAGCGTCGCCGCCGCGACAATACCTGCAATTCCCGCGAGCGATCGCTTACCCACCATCATTCATCCCGTTTACTAACCGCTTTCTAACCAGTGTTAGAACCAACGCTAGCTTGGCCAATCCCAGACTTAAAAACTAAATCAGACCTTATTTAATCACTCCCTGCGCTGCTACTCCGCCAAAGTTTTCGCAGGTTTTTCTCAGCGTAGGCGAGACCGCATCCAACTGCTCATCCAATCCACTCCGACTGTCAGTCCGATAAAAACGCTCAGGGTTGCCGCCAAGCCACTGTAGTCAAAGCTGCTGAGCTGCTCAGTCATCAATCTGCCTAAGCCACCAGCTCCGACCAGGCCCACAATCACCGTTTCTCGCAGGCATACCTCCCAGCGGTAAAGGATATAGGCGATAAATCGAGTTAGGTTCGCAGGCAAAATGCCATAGAAAATGAGACCACCGCTAGTGGCTCCCAGGGATCGCAGTGCCCGCACCGGCCCGTCAGGCAAATTTTCATTCACCTCAGCCATCAGCCGCCCTAAAATCCCAAAATTGTGCAGCGCCAGCGCCAGCGCCCCGGGCAAAATGCCTGGAAACATACCGTACAAAATCACCAGTGCCAAAATCGGTGCAGGAATCGCCCTCGCCCCTAGCAGCAAAAGGCGAGACCCTCCTAGCGAGAGATATCCGCTTCCCCAGTCTGGCTCACCGACTGAGCGCAGCAGCCCGCCTGGTAGGAAAAAGTTTTGCGCCGCCGGAAAAGAAAAGGCAACCCCGCCCAACCCCGCCAGCGTAATCGCCAGCACGGACATCGCCACCGTTTGCAGCGCCATCGGCATGAGTGAAAGCGAAAATTCTGGTAAGACTTGAGCCGGTGTAACCTGAAGGCCAATATCGAGCAGGAGCGATCGCGCCCTTCCCCAACGGCTCCAGTCAATATCCAAATAGGCAAAGCAAAGCGGAACAGAGGTCGCGATCACCC
>JBARVU010000302.1:0-3240 GCA_049646425.1 Phormidesmis sp. | reverse complement strand
CTCTTGGTACTGCCGCGCACGCCCCTCGCTACCGCTCAAAGCCTTCCAGAGATAAACCAGGCGATGGAAACTCAAAACTCCTGGGTGATCGTCGATTGGAAGGGCCAACACCATTACAAGTTTGAGGGCATCGCCTACGTTGTCAGCCTGTCTCCTGTCTTCTGCTTTCTGGCTCCGATTCTGCGCTGGGGGCCGGTTATGGCAGTCGGTACCCGGTTTTACGAATGGATAGCGACACACCGCAAAATAGCAGGCCGCTTTACCCGCCCGTTCAAGTTCAAACCGCTGATAGTCAGGAACCCTAGGTGGCTAAATGCACTAGCGCTTTTGCTAATAGCGCTTACGTTCATGTGGAACCTGCAGAGTATTGTCACTCATCGAGCCTTTGTAGACAGCTCACAGACTGCTATCGGCATCATTCGCCGGGTTGCAAAGAGTCGCACTGCCCAACGTATAGACTGGCTGAGCGAGACCACCCGGCTCGACCAGTCCTGGAGCATCTTTGCGCCGGGGCCACCAAGGGACGATGGCTGGCATGTGGTGACCGGCACCCCGTTAATAGATAGCAGCGCAATTAAAGATGCTTCTGGCGTAGCAGACGAAATTGACGTGCTGCGACCTGACAGAGCAGTCACTTTTGATAAGCCTAGTTTGGGCGATCGCGCTCAGTTCTACAAAAACATGCAGTGGCGCACCTTCTACATCAATCTAAACCGCCAGATTGGTCAGAAAGTTTTTCCTGACTACGGCAGCTACCTGTGTCGCCAAAGTGCCCGAAAGGGGTATCCCCTCGAAGAGATGCAGGTCTACTTCATGGACGAGCGTACTGCCGAGCCAGGTGAAGCTCAGTCTGTAGAGCAGAAGCTGATTTGGGAGCAGACCTGTCAAAAATAGCCATCAGTTTACTTAAACGGCGGCTGGATTATATAGACGTGAGGTCACTTTTGTTTAAGGGATTATTTTCTGAAGTGCTTAAAGATAGGTGATCGCCCTCGTAAGATAGAGTGACTTACTTTTCGGTTTGCGGCGCTAGCTAATCAATGACAAACTCTTCGCAGCGGCTTGGGCTATTTAGCAAGCTTCGACAGTGGTTTTCTAAAACACCTGATCGAGCCCTCGATCAGGCTTACGAAGCTGCCCTCAGAATCCGTCAGCTCGAAGATAACCACTTCGACGGCAATCCTATCTCCGAGAGCTACGGCAGCTATAGCCGTAGTTCCTATCGGCTACTGCAGAAAGACCTTAAAAAATATCTCAGCATTATCAAAAGGCGGATGGCCGAGTTTAGAGCCAGCAGCTCGGTATATCAGGTCTCTAGCATGAGCTCGCTCACTGGCCCACTCACTGATCGGCTCCCTGAAGATCTTCCTCTAGACCAGATCAACGGCCCAGCCGTTTTCTTCAGCAAATTGAGGCTGATCGATGAGATCCTTGAGCGCTACGGGAAGCCCTCCGTTTTTGCACTCAATCAAATTCAGACGAGATCCCCAGGCAGTCTACCTGGGCAGTCAAACAGTGCGCCGCCGGTAATCCCGCCAGGCAGTAGAAACCCAAATGAAACAAACTCTAATGAAGCGCTGAGTAGCGGCAGCAGTGTTCTTCCTCGTTCTATTTTACGTACAGTTGATCGTATTAAGCAAGACCTCGATCCTGACGCGGAGGTTGAAGTCGTTCGTAACTTTCGCAGCTCGAAAACCCAGACGACTATTGCGATTACCTTCGTTCTGCAGCTCATCGTAATCCCACTGCTGGCGCAATATCTTAGCAAAAACTTCGTAGTGGGCCCAATCGTAGAGTATGGGCGTGATACGACCCAGGCGGATGTGTTCCTCAACGAAGAAATGGAGGAAGATGCCCTGCACAAACTGCAGCAGTATGAAGAGCGCTTTCGCTTTGAGGTACTCATCGGTAAAGCGCCTAAAATCGGCGAGCAAGAGATCGAAAACCGAGTCAGGCAAAAAGCGTTCGAGATTGAAGAGGAGTACCAACAGCGCAGTGCCGATGCCGTTGAGAATGTCTTTGCCGATATCGTAGCTGTTCTGACTTTTTCACTGCTACTGACTTATTACAAAGAGAAAGTCGCAACCCTTAAGGCCTTCATTGACGAAATTGTCTATGGCCTGAGTGATAGTGCCAAAGCCTTCATTATCATCCTTTTTACCGATACTTTTGTGGGCTTTCACTCTCCCCACGGCTGGGAAGTCTTGCTAGAAGGGATGGCAAACCATCTCGGCTTACCCGCCAATAGAAACTTTATCTTTCTATTTATTGCTACCTTTCCTGTCATTTTGGACACGGTCTTTAAGTATTGGATTTTCCGATACCTGAACCGTATTTCACCGTCGGCAGTGGCCACCTATAAAAATATGAACGAATAGCGAGCAAAAAATGCTGGGTAGTTTGGCGCACGAAGCCCCAAACCCTAGCTCCTCCTCAGAAAGGAACTTCAAGGTTCATCACGTACCTGTTTTTTTGCTGGCTGTTTGGATGTAGAGAATGAGCAAAAATACGGTTGGCACGAAGACGAATAAGACGCTGGCGACAAACCCTAGTTTGTTAGTTTCCATGAGAGCTTGCTTTACTCCTAAATGTTTAAATACTTACTACACTTGCGGCTCTAGCATATCATTCTAGAGCTGTCTCAAGTATAGAAGGCTCAATTCAATCTATCGGTTCGAGGGGTGAGGGCGCCCTATTCGACAGCGGCAGAAATGGGCGCGCTCGTATCTCCCGCTTCTTTTTCAGCAGCCTTTTGGGCTACTTCTTCTTCTTTGGCTTTTTTCAAGCTTTCTTTTTTGTCTGGTTTGGTTTCGACACTAATCGGCCCCTGAATCGTCGTCTGGCAGGCCAAACGGCAGCTAGAGGGGCGTTTGCGCAGCATTTTCTCCTCTACAGCGGTGCGAGGTGAAAGGTTTTCGGCGCCTTCGATAATATCAACTACGCAGGTGCCACACTGTCCATAGCCACCGCACTGGGTAAGCTTGCCCATGAAGGTGTAGAGGTCGATATTATTTTCCTGGGCCTTAAACCTCAAGTTGGAACCGGTGGAAGCTTCGATTTCCTTGTTTTCTTTAATAAACTTAATGCGAACCATAGTCTGTGTTTATTTGGGTTTTCGGAGCGCGATCACAGCCCCTCTCTCGGGAGGATAGCAGACCGCATACGTATCTTTAGCTGGGCCCTGCTTAAAACTCAGAACAGCCACGAATCAGGAATCGTTGCCTTTTAAAGACCTTCGAG
>JBARVU010000301.1:0-42049 GCA_049646425.1 Phormidesmis sp. | reverse complement strand
ATTTTCTTGAGAAGCCACGCTCGTATTGCTATGACTCAGTCTGCCGTCAGCCCGCTGAGCTTTGCCAAATTTATATTCGACGCCGTAGGCGGTTGACTGATCGCTCACCATAAAGTTCTACGAGCGCAATGACCCTTCTCATCGGATAATGAGCAGAAGTTGAAACCCAGTGACCTGCTATGGATGTGAAAGCCGCAGTAGCCTTTGAAGCTAATCAGCCGTTGAGTATTGAGACCGTTCAGCTAGAAGGGCCGAAAGCGGGCGAAGTGCTGGTAGAAATCAAAGCAACTGGAATTTGCCACACCGATGCCTATACGCTCTCCGGCAAGGACTCAGAAGGACTGTTTCCTTCCATTCTGGGCCACGAAGGCGCGGGTATTGTCAGAGAAGTCGGGGCCGGGGTAAAAAGTCTCAAGCCCGGTGATCACGTCATTCCGCTATATACGGCAGAGTGCCGCGAATGTGCCTACTGCCTCAGCCAAAAGACTAACCTGTGTCAGGCGGTTCGCAGCACTCAGGGTAAAGGCGTCATGCCCGATGGCACCAGTCGCTTTTCCTTGGAGGGGAAGCCGCTCTATCACTACATGGGCACGTCTACATTTGCCAACTACACCGTGCTGCCCGAAATCTCGCTGGCTAAGATTCGCTCAGATGCGCCGTTTGACAAGGTTTGCTATATCGGCTGCGGTGTCACCACAGGCATCGGCGCAGTACTGTTTACGGCCAAAGTAGAGCCCGGATCAACCGTTGTGGTCTTTGGCTTAGGCGGCATTGGCCTGAACGTGATTCAGGGCGCGCGGATGGTCGGTGCAGGTCAGATTGTCGGCATAGACCTGAATCCGGCTAAGCGCGAGATGGCTGAGAAGTTTGGCATGACGGATTTTGTCAATCCGCAGGAAATTGAGGGCGATTTAGTGGGGCATCTGGTAGAGCTAACCGGCGGCGGCGCAGACTATTCGTTTGAATGTATTGGCAATGTGAACGTGATGCGACAGGCGCTGGAGTGCTGTCACAAGGGCTGGGGCGTCTGTACCATCATCGGGGTGGCAGAAGCTGGCAAAGAAATTAGCACGCGGCCCTTTCAGCTGGTGACCGGGCGGGTGTGGAAAGGCAGCGCCTTTGGCGGGGCCAGAGGCCGGACGGACGTGCCGAAAATTGTGGACTGGTACATGGATGGAAAGATCAACATTGACGATCTGATTACGCATACGATGCCTTTAGCGCAAATCAATGAGGCATTTGACTTGATGCATCGCGGCGAGTCGATTCGCAGCGTCGTTCTGTACGATTAGGCGTCTGCAATAGGAGCTTTTGTGAAATTGGAAGAAAAAACGCGAGTAAAAAGCTTTGATGGAACGACTCGGTTCTACAGCCATCGTTCTGAAGCGTGCGACTGCGAGATGAACTTTGCGGTGTATGTGCCGCCTCAAGCAGAGAATGGCCCGGTGCCAGTGCTGTATTACCTGTCGGGGCTGACCTGCACTGAGAAGAACTTTATTGAGAAGGCGGGGGCCCAGCGCTACGCGGCACAGCATGGGCTGATGTTGGTTGTGCCCGATACCAGCCCGCGCGGGGTGAATATTCCCGGTGAAGACGATGACTGGGACTTTGGCTCAGGAGCAGGCTTTTATGTGAATGCAACCGAAACGCCTTGGGCAAAGCACTACCAGATGTATGGTTACGTTACTGAGGAACTGCCAGCGTTGATCGGATCGGAATTCGCAGTGAAGGATCGCGCTGGCATCTTTGGCCACTCTATGGGCGGTCACGGGGCGCTGATTTGCGGGCTCAAGAATCCCGATAAGTACGTTTCAATCTCTGCGTTTGCGCCGATCGCTGCCCCCTCTCAATGTGCCTGGGGCCAAAAAGCCTTTGCCGGTTACTTAGGAGCTGACAAAGAACGCTGGGCAGCTTACGACGCGACTGAGCTAATGAAGGCGAGCAGCGGTAACTTGAGTTTAATTCTAATCGATCAGGGTGAGGCCGATTCGTTTTTAGCGCAGGGGCAGCTATTGCCCGAGGTGTTTGCTACCGCCTGCGAGCAGGTGGGTCAGCCGCTCACGCTCAGGCAGCAGCCCGGCTATGATCACAGCTACTATTTTATCGCGACATTCATGGGCGACCATATTCGGCACCATGCGGCGACGCTCTGTGAGGAGTGATGTTTTGATTGGGAGAAACCCGATGGCAGATGTTCAGAATGACAAAGACTATCTTCATCCGCAGTATCGAAAAGACCGTGAGACGCTGAATACGGCCTTAGCCGGTGGCCCTAGCAGTTTGAATATGGCAGAGGTGGCGCGGCTGCGCATTCGCTACGACGGGTTTCAGGGAGCCCGCGATATTCAGCGTGATCTGGATAAGGTCCTCCAAACGTGGAATCTGACTGAGGACGAACTCTTTGCGAAGACTCGGGAGCTGCACAAAACGGAGACAATATTTACACCTACCTGGATTAAGAAGGGTGAGGATTGGAGCTAAGCGGCTCAGCCCTGCTATCGGTCTTTATGATCGGTCTGCTGAACTGGACTCTCCCAAGCTCGCTTCAAAGCGGCTGCAAACTACCTGAACCGGTGACCAGGGAGAAAACCAATAGTGATCTTGAACAATGTTAGTTTCGTCTATTGGGTTTTCTATCCGGGCGTCAGTGCTGTCAGCTTGAAAGTGCACTAGCGCAATATTGTTAAGGCCAACGACTTCTGTACCGGATTGAAACCAGCGAGCGTTCCAAAATTTGAGCCAGCTGATAATCGGGTGAACCGATCTCCGATGGGGTACGAGTGATTGTGGCCCTGTCTTCAGATGAACCACCTGAGCCTGCTGTCGCCGCAACCACTTCATGTGAACTCGCCAGTCAGGATCGACTGTCTCTTGCACCGGCAGCTCTTTCATATCGGGGGGTGATGACCAGCCAATCCAGCGCCGAGGCCGTTCGGGCAGCAGCCAGTCTTTTAGCTTGGTGTGGAGGATTTGGGTGAGTAGCTCCTCGTTTTTGATGGCGCTGGCCGTAAACTGCACCAGCGTGCTCTGTTCGCCTGAGCGCAGGTTTTGATATTCAACCTGAATTGCAGAGCTGTAGTGAATGTCGCCAGAGAGTACAATGACGCTTCTGCGGTACTGAAAGAGCGTGGTCAGCAGTCTTGCCAGCGCACCGTCATGAAAGTTCCAGGCATCACCGACATCGGCGGCAAACACTTTGCGGCGGTTGAGATGCCACTGCTGAATCCAATCGAGCACTCGCATGCCGAAGACGTTGGTCGGGGCGACGACAAAGGTGGCATAGGTGCTCGCATCCGGCGAAGATTGGCTAAGGGGCGTGGCTATCTGCTGCTTGAAGGCGCTGGGGCTCAGGAGCATCGGCGGGGCAATCGGCGGGCCATCTATGGGGTAGCCGCGCCAGGTGCGGCTGTCGAGGACGATGACTTCGTGGCAGACGCTGCGGACGGTGTAGTGCCAGGTGAGCGTTTTCTCTGAGCGCCGAAAGACCCAGACGTTTTGATCGGCAACGAACTGGGGCAGGTCGGTGTGAGGGTCGCTAGGGGGTAAGCCCAGGTAGGTGGCGATCGCCTCATCTGCCGCGATATCTTTTCCCTTTGAGCGAGACCACTGTTGAGCCGCCGTGAGCAAGGCGACGCCGTGAGCATCTTCTTCAAACTGCTCAGGCGTATTGCCCCAGGCTTGAAACACCGCGTAAGCCAGCATGGCATTCTGCACGGTGCGGCGACCCAGCGGCTTGCCGAGTACGCGCAAACACCAAGCCTGGTTGAGATTCCAATCGTCGCTGACATCGTGATCATCAAAAATGGTGTAGGTGGGGACGTTGGCGATCAGGCGGCGCACTTTCCAAAGGCTGTACAGCAACTGATCCATGTAGCGCTTGTCTTTGTTCCACTGGCGGATGGCTTTGCGCCCCTGAGCAATGGTGCGCCCAGCTGGCAGTTCGGCAGGCCAGCAGGCGGGCGAATAGGCCAGCAGGTAAGAAGCACAGTATTCACCAAAGCTAAACAGGTGACTGGTGGTTTTATTGCGCTTATCGTCTAGGCCCGCTGTCAGACCCGCCCGTCGAATCGCCAAATCCGCGCGCTGACCGGCAGGTAGATCTTGGGGCTGAGCGCGGTTAGTTCTGCCGCGAGGGGTAGAACTGACAGGCAGTGGCTCTTCCCAGCCTAGAAGCGTGTCACCTAGCGCAGTTGCTAGCCACAGCAGTGGGTCAGCAACATCGTCACCGTAAATTTGATCGCCGGTTAAAAATAGCTGATGCAAGCGCTCTTTAGGCTGATTGGCGGTAGATTCGATCAAAGAGTCGAGAATTGGCAGCGTATCGAACCCGGCACCGTGAGGTTTACGGCAGGAGCCGTGAGCTATTTTGAGGTCGCCAAGACGCTCGGGCGGCAGCACAAAGGTGGGCCGCTGATGGGCAAAGTAGCTGATGGGTTGGGCTGGCTGGCGATCGCTCTCCATCGCCGCTGCCAAAGAATAGGGCTGGTCGGCCACAAAGGAGAGATCGTAGGCGTAGAGGCGATCGCGCTGCAAAGCCTCCCCTTGGGGTGATCGCGCGGTCACAGCGACAATATGCAGAGACTGACCAATGGCAACTGTCTCACGATGGCCCTGAAAAATACAGCGATCTAGCTGATGTCCCTGGGCTGTTGTCTCCAGAATTTTCAGTGTGACCTGAGAAGACTTTTGGAGGGCGACCCAAACAGTGACAGAATCTGCTTCAGTTCGCCTTAGCATGGGGCCTGCCAACAGCAGCGGTAATTCCTTTAGATCACTATCTTCGAGATATTCCATAGTGGCTGTAGTCAAGAACGGCTGGCTACCATAGCCACATAGACAAGTTTAAGCGTGCTGTCGCTTCAAATATTGTCACTTCTACAATATCCCAATCCTACTAGAGGGAAGAAGATACTTTAGAGGGATGACTATGATGATTCGCCGTTTGTATCGCTATTTATATAAAGATTTGCGCTGCCGTTTCTGGCCACGACTGCTTTTGGGTCTACTGGCGTTTAGTCTGCTCGTTCGCCTGAGCCCTTATCTAGTGCCGATTCGGGCGGTAGATATTGCGCAAGATCAGCTGGCGGTGGAGTTTAGTGATCGCCACGGCCTCCCTTTGGGCACGATTCTTACCCGCGATCAGGAACATACGGCAGTTGTCCCTTTAGCACAGGTGTCTCCTAGTTTTATCCAGGCGATTCTTTCAGCCGAAGATCAGCGGTTTTATCAGCATGGACCGCTGGATTTGCGGGCGGTGGGGCGATCGCTTCTAGAAGCTGCTCAGGCCCGCGAGATTGTCAGCGGCGCTTCGACGATTACTATGCAGCTCGCCAGAATGCTGGAGCCTGCCCCTCGGACGCTGAGGCACAAAGCGAATGAAGTTTGGCTGTCCTGGCGGCTGGCAGCAGGGATGAGCAGAGATGAAATTTTGGCCGCCTACATCAACCGTCTACCGATGGGCAGTAATATTTACGGGGTAGAGGCGGCAGCACAGGTTTACTTTGGCATTCCGGCTGCAGAGCTTAATCTGGCTCAGTCAAGCTTGCTGGCAGCGCTGCCGAATGACCCGGTAGACTTAGATCCTTATTTTCATTGGGAGGCGCTGAAGCAGCGGCAGGGCTATGTGCTCAATCGGATGGTGGCCGATAGCGCGTTGAGTCCGCAGCACGCTCAGCGGGTGGCCGCAGAGCGTGTGACTGTGCGGCAGCGATCACAAGGCATTCAGGCGGCACCCCACTTTCTCTTTTGGCTGGCGGCACAGCTACCGGAGACCCATCCGGCCCACCTTCAGACCACGCTCGATCTGCCCCTGCAAAACTTTGTTCAAGCGCAGGTTCAACAGATCGTACAGTCTCTCGCAACCAAGCAGGTCAACCAAGCAGCAGCGCTAGTAATTGATAATAAAACCGGCGAAGTGCTGGCCTACGTGGGCTCTCCAGACTATTTTGGGCAAGGTAGCCAGGGTCGCAACGACGGTGTGCAGGCACTGAGGCAGCCTGGTTCAACCCTCAAGCCCTTTCTCTACCAGCTAGCGCTAGAAACTCGCACCATTAAGCCCAACAGCATTCTGGCAGATGTCCCCACTCGCTATCCGATCCCAGGAGCCAAAGTCTACAGCCCAGTAGACTACAGCGAAAGATTCCATGGGCCAGTGCGAGTACGGGCGGCGCTAGCAAATTCTTTGAATATTCCGGCGGTAAAGGTCTTGGAGAAAGTGGGCGTACCTGCTTTTCTGGAACGACTGCACGAGTTGGGGTTTGTTCATTTGAACGAATCGGCAGACTATTATGGCTTGGGGTTGGCGCTGGGCAGCGGTGAAGTCAATTTGTGGGAGCTGGCAAGGGCTTATGTCACGCTGGCGCGGGGCGGCGACCCGATAGAACTATCTACCTTTAAGGCGGGTGCTCTTTCGCCGATTGATAGCGAGGAGCAGACTGCTGGGATACTGCCCTCGCCGATCTGGAATCTGGTTCGCGATATGCTGAGCGATCCTTATGCTAGGTCGCTCTCTTTCGGCGTTGATTCTGTTCTAAACTTGCCTTTTGCAGCAGCGGTCAAAACAGGCACCTCTTCCGACTTTCGCGATACCTGGACAGTCGGCTTTACCAGCGACTATACAGTAGCCACCTGGGCGGGCAACTTTTCGGGTGAGCCCATGCGTCAAATCTCTGGAGTGATGGGAGCTGCGCCGCTATGGCAGCGAATTCTGCTGCATTTACATGAGCAGCAGGAACCCCAGAACTTTCCGCCGCTGACTGAATGGGAGAAACGGTCAATTTGCGCGATTTCAGGACGCAAGCCAACAGCGGACTGTCGGGCAACAGTCGAAGAGTATTTTGCGCCCAATGACCTGGCTGAATATGCCCGTTCGGCAGACACGCCTTTTCGACTATCGCCGGAGTATGACGAGTGGCTGGCAAGTCAGCCCGAGGAGATCTTGACGGCAGGTGAGCTAAGGATTTTAACGCCTCGTGAGGACGCTTATTTTGTTGCGGTAGAGGCAGCGCGGCTGGCTTTTAAGATTGTTGCCCCGGTGGGTGAGGCGGTGGAGTGGCGACTGAACGGTCGGCCTTTGGAGACGATGGCTAAGCGGGAGTTTTTCTGGACGATGGAGCCGGGGGATTGGGTGTTGGAGGTGAAGAGTGGAGAGTTGAGTGATCGCGTGCGGTTTCAGGTGCGATCGCCCAGCGGCGCAACTGAGAGACAGGGATTTTCGGTAGTAAGGCCGGGTGAGAGCTGATTTGAGAAGATTCTTTCGTTTATTCGGAACCGTCGAGAGCTAAAGAATGTCGATGCTACAATGAGCCTTTCGCTCAAGAGATGTATTTTGTTATGGCCAAAAAAACAAAGGGTTTCAGCGAACTTCTGAAGCAGCAGCGACGGGGTAAAACCCGGCAGGAAACAATGCAAGAATTTGCAGATTCTATCAAGCAAAAGCCTTTAGGCGAGGGGGCTATCGAAATCGTAAAGGATCCGGAAGGCCAGGTTAAAATGTCCGATGTCTTGGATGAATTTGTTGAGCCTTATGAAGATGACAGAATGACGCTCAATCAGCGTCAAAACCTATTGGGTATCGCAGTCATCGCCTGGAATTTGGCACTTTTGCCGGAGGCTGAGCGGAAGAACATGCTGAAAAAAATCATCAAAGAAGTGTTGCAAGGAGAAGACCCGCTGTTTCAGCAAGAGACTCGGGAAATCATTAACGAAATGGTTGCTCGTAAGGAGCAGCTTTTTGCTGACAATCAGCGATATATCGTTAGCTTTCAGCTGCAGGATCTGGGCACGGAGTTGAATCTTACTGTGGCCTCAACGCTCCCGGGTGAAACCACTGGCAAGGGATCGCTGATTTAAGAATTGTAGCGATTTGCTTGGATTCGTCCGATTTCTTGGTTAGGACAGGTGTAGCAGACGCTACAGATTCCTGGGAGACAACTCAATGCGGCAGTGGTGGAGAAGGTTGGGCTATGGGCTAATGGGGTTGGTGATCGCCCTCACATTCGCAGCCTGCAATCCCAACAACCGTAGCGACGATTCTTCCAACGCTGATCCGACCACATCGCTGCCGCCGCTGAAGCCTTTTCCTGAAGTGGTCGAGCTTGCTCCGCCTGAACTGCCCGATTGGATCGAGCAAGTTAGCCCGACGGATGAGGCGGATTCGCTCGCGCAGATTCGCATCCGATTTGAGTCACCGCTGATTCCGCTAGAGAGCTTAGAAAGCGCTGAACGGGGGGCATTGCTGGATCGGTTTGAGCTGGTGCCTGAGCTGCCCGGAGAATTTCGCTTTTTGACGCCGCGTATGGTGGGGTTTCAGGGCGATCGCGCCTTGCCCAAAGCCACCCGCTTTCAGGTCACACTCAGGGCTGGCCTGAGCGATCTAGAAAATCATGAGCTAACCGAAGACCTGGCCTGGACGTTTAACACTGAGCCGATTGAGCTGACGGATCTACCGGGACTGCCGAGTGATTCTAGTCTGGAGTCAGCGCCGATTGAGCTAGAGCCCACTTTTGAACTGACGGCGAATACGGCGCTCGATGTAGACTCGCTGAAGTCGCACGTGACACTCGTGCCCGCTGGTCAGGAACGGTCGGTGCCGGTCACGGTAGCACTGCTAGAAAATGAGCAGGGAGAGTTGACGGCGGGTGAGCAATTTGAGCCGCCGGTAAAGCGCTATGGAATTACGCCGAAGCGATCGCTGAAAAAAGCAACAGACTATCGATTGGCGATCGCTCCCGGCATCCAACCCGCTCAGGGCAATCTTGCCAGTGAGTCGGCGTGGAACCGGCAGCTCATGACCTATGCGCCACTGGCTTTTGAGGGACTGCCTGCTGAGGGTGAGCCGGGTTATGGCGGTGCCTATGGCCGGTTTACCAGCGGGCTGGCACGGCTTCAATTTAACAATGGCCTGGCAGCGGAGTCGGTGCTCGAAACGATTACGGTGGAGCCGCCGCCGAAGGAGGCTCCGCAGCTTTTGCGGCCTTACGATGGCTATAGCGCGATTGACCTCAACCCCTGGGCGCTAGAGCCGAACACAGAGTACACCTTTACTATCGGCGCAGGCTTGACCGACCAGTTTGGGCAGACGCTGGGCGAACCGGTGACCGCAAAGTACAAAACGGGCGATCTGTCGGCTGAGCTATGGGCACCTTCCGGGCTAAACATCTTCCCGACAAATCAGAATTTGCAGCTCAATATTTCGACAGTGAATCTGCCAGAAGGGGCTTATAAAGCGGCCTTTGCGCCCGTGCAGCCGACAGATTTGGTGTATACCGATTCGGCTTATCCGCGCGATTCTAATGCTGACCTGCTGCCGCCGCCCTCCCAATGGGAATCGATTGCGGTCAAGAGCGAAAAGAACAAAGTAACAGAAAGCGCAATTGCGCTGGCTCAGAAGCTTTCTGGGCAGACAGGGATGCTGGCCTATGCTGTGCAGGCGCGGACGGTGCAGGTAGACGGTGATTGGCAGGAGCCAAATTTCTACGGCCTGGTGCAGCTTACTAATTTGGGGGTGTTTGCCCAGTGGTTTCCCGAAGGGGGACAGGTGCGGGTGCATCATCTCTCAGATGGGTCGCCGGTTCAGGCAGCGGTGGAGATTTATCGCTCCCAACTGGAAAGTGCGGGGGGTGGAACGCCAGAACCTTGTGCGACGGGACAGACAAATAGTGAAGGGAGTTTACGACTCGATGCGGCAGGACTGAGACGCTGTATGCTGGGGGCTGCGCAGTTTGAGGAGCCGCCGGAACTGTTGGTGGTCGCCACCGAAAGCCAGGACTGGGCCTTTGTGCGCACCCGGCCCTACAGCGGCAGCTACGGCTACGGCATTTACGCCGACTGGGAAGACGAGACACCTCAGTCGCGCGGCACGATTTTTTCAGACCGGCAGCTTTATCAGCCTGGGGAGACTGCCTGGTTTACAGGCGTAGCAGACTATCTCGAAGGCGGCGTGCTGAAGCAAGATAAACAGGTCACTTACAGCGTCACGGTGAATGATCCCGATGGTAATAGCGTTGATTTAGGCCAGCAGACGACTAACAACTTTGGTACTTTCTCGGTCTCCTGGGAAGTGGGAGAACAACAGACGGTTGGCAACTACAGCATTCAGGCGAAAAGTAACGCGGGCGTCACGATTCAAGGTGATTTTCGGGTGGCTGAATTTAAGCCGCCGAACTTTAAGGTGGATCTGGCCCTGGATGAGAAGATTGTTGGACTCGGTGAGACGGTAGCGGCTGAAACGCAGAGCAATTATTTGTTTGGGCCACCGGTGCAGGATGCGAGTGTGGATTACTATGTGACGCGATCGCCTACCGACTTCGTCCCGGCTGGCTGGGATAAGTACAGCTTCGGTCGCCGCTGGAATTGGCCAGAAGAGAAACCCGAAGTGCCCAGTGATGTGTTGCAGATGAGTAAAACGCTGAATGAGGCAGGCGGCGATGCGCTGGAAATTACCTTAGAAGATGACCTGCCCTATCCAATGCTTTACCGGGTGGACGCGGAAGTTTCAGATGTGTCGAATCTCTCTGTGGCGGCGGCACAGACGTTTACGGTGTTGCCAAGTGAGCGGCTGATTGGGCTGAAGGGAGACTTTGTCGCCACGGCTGGAGAAGCGTTCCCGGTTGAGGTGATTGTGACGGATGCGAATGGGGAGGTGATCGCCGGTCAGCGAGTGCGGTTAGAGCTGCAAAAGGCGACCTACAGCCGCGTCACTCAGGTGATCGAAGGAAGTCGTACACCGGTCGATCAGGTGGAATATGAAACAGTTGCGACCACAACAATTCGTTCTGGCAAGCCCCCTCAAACCGCTACGTTGACGCCGCCTGATTCGGCGAGCTACCGACTGCGGGCTAACTTTGTGGGTGCGGAGAGCGCTCGCTCTGCCACCGATCTTCGTCTGTGGGCAACCGGCAATACGCCCGTGTTCTGGGGAAATCGCTACAACAACAACCGCCTAGAAGTCCAGCTCGACAAAGAGAACTATCAAATCGGCGAGACAGCCACTGCGCTGATTCAGTCGCCCTACCCGGATGCTGAGCTTTACTTCGCGGTGGTGCGCCACGATACGATTTATGAAACGCTGACGCGGATCGAGGGGAGTGCGCCTCAGGTACAGTTTACGGTGACGCCTGAGATGCTGCCAAACGCGGCGGTTGAGGCGGTGCTGGTGCGTCGAGGCGAACCGCTAGAGGCGTTGGAAGATCTGGGTAGCTTAGAGAATTTGGCCAGTATTGGCTTTGCGCCGTTTGCGACCAGTTTGGAAGGCAAGTATTTGAGCGTGGAGGTGAAGCCGGAGCGGGCCTCGCTTGAACCCGCTGAAACAGAAACGCTCTCTCTAACGTTGAAAGACGAGCAGAACAACCCGGTCTCGGGACAGTTTACGGTGATGGTGGTGAATGAGGCGGTGCTTCAGCTCAGCGGCTATCGTCCGCCCGACTTGGTGGAGACGGTATATGCGGAGCAGCCAATTAGCCTGCGCTTCGCGGACAACCGACAGGATGTTGCACTCTCTCCACTGTCTTCACAGCTGGAGAAAGGGTGGGGCTATGGGGGAGGATTCTCTAATGCGGCAGCAAGCACGCGCTTACGAGAAGATTTCCAGGCGCTGGCTTTTTATAACGGATCAGTGATCGCAGATGACAGCGGAAAAGCAACAGTGAGCTTTGAGCTGCCAGATGATCTGACGACTTGGCGGGCGATGGTGGTTGCAACCGATGGCAATCTGCGCTTTGGACAGGGCGATGCGACCTTTGTGGCAACGCAGCCGCTGATCACCAATCCGCTGTTGCCGCAGTTTTTACGGGTGGGCGATCGCCTCCAAGCCGGTCTCACCGTCACCAATACCACCGGAGAAGGCGGCAGGCTGCGGCTAGAAGGTCAGCTCACAGATGGTCTGGAGTTTGCCGATGGGGACGACAGACGCACGCAGCAGAATCAGCCTGATTCAGGGACTGCGGCCTATCGCTTTACGATGGTGGCAGAGCAGCCGGGAGAAGCGCAGATCGAATTTCGCTCTCTCCTGGGTTCGGAGGCAGATGCCTTTAAGGTACCGCTGATAATTAAGCCCTTGGAGGTAACTGAGCAGGTGGTAGAGACGGGTATAACCACTGACGGGGTGACGATTCCGCTAAAGGTTGCTGACGCTGTCGCGGCTGAGACGGGCGGGCTAGAAATTTCGCTGGCAAGTAATCTGCTGAGCGATTTGGGACTACCTGCCAGGGAAACTTTGCAGGCGGAGTATTTGCCCTGTTTGGAGACGTTGGCGAGTCGGGTGGCGATCGCCACTCAGCTCCAGATCCTCTCTCAAAAGTACGGCCAAGCAGTCACCGATCTCGACCTGACAACAGAAGTCACCACCGCGCTCGACCAGATCAAGACGCTGCAACAGCCGGACGGTGGCTTTGCCGCTTGGCAAGGGTCAGAGCGATCCGATCCTTTTGTCACACCCTACGCGGCCAGTGCGTTAGCCCGAGCGCAGGCGGCTGGCTTTACGGTAGAGTCGGGCCTGATTGGAGAAGTCAAATCGTATCTCGACAAGTTGCTGGTCGACCCGGGGCAGTACGATTTTTGTCAGGATGCGGACTGTAAAAATCAGGTGCGGTTAGAGACGCTAGGCGCCCTTGCCGATCTGGGCGATGCGCGCAATCAGTATCTCTCCTGGCTGTACGACCAGCGCGATACGTTCGACTTTACCGACCATGTGAAGCTGGCACGTCATCTCTCTCGCTTTGCCGACTGGGAAACCGAGGCAGCGGCTTTGATCGAGCAGCTACAGGAAACCCTCTATGAGACCGGGCGCACGGCCACGGTCAGTCTACCGCAGCAGTGGCAGTGGTTAAATTCTCAAACGGCGGCGCAGTCGCTGGCAATTCGGCTGTGGATGGCGCGGGAGGAAAGCCCAGAACAGATCAGCCGCTTGGTGCAGGGGCTGCTGGCTCAGCGGCAGGCAGGTTCTTGGGGGACGAGCTACGACAACGCGCAGGCGCTGATGGCGCTGGTGGACTATGCCCAGCGGTTGCCTGCCCCGCCTAGCTTTGAGGCGACTGCGCGGTTAGCGGGTGATACTCTGGTGAGCCAATCCTTCCAGGGGAACGAGACTGTCAGCGCTGAGGCGAGCATCCCCATGGCTGAATTGCCGCGCGGCGAGTCTGACTTGTTGTTCCAAAAGTCGGGTGAGGGCGAACTACATTACCTGGCGGCTTATCGCTATCGCCTGAAAGGGAATCCCCCAGGTCGGTTAAATGGATTGCGGATTACGCGCCGACTCTACCCGGCCAATCAGACTGAAGTGCTGCATCGGTTTGGACTGGAAACCACAGAAGAGACTTCGCTGAGCGTCGGTCAGGTCTTCGACGTGGGCCTGGAGATTATTGTTGACCATCCGGTGAACCATGTGATTATCAATGATCCGCTGCCCGCTGGACTCGAAGCGGTGGATACGACTTTTCAGACCGCGACGGGAGTGGTGCAAGCGCAGGCGGATAGCTGGCAGATTGGCTATCAGCGGATTTATGGCGATCGCATCTTCGCCTACAGCGACCATCTCGATGCGGGCGTATATAGCCTCCACTATTTGGTGCGATCCGTGACGCCAGGGACGTTTCTGTGGCCTGGGGCAACGGCTCAACTGCAATATGCGCCTGAGGAGTTTGGACGCACGTCGGCTGCGACGCTGGCGGTACAGTAAGATACTGACGTTAATCGAGAGATATGGTTAGACCTGTGATGGTGATTATCTACTTAGCATGGTAGGCCAATCCTTTCTAGCTACGGTTAAAAGCATCATATTGTGTAGAAAATAGCGGTGAGTCTCATTGCCCGCTAGCATGATCTCGCTAGGTATAAATATGGTCACGCTATGTATTTGATTGTGAGAGGCGCTGAACCGGAAGGGCAGCGGTTTCTTGAAATAGCTATCGAGCACAATCCCGAGGTAACCCTGATTGAAGAAGATGAAGAGAAGGCGCGTGAGGTGCTTAGAGAGAACAAGATTCGCGTTTTAAATGGCGATATCGCGGATGAGGATATTTTAGAGGAGGCAGATATTGATCGCGCTGATGCGGTTGTTGCTACTACCTACGACGACTCAAAGAACCTGATGGCAATGGCCTTAGCCAGAGAATATAAGGTTGAGACCCGCATCAGCTTAGTCAATCAGCCGTCGCATATTAAGCTGTTTGAAAAGCTAGGGGCTGAGGTTGTCAGCGATCCCGCCATTATGATTGCCCGTCAGCTCTATCAGCACCTCTCTTGAGTCGATTGAATGACTATTCAACTTAGGGTCATCAGCCGTGACGTCAGCAGGTTTTTGCTGATCCCGGCAGGTATGGCCGTCCTTTCGCTACCGGTATGCCTGATCAGTCGAGAGTGGTTTGCGATTATCCCTTTCTTAGGAACGGTGGTAGCCGCTAGTTTGCTCAGCTTTATTCTTCACAGCTTGGGCAAAACGGCTAAAGAACCGTCGATGCGTCAGACCTTCATGAGCGTGGCGCTCGGGTGGGGGCTCGTTGCTGTCATTGGGGCGCTACCGATCTGGTGGACAGCTTTGGCGATGGGCGCACAGACGACCCCGACAGTTTTCAACTTTACTAACCCGTTAAATGCGCTTTTTGAGAGCTTTTCTGGCTTTACCAGCGCTGGCCTGACCATGACCCTTCAGCCTAGTCAGCTTCCTACCAGCATTCAGTGGTGGCGCTCATTTATGCAGTGGGTAGGCGGCGTCGGCGTGATTGTGTTAGCTGTGGCCTTGCTAGAGCCAACCCAGAACCAGTATGTCCTCTACGAAGCCGAAGCTCGCGAGACCCGCCTGCGGCTGACCGTCACGCGGACGGTTCGGCGCATCTGGAGTATCTATATTGGCTATACGGTGGTGAGCATACTGTTGTTCCGTATTTTCGGAATGACCTGGTGGGAGGCGATCAACCATAGTATGAGTGCGATCGCTACCGGTGGCTTCAGTATCACAGACGGCAACATGGGTGCCTACGGAAATGCCGTTCAACTCTCAATCATTTTGATTATGATCTGCGGTGCCATTTCTTTCAATGCTCACGACCAGATGATCTCCAGACGCCAACTGCTGACGCTTTGGCAGGATCACCAACACCGTTTGCTGATTGGGCTGCTAATTGTCGGGACAGTCATCATAGGAGTAGAGCACTACAGTTTCACCGGCCAGTTTGATTGGACAGACAGCGCATTTCAGTGGGTCTCTGCGCTCACAACCTGTGGATTTAACACTCAAGCACTCCAGCCCTGGAGCAGTACCAGCAAACTTTTGCTCAGCATTGCCATGATATTTGGCAGTGCGGCGGGCTCGACAGTTGGCGGTGTCAAGCTAGAGCGTATCATTGCTCTCTGGGAGGGTTTGTGCTGGCGCTTTCGCAGAACTACGCTGTCGCCTCGGCAGATCACGCTGCGGCAAATCAATGGTGAACTGCTCACGCCGGATCAGGCTAGTCGTCAAATTGAAGATGCTATGACAGTAGCGCTGCTGTGGATAATTAGCATTGTGGTGAGCGTATTCATTTTGATTCCGTTAGTTCCTGCTGAGTACAGCTTGAGCGACATTATTTTTGAGTCGGCTTCCGCATTAGGAACATCCGGCCTGTCTGTGGGGATCTCATCGCCGTCTTTAGCGGGGGGCGGAAAGTGGCTTTTGATTGTGCTGATGTGGATAGGTCGGCTAGAAATTATTCCGGTGCTGATGCTGATATATGCGCCCTGGCAATATTTGCGCGGTCGTCACTAGCCTTTGATCAAACGAGGGACGACCGCTATTTGCGATGAATGAGCACGCGAACCGTTTGAACATTGTCTTCAACAGAGATGTTGATGACTTGAGGCGGCTCTTGTTCAGGTGACTGCTGTTCGGAAGACTGCTGTTCAGAGGACTGGGGTTTGATGCTGATACTACCACTGGGCTCCAGAATCGCGAGCGCAATCTTATCGAGGTCGGTCGGGCTACCATCCATCCGCAGCGACATCTTTAGATCTTGGTCCGTCAGGACCGCCGTTTTGAGCGCGCCGTGGTTGACCTGACCAGCTTGTATCAGCGTCCGAGGTCGACCTTTTACCCAACTTTCCAGTAGAGGCAAGCGAAACGCCAGTGCTGCCATTGACCAGTGCAGCCCCACTAGCGTCAGTCCTGCTGCCAAAGTAGGGCCAAAGGCAGCCGAGCCATTGATCCCCCGGCTCAAGGTCGCGCCCAGCATAATGCTGAGAATGATATCGACCGCAGCATACTTTCCCGCAAACCGCCGACTGCCGACAGTGCGCACCATTAACAGCGCCACGATATACACAACGAACGCTCGCAGGCACATTTGCCCAATCGAAAGCTCGGAGGCGTTTAAACCTAGCAGACTGCTGATAGACATGTTTTTACTTGCTCAGATGCGGGGGTGTACCAGATCGGATGCCGAAAGTGCTACCGAGAGTATCGTCGATCTGTTTGAATGATCGATGTCCAAGACCGACAGCGTCTTAGGTCTGCCTGTATTCTAGATGCTCAATACACAGATGCTGAGCCAGTAGGAAATTTGGGTAGCCTGTGGGTAGAGGGGCGACGAGGTTTGTCGGTGTATGGCTCAGCTGATGTTACTTTTTCAGGTGGGGTTTGTACGGCGGTTCATGCCTATTTCTGTGCCTCACACGTTTGCTTACCAAAAGCTGCCTAAACAACCCATTGGCGGCAGTCAAGCCCTACTAGAACACCCTCTCTTTAAACGAATTGCTGCCTCAGTTGGCAGTCAATGCAGCTAAACTCGAATTAGCGCCTCAGACGGTTGTAAAAAACCTGCTGAAACAGATCTAAATGATCTCTCAACAATTCGCGTGGTCGCTCCAACACTACGCAGAGGCTCTGCTGAACCTGGTTGAGCTTTACCAGCAGATTAAAGCAGCAGATGTCCACGATGGAATCAATAGTACGCTGCTAATCTTGAGCTCTAAGCTGAAACCTATCACCGTAACCAAAGACTATGGCGACTGCCCTCTCATAGAGTGCTTTCCAGCGCAGCTCAACCAAGTTTTTATGAACATTTTGGCCAATGCTGCGGACGCGCTTCTGGCAGATACAGCGGCGGCAGTAAGCCAACCTTCCCAAAGTGACCCTCCTCGCTCAAGCAAGCAGCTAGAGATTTTGATTGCGACTCACTCTATTGAAGACAATTCTGTTCAAATCACGATTACCGATAACGGCTGCTGGAATCCCAGGACCGTTGTCGACCGCGTTTTTGATCCATTCTTCACCACCAAACCAATGAGATCGGGAACAGGCTTGGGCCTATCGATTAGTCATCAAACTGTGACAGACCGCCATCAGGGAACGCTGCACTATCGCTCCATAGGGGATCAAGAGACTTCATTTATCATCAAGATTCCAACGACTCAGCAGACCGCTTCATGAGGGTAGTCGCGACGGTGAATACTGCAGGCAGACTGCGCGCTGGCCGTGCGATCAGGGCAGACCTCATAAAATCTACATATTGCCTCTCTAAGCTTGGATACAAAAGTATCCCTAGGAGATCGACTTTCACATGGCTCATTCACCCACTCTACAGGCGCTGCCTTCTCGCTTTTTGATCATCGGCCAGGGCAGCGAACGACAGAGCGATGCTGCTGTTGGTGCTAGGGTGGCCGAGATAATTGCCGGCTGGCACTTACCATTGATTAAGTCTCTGTCCGTCGATCAGCTCACGCCAGAGCTGGTCAACGACCTTGTTGCCACCGACTACGTCATTTTTGTGGAGACCTGTGGGCGGGAAAGCTGCGCTCGCACCGTCCAGATCGATCCGATTGTGCCGGGAGGCCGGCCTTCACGGGCATTGCAATTAGAAGATCCTGCCTGCGGGCCACTGATGCTACTGAATCTTACTCAGCAACTCTATGGGCGCTCTCCCCAAGCTTGGCTGCTACAGGTGCCTACTGAAAGCTTCGACGATGGTGAAGGGTTTTCGACGACAGCGCAGCGAGGGTATGACCGCGCGGTTAGAACGATTGAGCAGTTTTTAAAGACCTATCAGAAGCCTGCTTGGGCAGCCGCTTTACAGTAGCTGGAGACCCAGCAAGGCTTGTTTGCTTTGGATGTTCCCTATTCCTTCTGATAAGTTCGCCCGCGCCACCGAATCTTGGTTTGAGCAGAGGACAAGAATATTCGCAATACGGCCAGCGGGTCGGCTAAGGGCGACAGCCAGAAGAACTGGGCAGCCGAGAAAATCTGGGTAGGGCGATGGTAAGAAGGCGCGATCGCTATCTGCATCCCCCAGCGCACCAGGAGTAAAAACACGTTCAAGGCGATCGCCAGCTTTAGCATGTCGCTACCGTACCCCAACGCCCAAGCTGATGAGAGACCTAACAACGCAGGCACAGGCAGCGCTTGCGTACTGAGCAGGAGTACTAAGTCGCCCCAGAGCTGTGCAGGTGTGGTCGCATCTTTGAGGTCGAGCGATCGCCCCCAGCCCTCCCAAGTCTCCCGTATCCCTTCATACATCCGCACGCTCAGCACCCGCGCCCCGTCTAAAAAGCCAACTCGAAAGCCAGCCGCTGCCGCCACCCGTGCCAGCGTCACATCGTCACAAAAAGAGTCCGCCGCGCAGCGATAGCCCCCTAGCTGCTCCAACACTGAACGCCGACACAGAAAGCATTGACCATTTGCCATTACCCGCTCCGGAGCCGAATGACGCACCCCTGCTGAATCAAACCGATAGATCAGCGTCATCAATAGGGCTGGCTGTAGCCACCACTCACCCGCCTGCTTCAGCCGAAAACGTGGAGATAGTGACACCAGGTCATAATCCTGCCTCTGCGCCTCAAGCACAATCGCCGCCACCATCCCCGGCTGAGGTTCAGTATCGGCGTCCACCCCCAGTATCCACTCACTCTCAGTCGAGCTGGCTAGAAAGCCCGAATGCAGTGCCCAGGGACGACCCACCCATTTAGGCGGTAGAGGCTCATCGACAATCAGGCGAATACGATCATCCCGCTGGGCCAGCGCCTTGACTTTCTCAGGCGTGCCGTCTTGAGATCGACTATCGACGACGATAATTTCTCGCACTTCACGGCCCTGCTGTCGCAATCCTACTAAACAGGGCTCAATCCGGTGGACTTCGTTCAGCGTCGGCACAACCACACTGACGCTTTTAGTCTGCTCAGCCCTGGCTGTGCTGGGCAGGATGGGTCGCTGCCGCCGGGCTCCTCTGATCAAACGAGATAGCAAAATGGCTGTAAAGGGAACCTGTAGTAGCAGTAGCGCTAACGCCCAAGCCCCGATCGCCTCGGTAGACAACAGACTCATTCAGGCGCCTTGGGCGTGGAAATCGCGAAGCGATCAAATTGTGACCGCTGAGTCACAGCAGGCTGGTCACCTATATTGGCCCGCTCCGTCGCCAGCCGGTAAAGCCAAAGCGTCGGCAAAACGCCCAGCCACACACCCAAGACGACCGGCGGATAAATCTCTCCATCCAGACTGATCACCATCGCAAAGGTAAAATTACTCAGGTAGATGCCCAAAGGCAGCTCTAGCGGTAATTGCTCCCACTGCTGAGGCTTTGCCCGCCACAGGAGAGTTGCCACGCTCATAAAAACAACGCCGGTGCTAAACCAGCCAAGAAAGTTTTGGTAGGGCATGCCAAAAAAAGCCCCTGGCTGATCCCAGGCCCAAAACGGCATCGTTGTCTGGCTCATGGCCGGGTCTAGGACAAAATCCCAGGAGGTGAGCAGCAGCGAGCCAAAAGCGATCGCGCCCACCGCCGCCCAGCCCTCTTTCACCAAAGACTTCAGCCCCATATAGGCAATCAGATAGGCGCTCAACCCTAAATAAAACCAGGAAAGCGGGATTGTGAAAGGTACTAGACCAGCAATTTTGTAGCCCAAGCCGGAGAGGTAATGGTACTCACCGAAAGGAAAGCCGGTGCTGGTGCCCAGTAGTTCAGCGCTCAGCGATAGCACCAGGGCTGGGATCATAAAGCTGAGCCAGTGCCATAACCCTAAGTTTTGGTAGGCATACAGCGCTACCGCCGCCGCGCCCGAAATCATATAGACTGCACCGCCCCCAATCATTGACCAGCCAAAAGCCATACGACCTACATCAGGAAGCCGAGCAATAAATTCTGGATGAGGTAATACCCACAGCAACCCTGCTAGCCCAAAGATTAATGAGGCGATATGAACTGTAAAGCAGACGCGCTGTGCAAGCTTCAGAGCTGGTGCTATAGAAGGTTTCATGAGGCTTGGAAGTCCCGTAAGGAGTACAGAGAAAGCTTAACGCTTGCAGAGGCTATAGAGAACGTAGGCGATGACAACGCTTTTTTTCAAGGCAAATCATCCGCCAATTTTTAGACCACACTTTGTTATAGCGAAACTCTACACCCTTTGCATTGAAGAGAATGGTCTGCCGATCAATCGCACCGAGCGCTCGATATTGCCTGTTAACGACTGTCCAGAATGCTATATTGTTAAGGTTTGTAAATCAACTTTAATGTCCGGAGCTTAAGATTAGCGCATTTGCCTGCGCGCAATCCGAAACACAAAAGGGCATCCTATCGTGTCAATTAACAGGTAATACGTGCAACTCAGTACCCGACCCACTCGCTCTCCAGATTCCTCTGACGCAAAGCAAGATCTGCCTTTCACGCTCAAAGATCTCAAAGATGCCATTCCTGACTATTGTTTTCAGCCGTCGGTCGGTCGCTCCCTAGCTTACTTTTTTCTCGATATCGGGATTATCGCTGGGCTGTATGCATTAGCCTACAGCATCAATTCCTGGTTGTTCTTTCCACTGTTTTGGCTGGCGCAGGGCACGATGTTCTGGGCCTTATTTGTGGTCGGTCATGACTGTGGCCATGGCTCATTCTCTAAGCACAAATGGCTTAATAGCTTAGTCGGTCACCTCAGCCATACGCCGATTCTGGTGCCCTATCATGGCTGGCGCATCAGCCACCGCACCCACCATGCCAACACCGGCAATATTGATACGGACGAAAGCTGGTATCCCATTTCTGAAGCGACCTATGATGAAATGGACGGCCTGGCTAAGGTCATTCGCTTTAGCTTGTTTTTGTTTGCCTATCCGCTTTACTTGTTTGTGCGATCGCCTGGTCGCGCAGGTTCTCACTTCTTGCCGAGCAGTCCCCTCTTTCGCCCGTCTGAAAAGTGGGACGTGATTACCAGTACCACCTGTTGGAGTCTGATGGTGGTGTGCTTGGCCTGGGTGGGCTTTCACTTCGGCCCGCTGTTCTTGTTCAACTTCTACATCATGCCTTATCTAGTCTTTGTGATCTGGCTAGATCTGGTCACCTTTCTACACCATACTGAGGCCGATATTCCCTGGTATCGGAACGATAGCTGGTACTTTCTCAAGGGCGCGATTTCCACGATTGATCGCGACTACGGGCTGATCAACAATATTCACCACAACATCGGCACCCATGTGGCTCATCATCTGTTTTTGAACATGCCGCACTACCATCTGAAGGCAGCGACTGACGCGATTAAGCCGATCATGGGAGAGTATTTCCGAGAGTCTGAAGAGTCTATTTGGAAAAGTCTCTGGCGATCCGGGCGAGAGTGCGTTTTTGTGCCGAATGAAGGGCAGAAGGTTTACTATCAGCGGCGGTCTCAGTAGATAGCGCTTCTATAGACACAGTTCTGCTGAGGTATTAGGGGTGTTGCGATCAATGGTCGCAGCGCCCCTTTGTATATGCAGGGTTCTTTATATCAATTAAGTTGACAATATTGATCGTTTCCTAGCGCTTTCGGGGATGCTGGCGAGAAGGGTCATTCTAAAATCTGGATCCGATTGGACGAATCGGTCAGGCAGCGCCCCTATGCTTGCTGAAAGCAAAGGATGATGGATATGCAGCTTCGGATTTGGCTGGATTTAACGTCGGAGCAGCGGCGATCGCGCCTGCTCGAAGGACTCGATAGCTGGGTCAAGCTGGGCCTTTTGTCAGAAGACCAGATTCTGGATATAGCCAGGAAAATGAGCGAGCCGGTTGCAGCTGCCACCGAACCTGGGCTAGTTGAAACAGCACTACCGGCTTTTGACAGCCCAGCCCCGGTCGCGGTGAATATCATTCCAGCGCTACCTGAACCGGCCCCGCCAGCGGCAAGCAGGCTCACGCGGGCACTGCGCTCGCTCCTCGAAGAAATCAGTGTCATTTGGCTTTTGTTTCTCGGCGTATTTCTCGTCGTCGTCTCCTCGGGCGTATTAGCGGCAAGTCAGTGGGCGTCATTTTCAGCGGTCGGTCAGTATGCTGTTTTGCTGGCCTATACGCTGGTTTTTTGGGGGGCCAGCGTTTGGGCACAGCGGCAGGAAAGGCTTCAGGCGACGGCCAGAATGCTGGCGCTGGCAACGCTGCTGCTGATTCCGATTAACTTTTGGATGATCGATGCCTTGGGTGTGCTGAGCGGGCCGCTAGGGGGGGTTGTCGGTGGGCTTTCGGCGGTTTTGCTGAGCTGTTTGCCAGTGAAGCTGCTGGCCCATCGCTCTAACCAGCTCAATTTGGTGGGGCTGTGCTGGCTACAGATCGGTTGGCTAGGCAGTTGGAGCCTGTGGCCGGTCGCGGCAACTTATTTGGGGACGGTCGGTACAGCGGCGAATTTAACGTATCAGGATCGGCCTGCGGCGATCGCTGCTGCTGCGCCTGAGGAAGCGGCGGGGCGATGGCGAAGCCTGCCGAGGGAATCGCGGGTGCTGTCGTTTGATGTGCTAGCGGTGGCCCTGTCGGTTCTGATTTTGCTTTTCCGCAGTTTGTTTGTGGCTCAGGTGTTGCCGCATCAGCTCGGGTTAGCAGCGGGAATTTGCGGCTGGCTGTTGGCCTGGATCGCGCGAAGTCAGGCCAGCCAGCGGCTTTGGGCTCGGCTGGGATTTGGCCTGCTGTTGCTGGGCTGGGCGGTGTCGGTCGGCTATCAGCCGCCGTGGCAGGCGATTGGGGTTAGCGGGCTAGCGCTTTGGCTGATCGGGGAGCGGCTAAAAGCGTATTGGCAGAAGGCATATCTATTTACACTAATAGGCGTTGCCGGGCAAGCCTACTGGCTGTTCGGAGTAGCGATTCCTGCGTCGATAAAAGAGCCTGTGCTGACTCGGCTGTCGGGCTGGCTATCGGCGCAGCCGGTGAGCAGCAGTGAGTGGCTGAGTCTGGGCTTTTTCCCATTTTTACTGGGACTGTTGGTATTTGCAGTGCTGCTGCACCGCTGGCAACAGGCGGCGCTGGCTAAACAAACCGAATGGGTGGCGCTGGGATTGGGTGTAGTGTTGGTACTGCTGGGGCGGAGTAATCGCTTTACAGCGGCAGCGATCCTGCTGCTTTTGACCGCAACGCTAGCGTTTGTGCTGTCTCGTCGGTCGTCAAAGGCGCTGGTCGGGCTCACTCACGGCACGGGACTGTTGGCCTTGGCGGCGACGGTTAATTACTTTTTACCCACGCTGAGTACCGAGGCTTGGGCTTATGGGGTGCTGGGGGTGGCGATCGCCCAGATCCTTCTCCACCTAGCCCTGCGAAATCAGCACTGGCCGCTTATTCTGTGGCAGGCAGGTCTAGCCGTACTCGCCCTGAGCTACGGGCTCCTGACGACTGTTATCCCCAATACTCAGCCAAACTGGATTTGGCTAACAGCGCTCATTGCGCTCACTATCGTGGCGAATCATCGGCAGGCTTTGCAGCCTCTGATCGCCGCCAAGGCAACGCTGGTTGCGGCACTGCTGTACGTGCCGTGGATGACGGGCTGGCCAAACGTGACGGTTGGCTTTGCGGCGGGGGCGCTGTGTATGGGCCTGAATAGTCGACTCTGGCGCAGTCAGTGGGCGACCTTATTTACGGTCGGCGCTGGACTGGCGGCGGTGATCAGCAGCCTGTGGCACTTCTCAGGAGAGCGGTCCGGCTGGCTGCTGATCGTGGGTGCCCTGGCGGTCTGGGCGATGTGGCTGCTACAGAGAACGTTAGCGCGGCAGGCTGGTGGACTCGCTAATCTCTACCGACAGGCGGCTCAGGTTTGGGGGGGGGTACTGCTGCTGGTGCTACTGCTCTGGGGCAGCTTGATCGGCCTACTCAGTTTGCCGGCGTCTTCTTACCTGGTGGGCGCTGCGGACTATGTGAGCTATGTACTCGCCGCTGTGGTTTTGCTGATTGCGGCACTGTTGGAATCTATTCGCTACAGACTGGCTGAGTGGCGCTACTGGAGCTTAGCTTGGGCCGTTGAGATTTTCGCTGTACTGGCACTGTGGCTGTCGGGGTTGGCCGTAGCTCAGGTGGCAGTCACTACGCTGGCACTTGGTTTACTGACTCAAGTTGGGAGCGATCTGTGGGCGCTTAGACGACCTCCCTATCGTGCTAGCTGGCACGGCATTCCGATTGCTTACGCGGCGTTGGGCACGCTGTTGGGGCATGTTCAGTTCGATGGGAATAGCGGACTCTACACGCTGTTTGCGGGGGCGATCTCCCTCGGTATCGGACGCCGTAAACCCGCTTTAAACCCGCTGAGCTACCTGGGGCTGATGGCCTGCTCGGTGGGCGCGTATGAGCTGCTGATCTATCGTTTGTTGCAGGCGAGCGGAGGGGAAGCAGGTGACGGGCTGACATTGCTGGCAGCGCTGGGGCTGGTGATCGCCCTGGCCCAAAGGTTCCTCAGCCCCTGGCTGCTGCGGTATATGCGGCTGCCCTCAGCAGGACTCTTTGCGGCAGCCCATGCGCACTGGGCATTCGGCAGTGGGCTGGCCGTCTTTGCTGCCCTAGAAGGTTTGAGCCAGCCGCGTGGGATTGCCCTCTGGACGCTCGTCACCGGACTGCTTGCTGCCTATGCACTCAGCATTGGCAATCGCCGCTGGACACCCCAAACTTTCGCTTCGACGCATACGGTGTGGACGAGCTTAGGCATTCTCGAAGTGATGTTTTGCGCGGCTTATGACCGCTTTGTGTGGTTTTATGACCGGACGCTGCTGCTGAGCTGGGGCGGGGTAATTGCCTGTGCGGTGGCCTTGGCGATTTATCAAGCGCCGTGGCAGCGCTGGGGCTGGCCGCTCCAACCCTGGCGTTGGCTGGGGCTGGGGCTACCTCTATCCGCGCTGGCAGTCGCATTAAACTACAAGATTCCGACACAAACGCTGCTGATTGTTGGGGCTTTTTACGCAGGCATGGGCAAACAATATGACCGGATTCGCCTCAGCTATTTGAGCGTGCTGCTGTTTGACTGGGCCCTGCTGCGCTATCTGGCTGAGCAAGGCTGGCTGACTGGCCTGGCGTTTAGTCTGGTAGCCGGGCTGTCGGTTCTGTATGTCGCTGAGGTGGAGCCGTACTTTAACGATGTTTCCCAGAAGCAGCAGCGTCACTGGCTGCGCATATTGGCCAGTGGTCTGATCGGCGTAACGGCCCTCTATCAGGCGGAGCGGTATGACCCGATGCTGGCTTATGCGGCCCTGACGTTAGCGCTGTGCACAGGGCTGATTTTTGCAGGGCTAGGGCTGAAAGTGCGGGCGTTTTTATACGCGGGGACGAGCGTTTTTATCCTGCAAATTGTGCGGGTACTGTGGCTGTTTATCAACGATAATTCTCTGCTGCTGTGGGCGGTGGGTATTGTGCTGGGACTGGCCTTTATCTGGGTGGCGGCAACGTTTGAATCGCGGCGATCGCAGATTACCGGCCAGTTTGAGTCTTGGACTTTGGCGCTAGCCAGCTGGGATTAAGAGAGGATTTCGGGATGCGACTGAAAGCTGTTTGAGAGAATCCTGTTAAGGCCCTCAGTCAATGCTTATCTGACTATCATTTCTAGCCTTTGGATAGCGGCAATACTCAGAGGTAACAAAGAGACACCGGCTTCTGCCCGTCTCTTGTCCTTTATCAGAGAGTGTCACCTGATCCATGCAGATTCAACTTCAGCGCCTTGGCTTAGTCGGCCTTACGGTGGCGATCGCCGCCTTTGCACATCAGCCCATCATAGAAGCAAGAATGCGTTCTGAGATACAGCTTAGTGAGAAGCTTAGCGGGCCGACTGCTCCGCCTGTGCCGGTTCCCTCAATGCTGGCCTCAGTGCCCCATCTGACCAAAGCCGGCGCAGCCCCCTTTGTCAGCGTGGGTCATTCCGCCTCAGGATCTGCGCAAATCGTCACTGTAGATGGACAGCAGTATCTAGAATTTGACTCGGCTTTTCGGACAGATAGCGGCCCGGATCTATTAGTGCTGCTGCATAGTGATGCCGTGCCCGACAGCTACAGCCCAGAAGACTATGTGAGTTTGGGTCAGTTGCAGCGAGTGGCTGGAACCCAGCGCTATGCGATTCCAGCCGATGTCGATATTTCGTCCTTTCAGTCGGCAGTAATCTGGTGCAGAGCGTTCGATGTCACGTTCGGCTACGCCACGCTTTAGCACTAAAATAGAACCATGCTGACGCGCCAACCCATTCTTAGCAAACCCACCGTCAAGGCGCTGCTTGCCCTGACCAAAACCCGCTGCCAAGCCTCCGACCACGCCCTGCGCCCGCCCTGCGCCCCCAACAAAATTTATCAGCTCAATGCAATGCTACTGAGTGCAGAAAGGCTCAAATCGCTACTGCCAAAAGATTTAAGCTACGTTATTGTTGGCGGCGTCGCATCTGCCCAATACCAGCCTGCACGGTTCACCGAAGACATTGATCTGATGCTCCTAACCGAAGCCTTTGCAACCGCCGAAAAAGCCCTACGTCAAGCCGGGTGGACTCAGCTCGGCATCATCAGCTTCGGTGGCTCTAGCTGGCAATCTTCCGATGGCGAACTCATCGACCTGCTTCACGCTCCTGACGAAACCTGGGTTGGCCCGGCTTTAGCCGCCCCTGTCAAAACTCTGACAGGCTTACGAATCATTGACCTGCCCTACTTGCTCATCCTCAAACTCTCTGCCACTCGCGCCGTGGATATCAGCGACATTGTGGGGATGCTTCAGCACGCCAGTGATGCTGAAAAACAGCGGACACGTCACGTCATTCAAACCTACAGAAACGACCTACTGGAAGACTTTGAGCAGTTTAGTGCGATCGCCCAGCTCAGCTAACAAAAGTATCTGCCCCTACCTGACTACAGCCGCCGGGTAAGTTCCTCAATCTGCTTTAGCGCTACAGTCAAAAGAATGATGCGCAAAGAGTGGCTATGGCAATCAAAGGAACAACTCAGCTCCTCGGGGTGATTGGCTATCCGGTAGAACATTCGCTGTCGCCGCTGATGCACAACGCGGCCTTGGCACATATCGGCGCTGACTATGTCTATCTGCCGTTTGCTATTCACCCAGATGCGCTCGAACAGGCGATCGCTGGATTTACCGCTATCGGCCTGCGGGGTTTCAACATCACGATCCCTCACAAGCAAGCAATTATTCCGCTGCTCGATGAGGTCAGCGAAGTCGCCCGTGCCATTGGTGCGGTCAATACCGTATGGCGCAGTGAAGACCGCTGGTGTGGGACGAATACCGATGCGGCTGGTTTTCTGGCGGCGCTGAAAGGCTTAGATCGCAACTGGGAGGCCGTGCCTGCCTTGGTTTTAGGCAGTGGCGGCGCAGCGCGGGCGGTGGTGGCAGCCTGTCATCAGCTGGGCTGTCAGCAAATATGGGTGGCGGGGCGATCGCCCAGTAAGCTAGCACCGTTCATCCAGAGTTGGTTAGCGACGCCGGAGATCACCGCGAAGCTTTCAGGACTGCCGTGGGAGCAGCTTGCCGACTATTTACCCAGAGCTGGGCTGGTGATCAATGCAACGCCCGTTGGCATGCACCCTCATGTGGATAATTCTCCGCTGAGTGAGCGGGAGATTGGGCTGATGGGAGAGGGGGCGATCGCCTACGACCTGATTTACACACCCAGGCCCACACAGTTTTTACGGTGGGCAAAAGCAGCTGACCTGATCGCTATCGATGGCTTAGAGATGCTGGTACAGCAAGGTGCAGCTGCTTTAGAAATTTGGCTGGAGCAGCCAGTGCCGGTGGCAGTCATGCGGCAGACCCTACTCGACTCCCTCAGTCCCGTCTCAGCCCCCTCCCAATCCCCCTCCTGATCCTAGAAGCGCTGAGGATTCACGGTAAGCTAAGAGAACAATTGCCTGCCGAATGATTTGCTATTACAGTCACCTTTTTCTATGACCTTTTTGCGCTCTAACCTCCCATCCCAGTCGCTGCTAACGAAGCTGCTAACGGTTTTCATCGCCGCCTGCTTCTGCTTTCTGAGCTGGATGCCGTCTGCCCACGCGCTTACCCAAATCGACCTGAAAGACCTGGTCGCTGAGGAGTGCCCAGCCGACGCTGCCTATGCTGAAAACTTGACCACCAGCGGCTCATCTCAGCAGGCAACCTGCTACCTGATTCGCGGCACGGCAGTCAACAAATCTGGCAAAGACATTGTCGATGCCGATATTTTTGGCCGAATCTATGACGCCGACGACAGTCCGGTGATGAAGAACCGCTTCCGGCTGGGCGGCATTGAATATGTGCCCGCTGGCGAAAGCAAATTTGCCTTCAGAGTCTCTGTCCCTTCTAACCAGCGCGCGCCGCTACGACTTGAGAAATTCAAGGCTTCGGGATTTACCAGCAAAGTCAGACGATTTCAAGCCTGGGATCAGTCAATCGATGAGCTGAATACGAAGTGAGTAATTACGCAGGGTGATTGAAGCTATAAAATGACTGCCAAAATTCTGTAAAGAATGCTGTTGATGACAGAGACGCCCAGTGCGCCGATAATAGCGCTCATGATGCCCCAGCGCAGTCTGAATCCTTTGACCAGCAGCGCAGCTAGGCCAAAAAGAATCGTGTTGCCAATCAGGAACACTAAGCCCAACGACAAGACGTTGACAATCAGACTATTGATAAACCAGCCGGTGAGGCCATTTAGCAGGCCGAAGATGAGGGCAGCGATCGCTGCTCTACCCAAACTATCTGCTTCTATCCCGGTAGGCAGCTTAGTCAAAATAATGAAAGTAATCGTCGTAACAATCCAGGCAATGATAAATCCAGTCATCGGTTGCTCTGTTCTCCTTGGGTAGGGTCAGCCCTGACAACCGGTACCGAATGATTGCGCAGGGGGCTTGTACGCGAAGTATATCAAACCCTTCTAGAATTGCCTCTCGGCCCTATCCATGCGAAAAATTTCTTAAAGCCGAAGCTGCTGATAGTACTGCTTGAGCCGCTGCTGAAAGCTACGCCAGTGATGAAAGAGGTCGTCGGCTTCCAGGGTAAATACTTGGGCCGGATGGTCTTCGAGTGCTATGGCAATCACCCCGCGCTCTATTTTTATGCCCGTATCGCGATATACCCAGTTCACCGCGTAGCAGTAGGCCGCCACCTGCATACAGTAGTCTTCAATCCATTCAATTTGCTTGGGCCGACGAGCCGTCTTCCAGTCGCAAACGCACAGCTCACCTTCGTAGCGCATCACCGCGTCCGGGTAGCCGCCAAACTTCAGCGGATGCCATACCGCCCCTTCCACTAGCAGCACCTCGTCGATATCCGCCAGCACCGGCTCAATCGACTGCCAAAATCCTTCGATCCCTTCGGGCATATCATAAGGCTCCTGCTTCAGGTGGGACTTAATGACTTTGTGAATGCGGCTACCTGAGCGGGCAGATGTCGTTGTGATACGCCTGGCCTCGTCTTTACCAATGCGGTCTTGCCAGTCCCATAGACGCTTTTTGTCTTCGTAGGGCTTGGTCGCCGATAGAATCGTGGTAATGCCCGGATAGCAGTGACCTTCTATCTCATAGTGGCGCTTGCGATTGACGGCAACCTGCTTAGCTTTGTAGTGCGGTAATTGAAGCATGAAGGAACGTTTAATCCGACGGCTGAATCCAGCTGCGGACGGTACGAATGACCTGATTTTCGCCCTGGGTCTGTCGCTGCTGTAGCAATTGATTGAGGTTGGCAGCGGTGATCTGCGGGAAGACGATGCTGGCGTCAATTTCGACGTAGCCATGTGTGGGCGATCGCTCCTCCTCTAACCGTTCTAGCTAATGTCAGACAGCACAATCGTTTGGGTGAGCTGTCCGTCGTGGTCTAAATCCAGCTCACTGACTCGGGTGGAAAACATCACCATAGGGCAGACACTGAAGATGGCATGCTTTTATTCTAATGCGTTTGGCAGGTAAGCTTTGCGCCGAGTCGGTAACGGTGATAGCCTGCATTAGTAAGCTTGTACCGGTGGGCAATGCAACTCTTTTTAGGGCTTCTATTGGGGACGGCGTTGGGTGGTGTCATCGTGGGGTGGGCGCTGAGCGCCAAAATGCAGGCGGTGCGGGAGAAGACGAAGAACGACCTGGTGGCGGATCGGGCCAGTATGGTGGAGCAACTGCGAGGGAAAGATGAGCGCATTGAAGAACTGCGGCGGGAGATAGGGGAACGCGATCGCACCCTCACAACTTATCAAGATCGAATTACTCAAGCTGCGACTCAGCAGGCAACCGCAGAGGCGCGGCTGCATGAGGTACAGCAGCAGGCGACCGAAAAACTTTCCCTCATGACCGCTGCTCAACAACAGCTCTCCGATACGTTTAGAGTGCTCTCTTCAGAAGCGCTACAGGCGAACAATCAGTCTTTTTTAGCGCTTGCTCAGACCCAGCTAGGTGAATTTCAAGCCGCCGCAAAAGGGGATTTGGCCTTGAAACAGCAGGCTGTAGAAGCCGTGGTACAGCCTTTAAGTGCTTCGCTGAACAAGGTTGAGTCTTTTTTGCAGACAATAGAGGGGCAGCGGGTGTCAGCCTATGCGCAGCTCACCGAGCAGATTTCGGCATTGGCAAACTCTCAGGTGCAGCTGCAGGCAGAGACGGCGAATTTGGCAAAGGCGTTGCGATCGCCCACCGTTCGCGGTCGCTGGGGCGAAATTCAGCTCAAGCGGGTCGTCGAAATTGCCGGGATGACAGAGCACTGCGATTTCACTCAGCAGGTCACTCAGGTAGCGGGGCTACGCCCTGACATGCTGGTGCAGCTGCCCGGCGCCCGGCAAATTATTGTCGATGCCAAAGCCCCGTTATCTTCGTACCTGGCCTCTCTAGAAGCCACCGACGAGTCAGATCGGCTCAGCAAGCTCCGCGACCATGCCAAACAGGTCAAACGCCATTTGGCTCAGCTCAGCCAACGGGCCTATTGGGATCAGTTTCAGCCGACGCCAGAGTTTGTTGTATTGTTTCTACCTGGAGAGATCTTCTTTAGCGCGGCTTTAGAACAAGATCCGTCTCTGATAGAGGCTGGGATAGAGCAGCGGGTGATTCTAGCGACGCCGACAACGCTAATAGCTTTGCTCAAGGCCGTCTCCTACGGCTGGCAGCAGGAAAAAGTGACCGAAAACGCCCAGGAGATCAGTAACCTAGGCAAAGAACTGTACGACCGGGTACGGACATTTGCGCGGCACATGCAGAAAATGCGTAAGGGGCTAGATTCGACGGTGGATAATTTCAATAAGGCGGTAGGTTCGCTGGAAGGACGCGTCCTGGTGAGCGCGCGCAAGTTACAGGATCTAGGGGCGGGCGGCGGCGATGCGATTGAGGGCGTAGCGGGCATAGAGAAGTTGCCCCGCCCCCTACAGTCAATTGTACAGTTGGCCCCTGAGGACGACCGATAGTTTATTCAAAAGCGTGAAAATAGCTTAGCCTTAAATAGCGCTTACTGCACTAGGGGTCACAGGGTCTATGAAACCGATAGAAAGAATAGAGAGATCTTTTGAAGCGCTAATTTGGAGCTTCCGGTTTTTTGCGCTATTGCCCGTTATCTTTAGCTTGCTGAGTGCGGTCAAGCTTTTTATTATTGGGACTCGCGATGTTTGGGCGGGGTTTACCCTAGCATTTGATGCGGCGGATCCAGAAGGGGAAATCACCAACAAAATTGTCTCCTATATCATCGGAGGGGTGGACTTCTATCTGATTGGCATTGTCCTTCTGATCTTTAGCTTGGGCATTTACGAGCTTTTCATTTCCAAGATTGACACCAGATTCAAGCACGATGTCAATATTCTACAAAGTGAGTCTTTAGAAGATCTCAAGAGCAAACTTGTGAAGGTTATTGTTGTTGCCCTGATTGTGAATTTGTTCAAGAAAGCCTTGAGCTTAGATATCACTCAAACGAGTGACCTGGTATGGGTGGCGCTGGCTATTTTGTTGATTGCCCTCAGCAACTACTTACTGCAATTACATACCGAAGGTGATAACGCATCTATTGAGGAAAACGAGCCCTAAGCTGCGCTTTGCTAAGCACACAGCCTGCCGATAGGGCGATCGCTATAGTTAAGGTAAAAATTCTGTTGATCTTAAAACTTAAGAATCGTCATAAACTGAAACATAGATTTTCATAAGCCGAGGGCTTTAATATGACCGCAGCCGTTTCTAAAGTATCTGCAAAACCCGCTTTCTGTGAGGGCATTCAGCACTTTGGTGAGCTGACCTCTGAATTTGAAAAATATGGGCAGACAGCAGCGATCGCTGAAGGTCAAGCCGCCGTTTCCTCACCGAGCGACCCCGCCGCAGTGTATCAAACCCTGCTAGCAGCCGATGCTTTGCGCTATCTAACGCTGCGGACAACAGCCAGTAAGCAGTCGGGTCATCCGGGTGGCTTTGCCAGCATCGCCGATGTGATCGCCTCGCTGATCATGCTGGGCTACAAAAATTTGATCACTGAAGTCGGTCACCACGCGCCCGGCTTTTACAGCACGGTATTTATGGATACCTCGCTAGAGCAAATGGGGATAAAGACGGTGCAGGAGTTGGGTGATCGCTTCCGCGAAACCCACGGCCTACTCGGTCACCTCTCTGGCCAAATTCCCGGCTTGCTTAGTCCGGCAGGCCCGCTCGGTCAGGGCCAACACTTCGCCATGGCCGCCGCCAAGCTCCATCCCGATCAGCTTTTCCCGGTGACAATCGGTGACGGCGGCTTAGGCGAACCCTACATCATGAGCAGCTTTGGCCATTTCAACACCATTTACCCCGACGTTACCAACTACCTGCCCATCCTGGTGTGGAATGGCTTTTCGCAGGAGCATCACAGCATCGTCTCTACCTACAGCAACGAACAAATGGTCGCCTTTTGGAGCGGCAATGGCTTTGCAGAGGTGATCTTGGTCGATGCCAAAGACTATGCCGACAGCGAGCAATCGGCTCCGTATGTAGACAGCACCACTTTTTCGATGAAGCAGCGCCTGGCCTTTACTCAAGCCATTCTGGAGGCGACCGATAAAGCTGCCAAGTCTGCTCTAGGCGGCACTCAGACCGTGCTGATCGTCAAGCAGCTTAAAGGTGCGGGCGTTCATAAGCGGGGATCTCAGTCTCACAACCTCTATCCCGGAGACAGTCTGGAGAAAGACTACATCGTCGAGGCGTTAGAGGCGCGATCGCTGCCCCCTGAGGGATGGGAGTTGGTGCGGACGAATTTTGTGCGATCGCACGGCGGCCCCGGCGCACAAACGGCAGTCACCGAATCCGAATTGCCCTTAGCTGATCTAGGCGCACTGCCCTTAAACGAATTTGAAGTTGGTAATGACAAACAGGTCGCTACAACGGCGATGGGCTTACTGGTAGCTCATGTCGGCAAGCAAGATCCCAACTTTGTGGTGACGAATGCAGATGGCAACGCTGCATCGGGCATCAACAACATCAACCAGGCACTCAAAATCATCCACCCGACCGAGGATGACACCTACTTCCAGGGGCCGAAAGGTCAGGTCTATGAGCCGCTGAGCGAAGATGCCTGCGCAGGATTGGCAGCAGCTCAGGCGCTGATGGGGGCTCGCAGCCTGTGGTGCTCTTACGAGTCTTTTGCGATTAACGGTTTACCGATTTGGCAAACCACGACTCAGGCCATGGCTGAGCTGCGTCGGCCTACGCCGTCTACCGTCTGTCTCTTTACCGCTGGCGCGCTGGAGCAGGGGCGCAACGGCTGGACGCATCAGCGCCCGGAAATTGAGAACTACTTTGCGGCGATGATGCGCAACGGCAACATTTTTCCGCTGTTTCCAATAGATGCTAATAGCATTCAGGTTTGCTATGACTGGGCGATCGCCACCAAAAACAAAGGCATCACCATCACCGCCAGCAAATCTCCGCTTCCCATTCGCACCACCTTTGCGCAAACCCGCGAAGCCTTAGAAAAAGGAGCTATTCTCCTGCAGGAAACCCCCGGCGACAAAACGGTCGTATTCGGCGTTATCGGCGACATGATGCTGATTCCGGTGATTGATGCCGCCAGAGACTTAAACGAGCAGGGTATTGGCTCTAAAATTGTCGCCATTGTCAGCCCCCGGCGGCTTTACCGGCCCAGCGATGTGGCCTGGGAAAGCTGCTCAGAGGCCGACGACGGCTTTCTGAGCGACGCTGACTTTGCAGATCTGTTCGACGGCGATGCTCTGATTGGTGTAACCGGCGGCTCTAGTGCTACGGTCGAACCGCTGATGCTGCGCAGCTCGCTGCCACGCGATGTGATGGCCTGGAAGCGCGGCGAAACAGCGGCTAGCGCTACTCAGCTCTTTGACTTCAACGGGCTGACCGCAGAAAAGCTCTCAGCGCGTGCCAGAGCATTAATCAATAGCTAACCGGCCAGTTCCCATCAGGTAAGTAAACGCCGCCCTGTTGACGTACCTGAGCTTGGCTCATCCGATAGACCCAGGCTGTCTGTAAAAGCTCATAGCCTGAGTCAAATATCTGTAGCTGGCAGCGATGATAGTCATCATCGCTGCCAGCTACTTTATCAGCCACGTACCCTTCCAGCGCATCTAACCGATGCAGAATATCTGCGCAGACAGCCGCCGTTTGGCAAAACCTGAGCAAATAGCCCTGCACCCAGTCATCACCGGGCGTTAGCGCCGGATAGCCAAGCTGCGGAAAATCGTACAGCTCGCCTTTGACCTGGGCGGGCAGCGCAGCTGTCAGAAACTGAGCGCAGTACCGCCGATGATAGCGCCCACCGGGCTTGAGGGTGCCGTAAACAAAGACACCCAGTTCGCAATCAGTGTCAAAACTACCCATACTCCCTAGAAATTCCTTAGGGTACGTCCTTTCGTTTTAATAAGGTACATTTAAACTTCGATTCGCCCACTAAAATACAGTCTATTAGTTGATACCAATCGTTCAAACGGGGATACAAACGGCGTGGAATTGCGATACAGCCCAGCAGACATTGAAGCCAAATGGCAAAAGTACTGGGCCGACAATGAACTGAACAAAACGCCTGAAGAGGCCGTAGATGGCGTTAAAAAGTTCTATGCCCTCTCCATGTTCCCCTATCCGTCGGGCGACCTGCACATGGGTCATGTGCGCAACTACACCATTACCGATGTGATTGCCCGCGTTCGGCGAATGCAGGGCTACCGGGTGCTGCACCCGATGGGTTGGGATGCCTTTGGCCTACCGGCTGAAAATGCTGCTATTCAGCGCGGTGTCCCCCCCGCAGAGTGGACGCTAGAAAACATTGCCCAGATGCGCGAGCAGCTCAAGAGGCTCGGGCTTTCATACGACTGGAACCGGGAAGTTGCCACCTGTTTACCCAACTACTACCGCTGGACGCAGTGGATCTTTTTGCAGTTTTTCGAGGCAGGGTTGGCCTACCAGAAGGAAGCCGCCGTTAACTGGGATCCAATTGATCAAACCGTACTCGCTAATGAACAGGTAGACAATGAGGGACGTTCCTGGCGGTCTGGCGCGAAGGTAGAGCGTAAATTGTTGCGCCAATGGTTCTTCAAGATTACGGACTATGCCGAACAGTTGCTGAACGACTTAGATCAGCTCTCCGGCTGGCCAGAGCGCGTAAAGACGATGCAGGCCAACTGGATTGGCAAGTCTACTGGGGCTCAGGTCACCTTTAAGACAGAAGCGGGTGGCGACCTTGTTATCTACACCACGCGCCCAGATACGCTCTGGGGTGCAACCTTTATGGTGGTTTCACCGGAGCATCCGCTGATGGATTCGCTCACGACTGCAGCGCAGGCTGAAGCCGTCAAAGCCTATCAGGAAGCTGCTGCCAACCTCAGCACGATTGACCGTACCGCCGAAGGCAGAGAGAAAACCGGTGTCTGGACAGGCAGCGATGCGATTAACCCGGTCAACGGTGAGAAAATTCCGGTTTGGACAGCCGACTACGTGATGATGGACTACGGCACCGGGGCGATTATGGCTGTGCCTGCCCATGACCAAAGAGACTTTGAATTTGCCCGTAAGTTCGAGCTGCCGATTAAGACGGTGATTCAGCCGGAAGGCGAGACGCTAGACGGAGAGGCGATGGCAGGCGCCTACGCCGGGGCGGGCGTAATGGTGCACTCTGGGCCATTGGATGGCGTGGCCACTGGCAAAGGAGAGGGGGAGAGTGTGGAGCGGGCGATCGCCTATCTCGAAGAAAAATCTCTCGGCCAGGGCACCACCAACTACCGCCTGCGCGACTGGCTCGTCTCCCGACAGCGCTACTGGGGCGCGCCCATTCCGATCATTCACTGCCCGCAGTGCGGCACCGTCCCCGTGCCCGAGCAAGATCTGCCCGTAAAGCTACCCGAGAATGTAGAGTTCACCGGCAAAGGCGCATCGCCCCTGTCTAAAATGGCCGACTGGGTAAACGTGCCCTGCCCGAATTGCCGCGCCGAGGCCAAACGCGAAACCGACACCATGGACACCTTTCTCGACTCGTCCTGGTACTTTTTGCGCTATGCCGACGCCAATAATGAAGACGCCATTTTTGCACCTGAACGCCTTAACGACTGGCTGCCGGTCGATCAGTATGTAGGCGGCATTGAGCACGCGATTTTGCACTTGCTCTATTCCCGCTTTTTTACCAAAGTGCTCAGGGATCGCGGCTTTTTGAACTTTGATGAGCCTTTTCAGCGCCTGCTCACTCAGGGCATGGTGCAGGCCATCACCTACAAAAATGCTGAGGATCGGTTCATCGCGCCGACCGACATTGCCGACTTGGACAATCCTACCGACCCTGAAACCGGCAAAGCTTTGCACATGTCGTACGAGAAAATGTCAAAGTCCAAGTTCAATGGCGTCCCGCCTGCGCAAGTGCTGGCAAAATATGGGGCCGACACTGCTCGCATGTTCATCCTTTTCAAGGCACCGCCCGAGAAGGATCTGGAATGGGACGATGCCGATGTCGAAGGGCAGTATCGTTTTCTCAACCGAGTGTGGCGAGCCGTGATTGAATTTGCTCAGTCCGAAGGGATTAGCGCCGTCAAAGCAACTGACAGCCTCCAGCAAGATTCACTTAGCAAGGCTGACAAAACCTTGCGCCGCGCTACTCATACGGCCATTGAAGCCATTACCGAAGACATCGACGGCGACTATCAGTTCAATACCGCCGTCTCCGAGCTGATGAAGCTGAGCAACGCCCTGAACGACGCTGAGGACAAAACTTCGCCCGCCTTTGCTGAGGGCATTTGCGCCCTGGTGAAATTGCTGGCGCCGTTTGCGCCTCACATTGCCGACGAGCTATGGTCTCACCTGACTCACGAAGGTGGCTCAGTACACCGGCAGCCCTGGCCAACAGTCGATCCGGCTGCGCTCGTGGCCGATGAAATCACGCTGGTGGTGCAGATTATGGGCAAAACTCGAGGCACTTTGCAGGTGCCTGCTGGGGCAGATAAATCCGCCTTGGAGAGCTACGCCCGCGAGTCAGAAGTCGCCCAGCGCTATCTGGAAGGCAAAACGATCAAAAAGGTGATTGTCGTTCCAGGAAAGTTAGTAAACTTTGTTGCCGTTTAGTCTATGTAAAGTACAGATAGGCTAGAAAAATGATTTGCACAACCAGTAGAAAACCCTGATAAAATCTCGGTGAAGACACGCAGGATTCACATGGCTTCTCTAAAGTCGGCACCGCTTCAGGCAGATGTTCGGATTGGATTAGGCAAAGTTTTACTGGTAGAAGACGAGGCGCTCATTCGCGAGACCGTGGCACTGTCTCTGGCCGATGAAGGGTTTGAAGTCTTTGTCGCAGAGGATGGTCAGAGTGCGCTAGAGATGCTGTTAGGGACGCCGGATCGAGGGAGGGGGGCGATCGCTGACATCAGCCTGGTCGTTTTAGACCTGATGCTGCCCGGCATGAACGGTCTGGATCTCTGCCGGTTGGTTCGCCACCAGGGAATGGACGTACCGATATTAATTTTGAGTGCTAAAGGCACCGAGACAGATCGCGTCGTTGGCCTAGAAGTCGGTGCAGATGACTATCTGACCAAGCCTTTTGGCATGAGAGAGCTGATTGCCCGCTGCCGTGCTTTGCTCAGGCGCTACCAGTCTCAGGCCAAGCAAGATGACGCAACCATTCTCAAATTTGAAGAAATTGCACTCCATATCGAGGAGTGCCAGGTATTTTTATCGGGTGAAGAAGTCAACCTTTCCCCCAAAGAATTCAAAATTCTAGAGCTGCTGATCTCTCAGCCCAAGCGCGTCTGGTCACGTGACCAAATTATCGACCAGGTCTGGGGCTACGACTTCATGGGCGACAACAAAACCGTAGACGTCCATATCCGCTGGCTACGCGAAAAGCTCGAAGAAACCCCCAGCTCGCCAAAATACCTCAAAACCGTTCGTGGCTTTGGCTACCGTTTGGGCTGAAGGCATCCGGCAGACTCCGATAGAATGAGCGGGAGAGACGTTTAGACTGTGCTTGTCTGATGATTATTGCCGCTCCTGAGCCTCAAGCTGAAGTAAAAGCACCGGTTGGTGAAAAGCGGGTTGCTTTACGTGGGCTGAGTTGGGACGATTATCTTCAGGTTCTAAATGCGTTGCCTCAACCCCGAGGAGCCCGGCTCACCTACGACGATGGATTGCTAGAAATCACGATGCCGCTTGAAGACCATGAATTTTCGGGGCGGTTGATTGAGCGCTTTATTCTGACCCTGGTTGAGCTGTTCGGACTGCGCATCAAGACGATGGGCTCTACCACTATGAACTATCCTCATCTGAAGAAGGGCGCAGAGCCAGATAACGCTTACTACATTCAAAATCAGCCTTTGGTTAAAGGGCGCAATGTAGATTTTGCCACCGATCCGCCGCCCGATTTGGTCGTGGAAGTAGACATCACTCATACCGATATTCGCAAAAACCAGTTTTATGCCAGCTTAGGCGTCCCTGAGTTTTGGCGATTTAACGGAAAAGTGTGGCGAATCTATCAGTTTCAGGCTGGAGTCTATATGGAAGTAGGGAGTAGCCCAACATTTCCTACTGTAGAGAAAGCTCAGCTTTACACCTTTCTAAAGGCGGCTAAAGAGGATGAAATTGCAGCCGTTACCCAGCTTCGGCAGCTTTACACGTAAAGCTTGAACCGTTCTCCTCAGTTATCGAGATTGAACTTGACCTACTCACAGCAATGAAACCATAATAAAACCAGATTGGTGTATTTTATGATTATCCATGCCGACTATCACCTTAAAGAACATCCCTGACCCTCTCTATGAAAAGCTGAAAGCAGCCGCGCGTCTCAGTCATCGAAGTCTAAACAGTGAAATTATCTACTGCGTAGAGCGTGTGCTTGAGACTCACAAAATCGATGTGAAGGAGCATGTAGGATTAGCCCAACAGCTCCGGTTAGCGACGGCTGGCCATCTGCTAACTGACGAGCAGCTCAACGAAGCCAAACGGCAGGATAGACCGTGATTGTCGTCGATACCAATATCATCGTGTATCTCTATATCAATGGTGAAGGATCTCACCAAGCCGAGGCATTGCTTTCCCAAGATTCGGCATGGGTGGCTCCAATTCTATGGCTCAGTGAATTTAGAAATGTGTTGAGTTTGTACCTGCGCAAAGAATGGATGTCGCTGAATCAGGCTCTGTCGGTTCTCAAGTTGGCTGAAGCATTACTGGGGAATGGTCAGTATCAAGTCTCATCCGTAGAAGTTATGCAGCTTGCGAGTGCTAGCAGTTGTTCTGCCTACGACTGTGAATTCGTTGCGCTGGCACAGCAGTTAGATATCAACCTCGTCACTAACGACCGAAAATTGCTCAAGGCTTTTCCAGACACTGCGATATCTTTAGACGCTTACGTCTCGTAGCAAGGCTTTCCCTTAAACGTCAATTTTTGACTTGTTTTTCTATCGTGCCTTGTCATTATTAATATTCACAGACGACCTGTCTTCTCTATCTTAATTTCTGGGCTTTCAGCAGCTCGTCAATCCATGTCAGCTCGGATGCCGACCACTTGGGCACCGGATCCTGACTGTAGTCAATGTCTAAATCGTAGCCAGAAAGCTCGTAAATTTCTTCTAGTAGCGGCTTGAGATTGACTGTGATCGCCTGATCTTCCGTTTGCAGCGGCACCTGAAAGGGCGGTATGGACTGCTGCAAATCAAAGGAATAGAGCTGCGCTTGAGGTCGGGTGCTGCGCTCGCTCACCAACACTCGATAGTAGCTTGTCTGCTCAGAGTCCAGCACCGGTATGGGCTTTTCCTCATGGAGCAAGTCGATTTCGACTAAGTGTGTCTGACTCTCTAAGATCTCCAGGCGCTTACTCTTGTACTTTTGACGCCCTGCCCCTCGCTTATTAACGGGTGACAAAATCTCAATTACCGTAATCACATCGCTAGTACGCAAGCTGTGAATTTCTAAACAACGATGCCGCACAATATCAGGCATTGGCATAGTAACGGCGACGGCCACCCGGTACTTTGGTCGAATTTTTGGGCCGCGTAGATTGGCGAGTGCGACAATCAGACGACTGTGGAGATTTGACCAAGTCGCAGGATTTTCCAAATACGGATTCATGCCAGGAAAGGGAGAGCCCACTGGCAACACTCCACTTACGGATATTTCCTTCAAAGAATGGTCTCTGACAGCGAAAGTTTGAGCGTTACACAAACATTCTCAAGATTTCAGGGGACTATAGCTGTGTAAACAACTCTATTTGTTCTTAGCAAAGCGCTCAGTTAAAGAACGTGCGATCGCTTCTTGCCAACACTGACGCCAGCCCGCCAGCCCTGTAGAATTCGACGAAGAAACCCGCGCTAATGCCATGGCCACTTCCCCCGTCTCGCCAACCCCTACTCGCCGCAAGCCTTACCCATCGCATTTCTCAGCCGCACTTTTACCCGGCACGATTATCCTCATCGGCATTTTGCTCACCCTATGGCTGCAAAGGTTCTCGCAAAATGGCGTCGTCTTTAGCGGCGACGGCGGGCTCAAGGCACTGCTCGCTCAGCAAATTGCCCAGCAGCTATCCGCAGGCAATTTCCCATTGGATATCTCCCTACGTCTGCCTGTGGCTGACTGGGTAGAGAGCCTGTGGCAACAGGGGCTGTATCCTTTTCAGCCACCCTTTGTATACGAAGTGAGCGCAAAGCACTTCATTACCTTTCCCTATACCTTTCCGCTGGTGAGTGCGCCTTTTTATGCGCTGTTTGGCGATCGCGGTCTCTACCTGATCCCGCTCGTCTCGCTATGGACAGTTTGGGGCCGATTCTGGCAAATTGGCCGCCGAGCAGGTTGGGGGCTCGGCCCGCTTTGTATCGGCTTAGTCAGCCTGATTTTTGCTTCGCCGCTCAGCCTGTATGGCGGCATGTACTGGGAGCATACGCTGGCGGTGGCGCTGGCGTTTTGGGGCGTAAGTACGCTGTTGTTTCCGGGGAGGCCGCTGCTGTCGCGTCGTCAGGCAATCATCAGCGGCATTCTGATCGGGCTATCGGTTTGGTTTCGCCCGGAGTTCTTGTGCCTGGTCGCAGCTGTGAGTTTGCTGGCGGCAGTCGGCTGGTGGTTTCCTCGCTGGCGGCTGTCCATTCCACTCACCTTCACCAAAGCGGCCCTGCTTGTTGGCGCAATGATCGCTATGGTTGGCGTATTTTTTGCGCTTAACAACAGCATTTACGGCCATCCGCTAGGTATTCATGCCATTCAAATCGTCGAAGAGTCTACGCTCAAGACTCAGATCTTGCAGGCGAAAGCAGGCTATGAGCAAATGCTGGGCTCGCTGATCCGGTATTTCCCAGTCACGGTATTCGTCGGCCTCGCAGCACTGACGAGTCTGGCCCTGAGGTGGGGGCGGGCAAAGCAGTCTGCGTCAGTATCAAAGGTTGTTGAGACTCCTGCTGAGACGGGTTCAATGAACGCGCCTAGCAAAGCCCAGCCCAATCCGGTGCCTGCCCGTTTCGCCTTGGCGCTGAGTATCCT
>JBARVU010000300.1:0-6326 GCA_049646425.1 Phormidesmis sp. | reverse complement strand
ACCTGTATCCCGGTGAGATCTTGGGCCTCGTCGGAGAATCGGGCTGCGGCAAAAGTACGCTCTCACGGACGCTTTTGCGGATTGTAGAGCCGACTTCGGGTCAAATTCAGTTTCAGAACATCGACTTCAGCGGCCTATCGCGCTCAGCGCTGCAGACCCGCCGCCGCGATATTCAAATGATCTTCCAAGATCCCTTCGCCTGCTTGAACCCGATGATGACTATCGGCAGGGGCATCGCGGATCCGCTGCTGATTCATAGGTTAGCCACCCACGCTGAGGCCGAGCGTCAGGTCAAGACAATGCTGGAGCGGGTTGACCTGACGCCAGTCGAAGCTTACTACAATCGCTATCCTGGCGATATTTCGGGCGGGCAGCAGCAGCGAGTGGCGATCGCCCGCGCTCTGATCACCCGGCCCAAGCTGGTCATTTGCGATGAGCCAGTGAGCATGCTCGATGCCAGCATCCAGGCCCAGGTGTTAGAGCTGATGCTGGATTTAAAGGATGAGCTGGAACTGACCTATTTATTTATTACGCACGATCTGTGGGTGGCGAAGTATCTGTGCGATCGCATTGCCGTTATGAACAATGGCAAACTCGTTGAAATTGGCTTCACTGAGCAAATCTTCAGCGCCCCGGCCCATCCCTATACAAAGACGTTGCTTAAAGCTGCGCCGCTGCTCGCAAAAGCTGAAGCCGGTTAAAATCGTGTCGAAAGTCTCTCTTGTAGAATTTGCGGCTACAGGATCTGTGACAAAAATGCTTTGCTTCTCTCTTCGGTCGGATTGTTGAAAAAGGCGTCGGGCGTATTCTCTTCTACCAGCACGCCGCCGTCCATCAGCACTACTCGGTCGGCCACTTCTCGGGCAAAGCCCACTTCGTGCGTCACACAGACCATGGTCATGCCGTCTTTGGCCAGGTTGCGCATTACATCGAGCACTTCGCGCACCATCTCAGGGTCGAGGGCAGACGTGGGTTCGTCGAACAGCATGACTTTGGGCTGCATAGCCAGAGAGCGGGCGATCGCTACCCGCTGCTGCTGCCCCCCCGACAGCTGCCCAGGGAACTTATTGGCCTGCTCAGCAATCCCTACCCGGTCTAACAGGCGCAGAGCAATTTCTTCAGCTTTGGCCTTAGGCCACCTACGCACCCAAATCGGCGCTAGCGTCACGTTCTGCTGCACCGTCAAATGAGGGAATAGATTGAACTGCTGAAACACCATGCCCACCTCACGGCGCACCGCCTCAATGTCTTTGAGGTCATTGGCGATCCGCACCCCGTCGATTTCGATACTGCCCTGCTGATAGGGCTCCAGCGCATTAAACGTACGAATAAAAGTCGATTTACCCGAGCCCGACGGCCCCATCACGACCACCACTTCACCCTTGTACACATTCATGCTCACCCCTTTGAGCACATGAAAGCCGTTGTCGTACCACTTCTGTACGTCCTTTGCGACAATCACCGCCTCAGACCCCACAGAATGATCAGAGGTTACCGGTACTTGTATTTCGGGCTGAGTCATGAGTGAGGTTCCTCTCAGGATAAAAAGCAAAAAAGATGTAGGCTGAGCGCAGCCGTAAGCCCAAAGGGCTGGCAAAGCCAACGCCCAGCGTCGCCGCAGGCGTTAGCCTACCGCAGGTCGGTGTTCAGCGCCGACTCGATCTTGCGACTGCCATAGCTCATGGCGTAGCAGAAGATCCAGTAAATAGCCGCAATAAAGATGTAAGCCTCTTTATAATCGCCCAGATACTTAGGACTTGCCAACAGGTTCTGAGTAATGCCCAGCAATTCTACCAGCCCCACAATGCCCAACAGCGTCGTATCTTGAAACAGACTAATAAACTGCCCTACAATCGCCGGAATCGCGGTCTTGAGCGCTTGCGGCATGACAATCAAAGCGGTGGTCAGCGGCTTGTTCAAGCCCAAAGACTGCGCTGCTTCGGCCTGTCCCCGAGGGACTGCCTGCAACCCGGCTCGCACATTCTCAGCCAGGTAGGCAGCGCTAAAGATGGTCAGGCCAATAATCGCCCGCACAACTCGATCAGGACGCACACCCTCTGGTAAAAACAGCGGAATCAGCACCTGCCCCATAAACAGAATAGAGATCAGCGGCACCCCCCGAATCAGCTCAATATAGGCGACCGACAACGCTTTGACGATAGGCAGCTTACTCTGCCGCCCCAGCGCTAACAGTACGCCTGCTGGAAAGCACAGCGCAATCCCGCTGACCGCCAGCAGCAGCGTTAGGGTCAACCCGCCCCAGCTATTGGTCGAAATATTTTTAAGGCCAAAATCCAACCCAAGGGCGTAGGGCAGTCGCCACAGCACCTGATAGACCACAATAAAGCCCACCAGAAACAAAATGACTTTGCTAATCCACGCCGGTATTTGGGGCACAGAGACTCGCTGCGCTAGCTGCCACCCGGCGACGATGCTGCCGCCGAGCATGATGATGATGCTATAGAACAAGCTAGGGCTAATCGTTCCCCGGCCGAAAAAGGGGCCGCCGCCAAGCAGATAAAGCGCGATGAAGTAAGAGACAAACCAGGCTGCTGAAATCCATTTAGCAGCGCCCGAAACACTGCGCCCAAACGCCCGACCGGCCACTGCCCCAGCGGCTAGCAGCAACAGCCCACCGAGGATGTAGAGCAGGTAGGGCCGGGTCATGGGAACAACAATGAAAAACAGGGCGATCGCCCCCAGCCCAACCAGCACACTGCGGCTAAATAGCTGCTTCTGGCTTCGCGCCAGCACCCCCCAGCTCAGCCCCGCCAGTGCCATGATAATGCCCAGCACAGACCAGATCCGCCAGTAGGACGCAGGCGGATAAAGGCCCGTCATAAAGTTGCCGAAATTTTCGGCTACCACAGACCAATTGGCCTGGGTAAGGGCCCAAAACAGCATATTAAAGAGCGCTGCGCCCAAGACGACGATCAGCACGACTGTCAAAATGCCATTGGCCCAGCTATTGAATAAATGCTTGCGAGTCCAGGCGATCGGGCCAGGTTTTTGAACTCTCGGAGCGCCGCGTTCTATCGGCCTTGAGCTTGTCGTGGTCATGGCTTAGCGCTCCTTGAATTGGACGGCATTGTTGAGCTGGTTCATATTGAGAGAAATCAGCAGGTTGAGCGTTAAGTAGGTTGCCATCATCACCAGGAAGACTTCAATTGGCCGGCCCGTTTGGTTAAAGGTGGTGTTCGCAACTGCATACAGATCGGGATAGCCGACCGCAAAGGCCAGACTGGAGTTTTTCGCCAGGTTGGCAAACTCGCTGTTTAAAGGCGGAATGATTACCCGCAGCGACTGCGGAAAGACCACTAACCGCATCGCCTTGCCATTGCTCAACCCCACGGAGCGAGCGGCCTCCCACTGACCTCGTGAAACCGACTGAATCCCCGCCCGCACGATCTCAGCGATAAAAGCACCTGTGTAAAAGGTGAGACCAGTCAGCGCAGCAGCATATCTTGTCGAGATTTCCATCCCGCCGGTGACCCCGCCCCCTTCTCCCACCGTTGGCGGCGTCCAATTAAAGGCAAAGATCACGATGGCCACCATGGCGATCGCTATCACCCCCATCCCGATCACATATGCCTTGCCATCTAACCCAGCCTCTAGCATGGCTTTTAGCCGCATTCTCCAGAGCACCGCAATCGCGATCGCCATTACCACCAGCGCCACTATCCACAGCCCTGATGGGTTGGTAAACAGCGCCAGCAGTCCCCCTTTGAAAAACAGCCTGTCCTCTGCGGAATTACTCAGCAGCAGGTAATAATTTACGACCAATACCCCTGCGATTAGCAAGGCGTTTCCGATCCGCGCAACCCAGCCGGACAGCCCTGCCGCGAAGCGCCCCTCAATAAACGCGCTGACCGCACGCCACAGCAGGCCAAACAACAGCATCGACAAGGCCACCAGCATTAGACCTACCCAGACCTCATCCGGCAGTCCTGGCCCCACCAAACCCACATTGTTGTTGTTGATCACCAGCCAGGATCTGTCCTGACTGGGAAACACAATCTGATTTTCTCTTCTAGGTGCAGCTAGAAAAACTGCAAAATACCAAAAGAACAGCTGCAGCAGCAGCGGCACATTTCGCACTAGCCCCACGTAGGCCCGACTGATCTTGTGCAGCAGCCAATTGTCAGAAAAACTAGCCACTCCAGCCGCTACGCCAACTATCGTCGCTGTAATTACTCCAGCGGCGACCAGTCGTAAAGAGTTGACAATACCGGTCTGAATGACCTTTGTGTAAGAATCTTGAGCGCGATAGTTCAGCAGATCTTCGCCGATGGCAAAGCTTGCTGGGTTCTTAAAGAATCCAAACCCAAATTCGATGCCGCTACGGGCCATATTGCGACTGAGATTGCCAGACAGATAGGAGAAGACGGCCGCTACGACCACTACCAAAATCACCTGAAGGGCTATCTGCCAGAACCGTGCGTCCCGCAGTATTGCTTGCAGGCCAGAGGCAGATCTAGAAGGGGTTCTTGCCATAGTTTTTTTGTTTTTATCGATATGCCTTGCAGCCAAGGCAACGCTTGCTCATGCGCCCGGTGTTTTCCCACTATGCCAGGATGACGAGGCTGATTCGGTCTGCATTTTTACAATCTACCGACCTATTCGATCAGCGGTGCAATTTATGTTTGTCTATCATAAGCCTTTAACGGCAACCCTTTGAGCCGATATAGAAGATTGGGACTCAGGTTGTCATCTAATTTAACAGATACAAAAAGAGCGCAGGCGGCTGAACGGGTCAGCGATCTGCGCTCTTTAAAGCAAGTGAACAACTTTAGGAATGAATCACCCTCTGAGAGTCAGGTCAGCAGGCAATCACTCTATTCCCATGCATGGATCACCTTAGCGGAACGGCGGAGCGTACATCAGACCACCATCGCTCCACTGAGCGTTTTGACCCCGAGGCAAATCGAACTGAGAGCCTGCGCCCAAGTTACGCTCGTAGATTTCACCGTAGTTACCGACGGCCGCAACTGCCCGCGCTGCAAAGTCGTTAGGCAGGCCCATATCTTCGCCCAGTGTGCCCTCAGCGCCAACAAAGCGCAAAACGTTAGGATCTTCGCTAGAAGCGGCGTCTCCGATATTTTCAGAGGTCAGCCCGAGTTCTTCTGCTTCAATGAGCGCGTAGGTCACCCACTTAACGGTGTCAAACCAGGCAGAGTCGTTGTTGACGGTCACTGGCCCCAGCGGCTCTTTGGACATCGTCACATCAAGCAGTTCGTGCTCTTCAGAGTTGCTCAGCGTACTGCGGCGAGCCACAAGCTGAGATTTGTCAGACGTCATGCCCTCGCAACTACCGGCATCGTAGGCAGCGTAGGCTGCATCCGCATCCTGGAAGGTCTGGGGCTCAAAGGTGACACCCAACTGGCGCATCTGGTCAGTCAGGTTCAGCTCAGTTGTCGTACCTGTCTCTACACAGACCGACTTACCTTCAAAGCCTTCTAGGCCGGTAATGCCAGAGTCTGCGCGTACCAGCATCCCTTGACCATCGAAAAAAGTCGTCGGTGCAAATTCCATCCCGACAGATGTGTCGCGGCTGATCGTCCAGGTCGTGTTACGAGCGAGCATGTCTACCTCGCCGCCCTTGAGCGCTTCAAAGCGCTCGGTAGAGTCCAAATCGCGAAACTCTACGGCTTCTGGATCGTCAAATAGAGCAGCGGCGACCGCCTTGCAGGTATCGACATCTAACCCGGAGTACTCGCCGCCTTCGACAAAGCTAAAACCAGGAATACTGCCTTCTACGCCGCAGACTAGCGTGCCGCGATCCAGCACGGTTTGCAAACGGCTACCGCTAGCAGATACAGCACCTTCTTCACCATCACTCTGAGCGACATCATCGCCGCCGCCGGGTGCTCCGCAGGCAGCCAAAGGCAAAATGCCCATACCCACAGCAACTATCAAAGCCCACTTTTTCATACCAAACCTCGTGCAATTTCAAGAAGAGAAGACAATTCGCTCAAGGGGTTTAGTGGAGAGTCGAGAAACCTACCCTACGCATGAGAATCGACAGTTTTTTCGTTCAGGCTGTAATTAGTTCAGGTTGAACAAACTATCGAGAATCCTTGTGCATAGGGCAATCTAGACAATTACCAAACTCATTGAGCAGTAGTTGCGCTCAACCTTATCATTTTTCTTACAGAGAAGTTGGGTGCTTTCTAGAAGTCAGCTTGGGAATTGGGAAAAATTACAAACTTGTCATCAACTTATCGGCAGACTAGCAGGATGACAGCATTTAAGAAGTGAGTATTAGCGCTCGATTTAAGAAGTGAGTATTAGCGCTCGTACTCTACGCAGGCTTTACACGGCTAGGA
>JBARVU010000299.1:0-8981 GCA_049646425.1 Phormidesmis sp. | reverse complement strand
ACAGTCTTCGAGCAGTTCGTCTAGTAGGTCATCGACGCGGTTCGGTTCTTTTTTCTTACGAGCCATGGGGCGGTCTCCTGGATTGATAGGATTCTAGACCGCTTACACAAAATTCAATACAGTCTCTCAGAATCAGATCTGGACTATATTTTTAAGCTCTACAAATATGGATGTAAAGAAACCCATCAGGCTGTCGCTGGTCATTATGAAATTTTGAATACTACTTCTCTCGAAGTCTTTCAACAGTGGCGAGGTCTAGTAAGTCAATGCGAACACCCTGTAATCTGGATTGAACATACAGTCTGACAGCCAATGCTCAGCAAACAATTTTCTCAACACTGCTCAAATCGGTGGCGTTTAAGCCGGGATATAATAAAGTTAATGCTTGCTTTCGGCCATATCAGCGGCCTAGTCCAACGATGTCTCTAATGCCCGCTACGCTGAATACGATTCCAGCTTCGGCAGAGCAAAGGAGGCAAGCTGCCTGGGCAAAGCAAAGGATTTGTGCTGCCCGAGAAACATATTCAATGGTGTCTGGACTGGTGATGGTGTAGCCTTCATGGGCTAAGTTGGGAAACTGCTGCTCCAAGTGCTCTTTGGTGTAAGCATTCCAAGCGCTATTGCCTACCATTGATAGCCTTTCTGCTTTCCCCAAGCCAACCAAGCATCGATCATTTTTTTCGTTCTGCCGTGATCGCCCGCAGGCACAGGATCTTCCCGACTGATGGACTTCAAAGCCCAAAACCAACGACCAGAACGCCTTTCAACTTCTCTCAATAGCAGGGGTACCGCCGGTTGCCCCAGACCGATAATCTGCTGATAGGCGGGGTGAATCGCAATCCGGTGAGTGGAAGACTCTGATCGCGTTTCTGATAGCACTGACTGAACCAGGCGATTAAAAATACGCTCCAGGTCATCGGGTTCGTATTTTGACAGGTGGGAAGGGATAGTTGCTGTCATAGGTTAGCGATAACGATTCTTGAGTCTATTGTATTAGGGTTCTTGTGTCATCTCATGGTTCGCCCAAGGCAGTCGGGATACAATAAAGTCGATGCTTATTTGCAGACATAATCAGCCGCATACTCCGCAGATGTCTCTAATGCCCGCTACGCTGAATACGCTTCCTGCTTCGGCAGAGCAGAGGCGACAAGCTGCCTGGAAGGTTGCCGAGCAATGTTCGCACGTATTGAAGCAAGATTTCGGAGCGACGGAAGTAATTGTGTTCGGCTCTTTACGAGGCGATGCGCCCTGGCACAATCGCTCTGATTTAGATCTGGCCGTGCGAGGGATACCCTCAGACAACCTGCTAAAGGCTTTCGATCGCTTAGAGACTACCATCGTGCCAAGCTGGCTGCCGTTTGACTTAGTAGCCGTTGAGCGGGCAGATGAGCGGGTTCGCGATCGCATTTTACAAACCACACCAATACCTGAGAATACTTACCTGGCCCTGCAGCAGCGTTTGAAAGATGAATTGGCCGCTATTCAGCAGACGGTCGATACGCTGGTTGAGGTTATTGCTCAGGCCGATACTGTTGCCGAGATTATTGTGACACCAGCGCTCGCATCCTACATAGAGGATTTTTATACTGGCTGCGAACGTTTGGCAGAAAGAGTGGTTGTCACTTTAGACGGCGGCTTACCAACCGGCGAAAACTGGCATCAGCAACTGTTGCAGCAAGTAGCAGAACCGGGTGGGTATGAACGTCCGCCGCTGTGGGAGCGATCGCTCTTACAAGAACTGGACGAGTATCGTCGCTTTCGTCACCGAGTTCGCCATCTGTACAACCTTGATTTGAGTAGCGAAAAAGTATTGGAATTAGCCCAGCCGATACCAGAGCTATCTGAGCGGTTAAAGCAGGCAGTTGAACAATTTGGGAAGTGGTTAGAGGAAACCAGCAACTAAGCTTCACTTTCTTATTTCTGTTGGCATCCGTCGCCTCCTACTGCCTTGCTTCCCAATACCGGCGCTGATAGCTTTTGCTGATGCGCGCGCCCGCCGCTGACAGAAAAAAGGCGCTCATTGGCGCGACGACAGGTACCCAGCCACCTGCTAAGAAACAGGCAGCGCTGACCCCATAGGTGATCACCAGGCCGCTGACCCCAAACGCAATCAAGATCAGCCCTCGCTGAGTGAGCACCATCAGCGTACTACCGATGCCAGTCAGCGCCACAATCCAGACGACTTCAGCCCAGTCTGGCCAGCCCCAGGGTAGGGTGTCTCCATCTAGCACGGCTGAGAGTATTTGGCTAGCCACCTGCGCCTGTAAGATTACACCGGGCATTAGCTGGCGATCGCCCGCACTATAAGGCGACAGAAACAAGTCGCGGCTGCTGCCTGCCGCAGAGCCAATCAACACCAGCTTGTCTTTCACCAACGCCGGATCAAAGTTGTTGTTTAGCACGTCAATAAAGTCTAGACGGGCAGCGACATTTTTCGGAGAGCGATAGCGGATGAACATCTGGTACCCAGCATCATCTATGCTCTGATAGCCGCCAAAGGTAGCACCGATGGGGTCAAAGCGAACGCCGTTCAGGGTCAAGATATCACCCTCGTCAGGAATAATTTTGTGATACGTTTCAAGATAGCGAATCGCCAGGTCAGCGCCCAAGGAGAGAACCGGCTGTTGAACCGGCGTTGTTGAATCGTTACCCATCGTATCGCCCAACCTTTGACTGCTAGACAATGGGGATTCATCCAAAAAGCTCAACATGAGCGCTCGTCGCACGCGAAAGTCTGGGTCAACGATTGTGTTAGTAAAGCTAATTTGTTCGATGGGCATTCCTGGTGGTGGTGGAATGGTATCGCTGCTACCAACAGTGCCAAGTTGAGTAATCGTGAGGACGTTAGGCGACTTTAAGCCTTGTCGTAGCGCTTCGTTACCCGGCTCGTGTGGCAGGTCACGCGGTAAGTCCAGACCAATTCTAGCGGGCTGGTGCGTCTGCAAGTTGTTGATGACAGTAGCAACAGATTCATCCGAGGGCGTTGTCAAAGAGAGCGATCGCAATCCTGCTTCTGTAACCTCTACCACCAGCAGCCGTGGGTCAGGGCCAATGTCTGCTTGGCCATTGACAAAGCTGTCATGAACGGCCAGCTCGCTGGGCATGAAAGCACCGACCTGACGCAAGCCTAGAACAAATGCGCTCGTCGCCGCAGTGGCGATCGCCACCGTCAAAACTTTTGCCCGCTGGCCCATTCGCCAGCGCAAAATAGAAGTCCGCTCTTGTCGGTCGGTCGGCAGCGCTGTTTCCGGGTGGGCATCCGCGAGGGCTTCAGCCGGTAGTTCGGCTAACCTGCCCAGATCGTGCTGCACCGCTTCCACGCCCTGATAGCGCTGGTAAATATAATGGCGAGTCATTTTACCGAGCAAGACCGCCAGTCCTGGGCTGACTTCAGCGTACTCTTGCCAGCAGGGATCGAGGCTGCCTAAGGCTTCCGGCAGATCAGTGGGCGATCGCCCCGTCAACGCATGAATGACGGTCATACCCAGCGCAAACACATCGCTGCTGTAGCACGGCTTACCCGACAGCTGTTCGCTCGGCGTATAGCCCTGCGTGCCAATGCCAATCGTCAGCGACGTTTGCTCGCCGGTAATCACGCGCGTGCGAATCTCCTTGACAGCGCCAAAGTCGATCAGCACCATCTCACCGGTATCTTGGCGGCGAATCAGGTTGTCAGGCTTGAGGTCGCGGTGTACCACGTGGTTGTCGTGGATGAAGCCGAGCACCGGTAGAACATCTTTGAGGAGGGCGATCGCTTCAGTCTCAGTAAACCTTCCCGCCTGCTTGATCTCCGCTTCCAGCGACTGGCCGTCAATAAATTCTTGAACCAGATAAAACTCGCTGTCTTCTTCAAAAGAATCGATCAGACTCGGAATATGCCGATGGGAGCCCAGCCGCTTTAACGTTTTAACCTCAGTCTCGAACAGCCGCCGGGCTACGCTCAAAAACTTGGCATCTTGGCTGGCGGGCTTCAGCTGCTTGACCACACACTGAGGCCGATGATGCTGCTGAATGTCTATCGCCAGATAGGTTTGGCCAAATCCACCAGCGCCTAAGATGCGCGTGAGCTTGTAGCGTCCAGCAAGTGTCTGTCCTAGCATATTTTCCTGCACCACCTTAGCTATTCAGTTTACTGGGACATCGTAATTGCGAGCCAAAATCACCCCCAAAATCACTCAAGTTTGACGGGCATCGCAGAAAAAGTCTCGAATGCCGACTCTAATTTTATGCTCCGAGCCTAGGCGGGAACTGCGTTTTACTACTGAATCGTCCGCGAAATCAATGGTGGAATTGAGCGCTGGGACGCTACGCTAATAGTCATGAACTGAGAAGAGACACATAGCAGCAAGCTGAAGTATGGCAACGACCCTAGCAGCCCGATTGCAGGCGGAAAGAGCACGGCAGTTCATTGGCAGAGCTGCGGAATTATCCAAGTTTCAAAAAGTCTTGCTCGCCGAAGATCGCTCGGTTTGCCTGTGGCATATCTTTGGGCCAGGGGGCATTGGTAAGACCACACTGATACAGGCCCTCATGCGTCATTGCGAGGTGACAGCGGTTCCCCATGCCCGGATCGATGCTCGTCAGATTGAGGCGGTACCAGATTCTTTTTTGAGTGCGCTGCGTTCGGCAATAGGAATTGAGCCGACGGCGGATGTCTATGAGGCGATCGCGGCTACGCTCAGTCAGTCTGGGCATCCGTATGAGCATCCGTCTGGGCCAGGTCGGTATGTCCTCTTTATCGATACCTATGAACAGCTACAGGCGCTGGACGATTGGCTGCGTCAGCGCTTTATGCCTCAGCTGCCTGACCAGGTGCTGGTCGTATTGGCCGGGCGTCAGCCGCCTGCCGCTGATTGGCAAACGGATGCAGGTTGGCAGGCGGTGATCGAGACCTTGCCCCTGCGTAACTTTCGCCCCGAAGAAAGTCAGCGCTACCTGAATCAGCGACAGGTTCCTGTTGCCCAGCACGATGCCATTTTGGCCTTTACCTATGGCCATCCGCTGGCGCTATCGCTGGTGGCTGACATTTTTGCCCAGGGCCAGCTGGCTGGCCAACCGTTTTCTTTTCAGCCGGCAACCTCACCCGATCTGGTGAAGCTGCTGCTCGAAAAATTTGTTGAACAGGTGCCCAGTACGCGCCACCGTCAGGCATTGGAAGCCTGCGCCTGTGTACAGGCTCTGAGCGAGTCGCTGCTGTCACATCTGCTCGATCAGCCCGATAGCCACGATCTGTTCGATTGGCTAAGGCAGCTGTCTTTTGTCGAGTCGCAGTCGGCAGGGCTGTTTCCGCACGATGCGGTGCGAGCGGTGCTGATCGCGGATATGCGCTGGCGGGTGCCAGACTGGTATGCCCTTCTGCATGCGAGAGCGCGGGCTTACTATAGCGATCGCCTCAGCAAAACGCAGGGCGCTGAACAGCATCGTGTCCTATTTGACTACATTTTCTTGCATCGAGACAATTCGGCCATTCGCCCTAACTTTACCTGGCAGGAAACCAGCAGCCTGACTGTCACCGAATTGCGGGCTGACGATGTGCCTCAGCTGCTGTCGATGGTGAGAGCTTGGGAGGGCGAGGCGGCGGCGGCACTGGCAGCTTATTGGATAGCGCAGCAGCCGGCAGGGATACTGGTTTTTCGAGATGCCCAGCAGCAGCCGGCGGGCTTCGTCAGCAAGGTGACGCTGAGTGAGGCGATCGCAGAAACGATTGAGCGCGATCCGGCGACCTTATTGGCCTGGAACTATCTGCAGCAGCACGCACCTTTGCGGTCGGGTGAGGCGGCGGCAATGTTTCGCTTTTGGATGGCCAAAGAGACCTATCAAGCCGTTTCGCCGACCCAGAGTCTGATTTTTATCACGTTTGTGCAGCAGCACCACGCCGCTAGCAATTTGGCCTTTACCTTTTTCGCCTGTGCGCAGCCGGAAGCTTGGGCAGAGATGTTTGCCTACGCTGACTTAACGCGGTTGCCAATGGCTGATTTTACGGTGGAAGAGCACACCTATGGCGTGTATGGCCATGACTGGCGGGTCGTGTCACCGACGGCTTGGCAGGCACTCCTGGCCCAGCGCGAGATGACGCCCTCGGCGGAGGCTGAGCCTGCAGAGACAGCGGTAGTGGTGCTGAGTCAGCCTGACTTTGAAGCGGCGGTGCGATCTGCGCTGCAAAAGTTTACGCAACCGGCACTGGCCGACAATTTGCTGGTGCGATCGCGCCTTGTTACCCAAGCCTGCAGAGACTCAGAAGCCAATCCGTCAAATCGAACCGACGCTCTGCGGGCTTTGATTTTGGCAGCGGCTGATGGGCTCAAGGCAACCCCCAAACAGGCGAAGTACTACCGCGCCTTACAGCATACTTATTTCCAGCCTGCGCCCACTCAAGAACAGGCGGCTGAAGCGCTGGATTTGCCCTTTAGCACCTTTCGTCGCCATCTCAAGACAGGCATCTCGGCAGTGACGGCGTCGCTTTGGAACCGGGAGGTCGGCTAGTCGACTGACCCTACCGTCCGCTCGCGATCAGTCGCTGCCGGCAAAAAGAGTCACGAAGATAGAAGATCTGCCATAGTTGAAATAGTTTTTTGCTTTATATCTATATGGATACGCTATGGATACGCTCGACCTAACGCCAGATCAAATTCTTCAGCAGCTCAAATGGCGCTATGCTACCAAAAAGTTTGACCCCAGTAAGAAAATTTCAGACGACGTCTGGTATGCGCTAGAGCAAAGCCTGGTGCTGGCCCCTTCTTCTTTCGGGTTGCAGCCCTGGAAGTTTTTCGTCATTCGCAATCCTGATTTGCGGCAGCAGTTGCTCCCCCATGCCTGGGATCAATCTCAAGTTGTGGAGGCTTCCCACTTAGTGGTGCTGGCGATCAAAACTAACCTCAACGCCAGCGATGTCGCCCCCTACATCGACCGCGTGGCCGAAGTCCGCCAGATGCCAAAAGATCAGCTTGAAGGTCTTGAAAACATGATCAAAGGCTATCTCAAAGAACCTCCCTATCCGCTACAGCCCGACAAGTGGTCAGCCAAACAGGTTTATATTGCGCTGGGCTTCTTTTTACACAGCGCCGCCATGCTGGGTGTGGATACCTGCCCGATGGAAGGATTTATGCCTGCGAAGTTTGATGAGATATTGGGTCTGCCAGATCAAGGCTATTCAGCTACCGTGCTTTGCGCAGCCGGCTACCGCGCAGAAGATGATAAATACGCTGATCTGGCGAAGGTGCGCTACGAAACCGAAGACGTTATGCAGTATATGGACTGACCTGTCTGCGCAGGATTAGTAGCGAATATACAGCGTCACTTGGGCAGTGATCTCTTGCTCCTGACCGATGATCGGCGTACTGGCATTGTCAGCTGAAACAGCGCGGGCTTCGGCGAAGACGGGACTCGGCGGCGGCGCGCTGAGCGCACCAATAGAGACATTAACAACTTCCTGACGCGATAGTCCCAAGGCGGCAAGTACGGTATCTGCCTGTGCTTGCGCATCTTCGACGGCTGATGCTAATGCTTGCTGACGAGCAGCAGAAATGGCGTCATCTTCAGCGACAAAGCTGACACCGTCAATTCGGGTAGCGCCTACGTTGACCGCTTCGTCAATGATGGCACCGGCCCGCTCTGTCGGCGCTCTAAAGCTGATGGTATTCGTGGCCTGATAGCCTCTGAGCACCTGCCTGTTTTCGGTGTAGTCGTAGCGAGGAGAGAGCGAAATGCCGGTGGTTTCCAGCTTTTCGACATTTTGCGATCGCACCCACTCAACGACTGCCGTAGACTGCTCGGCTGCCTGCTGCTGCGCAGCGGCGGCGGTTGGGGCATCCACCATAACGCCCAATCTCACCTGAGTCAGCGTAGTTGGAATAGAGCGCGTACCTTCTCCCGTCACGCTGAGCGTTCGTTCAGACATCTGGTGCAGGGGTTGGGCAATCACGGCTTTGGAAAGTAGGGTACCGCCAGCAACGGGCGCTAGAAGCAGAGTTGCTAGGGCTATCGAGCGAATCCAGGGACGAGCTAGAAAATGTTTTGACATATCAGCCTTATATCACTTCAGGGTATAGAACACCTGTTAGCCTACAAACTAACCGAGCATTTGAGAGGCAGGTTTCAGTTTCGGTAACTGCTACTCTTCTACACCGTGCGCGTTACTCAGGTGGATTAGGCCCATGATCACTTCCGAGTTGTTTTAGACGGAAACGCGATCGCTGACGAACCCCGATAGGAGCGAGAATCAATCCTGGTTCCCCCTCAGTTTATTTGAGTGGGTTTAGGCAGTGGCCACCTGCCGTTGAGTAAGGAGGCAATCAGGCGACTGCGCAGCCAGTGGTCATGGTAGCGAAAGCCATTGAGTTGTTCGGCCGGGCTCTGATGTCGGCCCATTCTAGGAACAATCCTCCTCCTCGACGCATGCTGCCAGTCTCCTTGAAACATTGAGTCTGATTGAACTAATCTTTTATTAGCTCGGAGCCGATGGTCACCTAGAATTCAATGTCCACTTCGTTCAACCAGCTGGCTACCGTACGCTATGTACGCTGGCACAGCAATAGCCCGAACCATCGACTCTGATCTGTGAACATTTTAAGCACAGGTAGCCGATGCTTATTGAGTACCTGCGAAATCTTTTGAAGGTCGAATTTACGAGAGATCTCGCTAAGCAAATATTCATCTTGTTCAAAGTGAACGGTGAAGTCTAATGCTTGCAGATGAACGGTTTGCGCTTTCAAGCTCTTCAAGTACATCTCAATCTGAGCCTTGTTTGGATCGTAGGCAGCGCGATGAGAGAACTGAGTGATGTCAAAATCGCCGTTAAAGCGTCGATTGAGATGCTGTAGCATATTTAGATTGAAAGCAGCGGTGATGCCCTGACTATCATTGTAGGCTGCTTCTAATAGAGACGTCTCCTTCTGAAGATCGAGACCTAGTAAAAAGTAGTCGTCAGGTTTCAAAACATCGTTGACTTTGGCGAGGAACTGCTCGCACTCGCGGGGCTGAAG
>JBARVU010000298.1:0-9298 GCA_049646425.1 Phormidesmis sp. | reverse complement strand
ATTAATCATAGAGACAGTTAGGGAGCAACGCGCAGATTATATGATCAAATGATCACGCCTCTTCTCTTCCGGAAGCTCGCTTTCGTCCTTTTCCCGCGATCCCCGCGCCCATGTTCCAAACTACTCGCCGACGCCTTGCCCTCTGGTACACCATTGTTACCGCAGTTTTGCTGCTGCTCTTTGCCAGCGGCGTATATGTCTATGTGCGCAATACCTTGGTAGAACGGGTGGACGATACCCTCAATCACGTAGTGGAAATTGTGGAGCGATCGCTCATCATCGAAACTATCCCTGGTTCCCACAACCAAGAGGGACTGCTCACTGCCAAGGGCATCTTTGAACCGACCCAGCGAGTCAATATCGAAGCAAGCTTTCGCAACAACGATGAAGCCAGCGACGATGATCATATCGATCTCGAATGGTTCAACCCGGCTGGCGAACTGGTGTGGACGACCTTCGTCAGACCGCACAACATTTCCCTACACGTCAATCCCAAAGGGGAGACCGTGACACCACCCGACGGGATTGTTTTGCGGCAGATCACTCAGCGTGTCCAGTCGGGCTCTCAGCTGCTAGGCTACCTGCGCGTCAGCCATCCCTGGTTTGAAGTTTCAAAACCTAGCCGTCAGCTGATTATCGATCTGGCACTGGGCATTAGCGCCATGCTGGTCACAGTCGCCTGTATCGGCTGGCTACTTTCGGGACTGGCGATGGCCCCGGTGCGAGAATCTTACCAGCAGCTGAAGCAGTTCACCGCCGATGCCTCTCACGAATTGCGCAATCCCATCGCCGTCATCCAAACCAATGTCCAGGTCGCGCTGGCCGATCCCGACGAACAGTTTCAGCGCAGCCAGCTCGAAGTCGTCGAACGCTTGACTCGTCGGCTCGGCAAACTCGTAGATGATCTTTTGTTCTTAGCCCGTCAGGAAAGTGGGCTCGTGCGGGTCAGGCGCGATCACATCAATCTCTCCACGCTGCTGGCAGACGTTATAGAAGAACAGCAGGCGATCGCCCAAGAAAAATCACTGACGCTGACCTACCATGCCCCGACAACAGATGTGCTCATTCAGGGCGATCCCGACCAGCTGACCCGACTGCTGACAAATCTCATCGCCAACGCTATCCAATACACTGCCGAGGGAGCGGTAACCGTTGCCCTTTTAACCCCCGCTAACCAGGTCACCGTCACCATAGAAGATACCGGTATTGGCATACCTCCTCAAGATCTCAGCCGTATCTTCGACCGCTTCTACCGAGTGGACCCTGCCCGGAGCCGCAGCGCGGGGGGATCAGGGTTAGGGCTGGCGATCGCCAAAGTAATCACCGACAACCACCAAGGCCAGATTGCGCTCAGCAGCACTCTCGATCAGGGCACTACAGTCACACTCACGCTACCTATCAAACCCTCAGCTACCAGAACCGTCACCGCCTTAAAAGAAGCAGTGCCCGAGCGATCTAATATCACTCGGGCACTGCCTGTCAGAAAGCCATAGCGTTCTGGCACGTTCGCTTACTGCGCAGACACAATACTCACATTTGGCCCGAAAGTCCGTTCTTCAGGTATTCCTAGCTCACCCATCGGTTCAGCTTCTGACCGGTTGTAAGAATACATCACCCCCCCCGCGTTGCCGACCCGCACCGTAATTGACTGATCCGCGACCCAAGAGCGGGTCTCTCCCTGCTCTAAAATGGCCTCAAACTCAGTCGTCCCGTCAGCAATTACCCGCACCCACGACTGACCGGTCAGCATCAGCTCAACTTCCACTGGCCGAGCTTGCGCTGGTTCAGGCACTTCCTTCTCTGCGACCTCGGTCGCCGAACGTTTCTGCAGGTCTTGCTTAGGCATCAGCTGCTCGATTGCCACCGGATCTAATATCGGCTGAGCGGTCTGTGGCTCGCTGCGCTGCAAAAACACAGACAATGCGCTTACCGCCCCCATTATCAGCAGTACGTACGCGCCGTACAAATGCAGCGGTCGGAGCTGAGCAGCCGGAGAATCTTTCCAAGAATTACGAGGAGCCTGCACAACAGAAGGGGTAAAAAACTGGCTCGCGATCACCTCCCCGTCTAGCCCCAGCGCAGTGCTATACCGCCGTAGCAGCGCCCGCACATAGATCGGCTCAGGAAGATCATTCAGGCTGGCCTGTTCCAAAGCAGACAGTAGCCGCTGACGAATGAGCGTCCGTTTCTCAATTGCCGCTAGCGATAGCCCCTGCTGCAAACGAATCTGCTCAAGCTGAGCGCCAATAGATCGTAGCTGCGCTTGCTGGAGTTGCTGGACGGTAGATTCTGAGTCGCGAGCTTTCTGCTTCATGAATTCGGCAAAGTGAATTAAGACTGATGGGTAGCAGCACTCAAGCTTCTACGGCCTGAGCTATGAGTAGTTTAGGGTTGACGAGCAGTTGACACGGCCATCGGGAGGGAAGCCTCACACTTTAGCTGAGCGACCTCTTTATCGGTGAGTAAACGATAGCGTCCACCTGGTAAATCTCTTAGCTTAAGTGAGCCAATTTTGATTCTGTGCAGGGCTGTCACAGAGTGTCCTAAAGACTCTGCCACCCGGCGAATCTGTCGGTTACGCCCTTCTGTCAGCGTCACCTCAAGAAGCGTCTGATCGGAGCGTCGCTTGATCACTCGCACTTGGGCAGGCAGCGTTTCGCGATCCGATAGCATGACCCCATTTCGCCAGCGTTGAAGAACCGCCTCTGTAGGTGAACCCTCAACCCGCACCTGGTAAGTCTTAGGCATATGATAACGGGGATGCGTCAGCTGATAGGTTAGCTGACCATCGTTCGTGAGTAAGATCGCCCCGGTCGAGTCTACGTCTAGACGGCCCACCGGATGGATCCCCATTCCGCTACGGTGAGAGGAATCGAGCAGATCCAGAACGGTCTGTCGCCCTTGGGGATCTTTACAAGTAGAGACAACGCCTCTGGGCTTGTGGAGTAAAAGATAAGTGCAGCTGGGGGGCTCACCAACCTCTACACCATCGACGCAGATGAAATCTGCGCTCATATCTGCCTGCTGACCGATTTCGGCAATTTTACCGTTGACTGTAACCCTACCATCTAAAATCAGCTTTTCAGCTTGCCTGCGGGAAGCAATCCCAAACTGGGACAACAGCTTTTGCAGCCTTTCGGTCATAAATGCAGAGAACTCCCACTGCTAAAACTTTCCACCATACTGACGGAATACTATTGTCCACCATGGCTCGCAGTGAGTCGCGCTCAATAAACACTTACTGATCCAAGCAACCCCTTCCGGATACTTACAAAGGGGGAGACGCTAGCAAACAACGTTCAACTGTACATACTCACTATTGTAGATCTATTTTTAAGGGGATCTACCTAAGTGTTAAGGACTGCAACCCCAAAGGTGCTGCTGATTAGGCAGCAGCTCTCACCACTCGCTTACTTGGCAACCACACCCGGAGCCAGCCCCCCCCGGTCTCAGGATCATTCCTGGCCTCTACCTGTCCCTGATATGACTCCACAATCTGACGCACAATTGCCAGCCCTAGCCCGGTTCCGCTGCTAGCAAGCTCGGCTGTCTCACTCGGCTGTGTATCTCTATCAGAAAGGGGTTCGAGGCTCTCTTTCCGACTGCGAGCCGGATCTGCCCGGTAAAAGCGGTCAAAAATATGGGGTAAGTCTTTTTCAGCAACCCCCACCCCTGAATCAATCACTTCAATCAAAATGCCCAGGTCTTCACCTGTCGCTTTAGCGATACCTTTGACCATTCCGGCAGGTGATAATTTGGCCGCCATTCTCAGACGCACCTGGATCGCCTGAGTAGGTGGGCTATATTTAACTGCATTGCTCAACAGGTTAAAGAGGACGCGGTGCATCAGGCTAGCATGGACACTTACCATCATCTGCTGCGGCCCTTTATAGTCCAGGTCTATCTTTTTAAGTTTGGCTAAGGGCTCTACGCTTTGCCAGGCCGCCCGAATGAGGCTGACCAAATCAATGTTGGCCTCTTCCTCTAACGGAGAAGAGCGTTGCTCCAGGCCGCTCATATTGAGAACATCGTCGACAAGCTTACTGAGGCGAATCACCTCTTTAAGCAGGCGGTCTACCCAGCTAACAATTTCGGGCGCTACCCGGGATTGCAGGGTCTCAGCCACAAGTCGGATGGAGGTGAGTGGCGTCTTAAGCTCGTGAGCGACGTCGGAGATCCAGCGATCGCGCTGCTGCTCTAAGCTCACAGCCTCCTGCCTGTTTTCCAGAAAGATCCCAACATGCCGGTTGCTAATTGGCAGTCCATACCCCTGAAGCGGGTAAGCAGGCCGCTCTGAATAGTTCAGCGGATCAGTTGAAATCGAGTTGAACGTCCAGCGGGCCTGACAGATCTCCTGCGTCTGACGAGTCCGTTCTACGAGCTGATCGAGATCATAAGAGCGAACGATTGCCAGCAGTAGACGAGGCTGTTCATAGTCACTCTGCTCAATATCTAGAAATTCTTGGGCCCGCTGATTGCACCAGAGCAAGCGATTTTCCTCATCAACCTCTAAATAGCCAATGGGCGCGTATCTAATTAAATGCCGAAAGTCTTTGAGCTGCTCTTGAAGCAGCGCTGCCTGGGCGCGCTGTTCAGAAATTGCACTAGCAATTTGAGCGTTATATCCCAGGGACGTAATCGGCTGATGATCCTCTAGCCGACTGAGCAAGCGCTTGAGCTTAGCATCGTCACGGCGCCGATAAAGCCAAAGTATCGCAATGCCAACCGCCAACCCGACGATAAATTCCAGCACGTATCTCGTATTCCTCTATAGAGCGGGCACATACAGCGCAGTCGATTGTGCACATGCTCAAGACCATAATACAGCAATAAAAAAAGGCGCATTCAAACGAGAACGCGCCTTTAATACATAGATATAGTCAGCCTATACATCGCCAAAAAGGCACTTAGGCTAGCCCAACTTTCACACCGTTATCCAGTGCTAACAGTTTTCAGGCATGAGCTTGCTTAGCGCACAATTGCCCCGCGATACTTCAGCACGTCTTTGGACTGACGGGCAGGTATGTTGAGCGCCTGGTGCATGTGGTAGGTTGCGCCGCGATAGTGGCCAATTTCCTGAGTGTCAGTGATTTCGACCGCAGGCTGAGAAGCAGTGTACTTGACGCCGCGATAGGAGAGTTGCATGATATTCGCCTCAAAAAAAGTGTGTAGGGTAAGAGGCGCGTTCCTTCGGAGCTAGCCGATCCCGTCATTGGGCTGGTCGTTCCTACTTCCGTCTTTCGTCAGTTAGCAGCCGTCGAGTGAATATCAATTAGCTGCTCTCAGAAAGATGAACGCTCTTTGTTTCTGTATTTAATGATACCGTTTTCAGAAAATAATCGCAATAGGTATAAAAACGGTATTGCCAGCATCGCTGCAGAGTCAAGTGTCAGCGCTAACAACCGCCTGAAGGGTCGAAACCGGCGTTTGGTAAAAGTACTGACGGCGAAAGTTTTCTTCCTGCACGGCAGACAAAAAGCGGCTGAGGGTCTGATCTCGATCCGAGGAGTCGATCACGTCAGCAGACGGCTGATGCTGCAGGCGAATATCTATCGCAGAGATGTGGACGGTGAATCCGACTTTTTTCAGGGCGGCCAGTCCCAGGGTGAGCGTGTGATCGCACACCCCCAACTTTTCACTTAGCCGCTCAGGGGTTACTGCCATTTGCGCCCGGCTGATGTACTTCGCCAGGCCAAGCAGCGCCTTCCATTTATCGAGCGGATCAGCCGCAGCGGGCAGCGGGTAAGCCAGCGCTAGAGGTTGCTGAGCTTGGTTTGCCTGATGCCGCCACAGCGATAGCTCCTGCCATTGGGTCGGACATTTGCTCAGCACTAAGTCTGTCGCCGAGAAATCTTGCTCGAATGGCGTGGCGGTGCGTCGATCCAGGAGCCAGTCGGCATCATTTGTCGGAATTGCGGTGTCCTTAGCTGACGGGGAGCGGGCGATCGCACTTGGACGAATGGCCACCAGTCGAATCTCATACCGGCGGCTTTTGGGATGGCTGTTGTAGTCAAGTTCAGCAATCACATCCCACCGACCAGGGGGTAAGTCCGCTTTATAGTGGCCCCACCACAGCCCAGGAAACGTTGCCTTACTCTCATCACAGAGCTGAAAGCTCGCTTTGATGTAGCTCACTTTCCCGCCCGTGCGGTCTTTCAAATTTTGATGCCAGACGTTTTCGAACCAGCAGTTCTGAATCAGCAGCTTTGGCACCGGATTGCCCATGCCGCAAGGTTCTAATAGGCTGAGCTGCTGAAAGAGATCGCGGCCCAGCTCAGCCACTGTCACTGTCAGGTCAGCTTGCAGCGTGGGTTGACTGAGCCGCCCGCCCATCTTTTGCCGCAGCTGCTGATTGATCGCCGCCGTAAACATCGGCAGATCGTCTACCGGTAAGCTCAGCCCTGCGGCAAACGGATGTCCGCCAAAGCCTGTGAGCAAATGAGCCTGTGAACTGACCAGATCATAGAGGTCAATCTGATTGACCGAGCGGGCTGATCCCCGTGCCAAGACGCTGCCGCCCTTTGCAGGCGAATCGAGCGTGAGTAAAATCGTCGGCTTACCGTACTGCTGTGCCACCTGACCTGCGACCAGACCTAACACTCCAACCGGCCATTGGGGATCGCACAGGACAATGACCCCGAGCGTCGAAAGATCCCAATTTTCTAGCTGGCGGGTCACCTGCTGAAGCACATCGTTTTGCAGCGCTTTACGACGGGCGTTGGCAAGCTCCGCCTTTTCGGCCAGCTCGCGGCAGCGCTCTGGATCTTGGCTGGTAAGTAGCTCGACGCAAAAGCTGGCATCGCCATAAATGCGGCTGACCGCGTTGATCCGGGGGCCAAGACCAAAGGAGATATCGGTGGGGCGATCGCCTGATCGCCGACAGAGCTGCAACAACCGCGCCACACCCGGACGCACCGGTTGATCAGTCTTCAAATGGGTCTGCAACTGCTCAATGCCGATTTGAGCCAGATAGCGGCAGTCTCCCGTCAGCTCAACGAGATCGGCAATTAGACCAATCGCGACCAAATCTACCAGTTCGCTCAGGGGTCTTGTCGGTACCTCTGGCAGCCGCTGATAGAGCGCTTCTACTAACTTATAGGCCACAGCTACCCCAGACAGATGCGCCATCGGATGCTCGAACGGCAAAGCCCGAGGGTTCACAATCGCGACCACTGGTGGTCTAACCGTAGGCAGCGTATGGTGATCTGTAACGATCACTTCTATGCCAAGAGCCAGCGCATGCTCAATCTCTTTGGGATTAGTGCTCCCTGTATCGCAAGTAACCATCAAGGTCACCCCCTGAGCCGCGAGCAGATCGATCCCCGCGATTGAGAGCCCATGAGATTCTTTCAACCGGTTGGGAATAAAGTAGCTGAGCTGATCGGGATCGGTGAAGAATTGTCTCAGTCCTTCCCACAGAACGGCGGTAGAGGTGACCCCGTCGGCATCAAAGTCTCCCCAAATAGCAACTATTTCAGCCGCGTCTCGGGCTGCTATCAACCGCTCTACCGCCCAGACCATTTCCTCGCCAAAGTCGAACGGGCTGGCCGGCTCATAATTTACCGGCTGTAAAAATCCCCGCAGCGCTTCAGTCGATCTCAGTCCCCGATTCCACAGTAGCTGCGCCCCCCAGTCAGGGACGGACAACCCTGAAATCTGCTCGACCGTTTTTACCCAGTCATCAGTGGGGTGAATCGGGGGGACAATCTGCCAGTCTGTCCGAATCTGATCTGCCGGGTTTTGAGCCATAAGTACTTAAGAATTAACCTTTAGGCTAGCACTTTGAGCAATCTACCCATTTCAGCGATAAGCACTCAGATACAATAGGCACAGTTCGCGCAGGCAATCGGTCATGAAGTTAGGTGATTGGGTCAGTCTGCTGTGCTTTGCAGCTGGTCTCTATATTCTGTGGCAGATCAGACCGCTCTTGCTGCTTTTTTTTGCGGCAGTGGTAATCGCCATTGCCCTCAACAGCCTCACCCAACAGATTCTTAAGTTTAACGTTCCCCGCCGCCTGGCGATTCCTATCGCTATCTGCCTCTCTATTATCGTCGCAGCCCTCTTTATCTTAGGGATCGTGCCACCTTTTATAGAGCAGTTCAGGCTGCTGATAGACCTGCTGCTGCGCTTCTCTCAAACCCTGCCAGTCCGACTCGAAGCGCTACAGGCCAATCTACCCGAGCGAGTTCGCCTACCTGAAATCAATGACTTTTTCACCTGGATTTCCTCTCCCGGCTCTGGCCTTCGCGACGTTTTTAGCAACTTTTTCTCTTTTTTTAACTCCTCTTTGCAGGTAGCCCTTCAGACCTTATTTGTCGTGGTCCTAGCACTGATGATGCTGGTTAACCCCTCGGCTTATTTCGATGGGATTCTGCTGCTTTTTCCGTCGTTTTACCGGCAGCGCGCCCGAGAGATCTTTGGTAAATGCGAGCTGGCGCTGGGCAATTGGCTAGGCGGGATCATTATTAGCTCAGTGTTTGTGTTTAGTTTTAGTTTTATAGGGCTGATGATCTTGGGCGTTGATCTGGCCTTTGCACATGCGCTTTTGGCAGGCATTCTCAACTTTATTCCCAACCTGGGACCGACTTTAAGCATGGTATTTCCGGTCGTGGTGGTACTGCTATCGGAGGATCCCTGGAAGGTGATCGCCGTTGTTATCCTCTACATCATCATTCAGCAGGTCGAATCCTATTGGATCACCCCGACGATCATGGCCCACCAGGTTTCGCTACTACCTGCCTTTACACTGGTTGCACAGATCTTTTTCGCTAGCATTTTTGGCTTTTTAGGTTTACTGCTGGCACTCCCCCTCACCGTCGTCGCCAAAACCTGGATACAGGAGCTGTTGATAAAAGATGTGCTCAATCACTGGGATCTAGATCCCAATAGCCGTTTACACCAGGCTAAGTTAGCCCTAGAGACGCAAGCAGCCCCCGTCCAGGAGCGGATTCCGTCTCAAAAAACTGCGCCACCTCCTGAGACCGCCCCGATTCCACCCAAAAGCTGAAGGTGAGGTCTACAGCGACCGCCCCAAAACAGGGAACTGTAAGCAGGCATTCTCACCTGCTGTATCTTCATGTCTTCGACTTACAGTGCTCCCGCTCAGGGCTTTTCAGCTCACAGAGCCTTCGATCAGGGACTACACCACCTGCAAACACTGCTGATGTCCTTTTTTGACGGATGAACAGGTTTCGCTGCCCGGCGCGATCGCCCACGCTCGTTTCGTCAGCGTCAAATAGCAGGAACTGTTATACTGCACGGTCACGCATTTGCCCCGGCTGACCGATGTCAGTTATAA
>JBARVU010000297.1:0-12273 GCA_049646425.1 Phormidesmis sp. | reverse complement strand
TAAAATCGCTGCTGGTCAGCAATACCTCGCCTGGGCACGTGCCCGAAGGGCTGGTTGTCGTCACTGACAAAATAGAGCGGCGCTGGAGCCAGCCGGAGCGTGAGCTGCTGCAAACACTCAGCCGTCAGATTGGCCTGATTCTGCATCAGTGGCAGCTCCAACGACAGACCGATCAGCAAGCTCAGCTCCACGAAACCCTACAGTGGGGGATGCGCAGCCTACAGCGGATCACTGACATAGAAGCGCTCGATCAGTCGGCTACTCGTCATATCGCGCAGCTTTTGCATGTGCCCTTGGTCGCCATTCTGAGCTGGGAAAACGGTGAGGCGTTTGCCCGGGCTAGCAATGTTCTATCGCAAAGCAACCGATTCCAGCTCGATGAAAAGCAGTCCATTTCGGTCGACACGGACGCTGTTATCAACTGGGCCATCTCGACGGAAGGTCTGCTGAGGCTGACGCTACAAGATCTCCCCGCCGACGGCCAGCAGTGGATCTCGGGGCCAGCAGGTGCGCAAATTTTGGCGATGGCGCTGCGAACGGCGCCCGAGCACGAGCCCAACGCGGTCGTCGTTCTAACTGACACTGAGAGCCGTCAGTGGTCAGAGGAACAAATGGTGCTGCTGGCCATTTTAGTCAATCAGCTAGCCTGGTGCCGCCGCCATATTAAGCTCACCCGCACGATGCTCGAAAAGCAGCAGCAGCTCACTCAGCTCAACTGGTACAAGCAGCAGCAGCTCGAAGATCTCAACCGTGGCTTTGAAGAATGCTTGAAGCAGTTTGCTTCAAAGCCCAGTGCCGCCGATGCGCGGCAGCAGCTGCTGTTGCAAAAAATGAATACGCTTGCAGAGCGACTGTCCCGCGTCACTCACAGCGAACGTTGGAGGCTTCAGCCCTACCATCAAACGACTCCTCTAGTCAGCCTATTGAAGCGAGCGACCGCCCGAGCGGAGTCGCTGGTACAGGAGCGACAGCTATGGTCGAAGGTTCACTGCGAGAAAAATCTAACTGTTCCGGGCGATATTGCCAAAATCGAATTTGTTCTGTATGAACTGATCGCAGAAGCCTGCGATCGCTCTCCGGTGGGTGATCGCGTCGATATCTGGTGTCGCCCTATCGACGACGGCTGGCTAGAGATTTCGATTACCGACAGCGGCACCGTTCTTCCTGTAATTTTGCAGGAGCTCGCCCAGGGCCATCCGCCAGATTTACTGTCGCCCTCTACGCTCCAAAGACCAGAAAACAGCCATCTCTGGGTATGCCAATCGCTGATGCAGCAGCTCGGCGGCGAATTTACCCTGGCGCAAATGGAAGATGGCCGCACGCTCAGCCGAGTAATACTGCCGCTGGCTGCTCAGACCTAGCACTCAAGCTTAGATTCGAGCTTCAGTTCGGCGGGTACGAGCGCCCTTCCCGCCCCAAAGACTTCATAGAGACTTCATAGAAAGATTCAGCGTTTTCTCAGAGTCCTCTCAGGGCTATCTGAGTTGTTCTCTTCATATTCATGAGGGCTGCCTACCACTCAGAAACTATGGAGATCTCTTTCTATGACACTACTCAATGGCTGGAAAGTCGGCGCTTATGCCCTGGCTGCCAGTTCAGCCCTGGCCTTAGCTCCAGCAGCGAGCGCGGCGACGCTGAAGATTACCGTCGATAACCTAGCCCCTGACAAGGGCACTTTTCTCACGCCTGCCTGGTTCGGTTTCCACGACGGCAGCTTCGATCTGTATGATCGCGGCGCACCGGTGACGGCCGGGCTAGAACGGCTAGCCGAAGACGGCGACGTTTCCTTTCTCAGCGCTGAGTTTGAGGCAGCAGGGGGCGGCGGCCAAGGGGCGATCGCTGGCCTAGCAGAGACACCCGGACCAATCGACCCAGGCGAATCAACTAGCTTTACGGTCGATCTCGAGGCCAGTGCAGCAAGCAGCCGGTACTTCAGCTACGCTTCAATGGTCATTCCGAGCAATGACTTTTTTATTGCGAATGGCAATCCTCTGGCTCACCGCATTTTTGACGATGCGGGTGGTTTTCTAGGTGTGGATTTTGTCGTTACGGGCGTGCAGGTGCTCGATGCCGGCTCAGAGGTGAATGATGAACTGGCCGAAACGACTGCGTTCTTCGGTCAATCTAGCCCGAATACCGGCACAGCTGAAGACGGCGGCGTCGAGCTGGCAGCGGGATTTATTCCAGATGGGCGGATTCTCAGCAGCTCTGATTTTGCCAATGCTGACTTCACGGTTCCAGGTTATGAAGTGGCTCGATTCCGAGTTGAACTGGTCGCAGAGGATGTGGCGGCTATCCCAGAACCCGGTCTGGCGCTAGGGCTGTTGGCCTTGGGTGGTCTGATGTGGGGACGTGGCCAGCGGCAGCAGGCTTAGTCGCGCTATAAACTGACAGTAACCTCATTGCCTGCTTCAGACCCATGCCCGACCCCTACCGCTGGGTTAACAAGTCTCTCGACACCCTGCACCGAGCCAACTGGTACCGGCAGGTGCAGACAGTTGAAGGCTTGCCGGGGCCAGTGGTGAGGTTGGCGGGTCGCCAGGTCGTCAATTTTGCCAGTAATGACTACCTGGGGCTGGCGGCAGATGACCAGGTAGGGAAAAGGGCGATCGCTGCTATCCAAACCTACGGCACTGGGGCAACTGGCTCCCGGCTGCTGAGCGGTCAGCGGCCCCTACATCGGGAATTGGAGCTGGCAATTGCTGGGCTTAAGCACACAGAAGATGCCCTTGTCTTCAGCAGTGGCTATCTGGCCAATATTGGAACGATCACTGCGCTGGTAGACGATCGCGACCTGATATTGGCCGACCAGTACAACCATGCTAGCCTCAAGCAGGGCGCAGCTTTGAGTGCGGCAACCGTGATTGACTATGCGCATGGCGATCTGGCTGAGCTGGCTGAGCGCTTGGGCGATCGCCGGGCCGCTTACCGTCGCTGCCTGATCTTGACAGACGGTGTTTTTGGCATGGATGGAGACAGCTGTCATCTGCCCGAAATTCTAGACTTGGCCGACCAGTTCGAAGCGATGGTGATGATCGATGAGGCTCACAGCGCTGGGGTCTTAGGTAAAACCGGGGCGGGCTGCGCTGAGCACTTTGGCTGTAGCCACCGGCCCCTGGTGCAAATGGGCACGCTCAGCAAAGCCTTTGCCAGCCTGGGCGGCTATGTTGCCGGTAGTCGCGATCTAATTGATTTCTTGCGAAATCGAGCGCCGAGCTGGATCTATACAACGGGGCTTTCTCCGGCTGATACGGCGGCGGCTTTAGGGGCGATCGCCCTGCTCCAGCAAGCGCCTGATCGGCTCGCCCTGCTCCGTCACAACGCTCAGTACCTCATCCAGCAGCTAGACCGGCTTGTAGACAGCCTGCCGGCTCAGCGAGTTCACCTCAAACGTCTCGCTTCAGATTCTGCCATTGTCTGTCTGCAAGTCAAAGACGCTGCTACCGTGCTTCACTTGGGCCAGCAGCTGAAGGAGCAGGGCATTTTTGTTGCCGCCGTTCGTCCGCCCACTGTCCCGGTTAGCCGGTTGCGAATGAGCGTCATGGCTACCCACACCCAGGCTCATATAGATCAGCTCATCGCCGCTTTGGCATTGTGCTTACGGTCTGATGGCTGATGAAAACGAACCAGGTGAGGATCTCAGCACTTCAGCCCGCTGCTCAGAATCCCTTAAAATTAAGCTGACAAAAAAGAATGTTTAGTTTTAAGGAATCATGGCAGATATTAACTGCGCTGTAGACTGCAAGGATGGCTGTGTACTGGGTGAGCAGTGCCCCCATAAAGAGAACCAACAGCAAACTTCTGAATTCATTGAGAATACTTCTCTAGATACCATGCTGGAGATGGCCGCTGAGGCCGTTCGCCGTAAGCAGCAGGCGCGCGCCAGTGAAGGCCCGAAATGGGTTTACCCCGAAGACGGTATTTAATCGGAGGGGATAGTATCTGTGGGCGCAGACTCCGCCTGGGTAGAGATCGCTTGAGCAGACATGCCAGACGGATTTGAGCGACTGTCTGAGGTTTCCACAGCTTGAACCTTTACATCTACGCTGCTGGGTTCCCAGCGCAGCTCAACCTGTTCCTGCGGCATCCCCATACTGATGCCGGCTTGGTCAAAAGCCTGCTTAATGCGCCGTCTGAGCTCGTAGGCAACAGGCCACTGCTGTAGGGGCTGGGTTTTGAGCAGCAAGCGCAAGGTCACGCCGGTGTAGTCCATCGCGTTGATACCCAGGATGTCGGGAGGCTCTAAAATCAGGCGCTGCCACTCGGCTTCTTGAGATAGCTCGGTGGCCATTTCTTTCATTAGCATCAGCGCTTTGCTCAAATCAGTTGCGGGGGCTACCTTCACCGATAAATCAATTTGTGCCCAATCTTTAGACAGGTTTTGCACGATATTAATTTGGCTATTGGGAATCGTAATCAGGCGGCCTTCAATATCTCGGAGCTGAGTGATGCGCAAGTTGACATACTCAACCGAGCCGGTCAGTCCCTCCACCGTAATTACGTCGCCAATGCCGTAGTGGTCTTCAAATAAAATCAAAAAGCCGTTAATAAAGTCCTTGACCAGGCTTTGCGCAGCCAGGGAGATGCCGACGCCGATGATGCCCGCTCCGGCGAGTAGCGGGCCTACCTGGACGCCAGCGATCGCCAAAACCACCAGCACTGCCATCCCAAAAACCGCTGCTCCAGCGACCCCTTTAGCGACCTGTGAAAACGTCGAAAACCTCAAGCTGAGTCGCCTGGACTTATCGGGTGCCCACCTTGTGCCCTCCTGTAGAGCTAAAAATGCCTTGTCTATCACCAGTCCGCTCAGCCGTACGGTTAGATAAGCCAGTCCGCACACCAGCAAGATCTGACCGGGAATTTTCATCCACTTCAGCAACAGGGTCGACAGCCATCGACTGTAGGGAAACAGCGCCAGTATCCATAGCCCGCTGCTCACCCACAGCGCGATTTCAAACAGGACTAGCAGCCCTCTTTCCACCTCATTAATTTTGCGCTTCTGGCGATTGTCGAAGCGGGCCTTGAGCTGGTCAAAAACGGTTCCGAAGCCTGCAAGAGCGGGCGCTTCTACGACTGAATTATGACCGCTGGTGTTGGTTCGGCCTAGCTGAGTTTTAGCATTGGCTAAGCGGGCTTGTCGCTGCTTAAGCCGCTGTCTTAAGCGGTTGGCCACTGCTTGCAGTAAGACCGCCAGAATGACAATTGCCGCAGCGACCTGAATCTGCCGCTGTAAATAGTCGGGCTGGCGCTCTGCCTGGTAACGCTGAAAGGCAGCTTGCAAATCGGCCTGCAAGACGGCAGCGCGATCGCCCGGACTGGCGTGCCCGCTCAGGCGCGCATCCAGCTCTGTAATCGTGAGCAGCGGCTGACCGTTGACAAAAATTACAGGTAAATTGCTCGGCTGATCCACTTCAACCGTTACTGTCAGGGAACCTTGCGTCTGCCGAACCAGACTGTATAGCCGCTGCTGAATTTCTTGAGCCCGGTCTTCTGCGGGCAGCTGATCAGCGACAGCGGGCGCGCTCACCCAAAACAGCGTACGGCCATCTAAGTAAATAGGTGCAGCCTCCGTAGAGCCTGGCGAAATCGTCCACTGATCGGGCAGCAGACGACCGGCAGCAGTCAGCTCATCAGAGGCAGTGGGCGGCGAGACATCTACCGGGGGAGGGCTGCTGCCTGATATTACTTCTGTAAGCGTTTGGGCTAAAGCAGACGGTGTGAACCAACACAGTAAAATGACGGCTATAGCCGCCATTCGTCTGACCAATCGAGGCTTGAGCTGCTTTTGTCTGCTCATCTACAAGACGCTAAACGTCATTTGCTCTAGGTAGCCTCATTGTATTGGCTGAACAACGTAAACTGTCAATTGCCTGATAAACCTATGCCTCAGACTGATTCTGCGACAGATGCTGAGATGATGATTCGCTGCTGTGAACTGGCCGCTAAAGCGGCTGGACATACTGCCCCAAATCCGCTAGTTGGCTCTGTCATTACCCAGGCAGACCGGGTCGTTGGCGAAGGCTACCATCCCAAAGCAGGCCGGCCCCATGCTGAGATATTTGCGCTGCGCTCAGCCGGTGCGCAGGCGCAGGGAGCCACGCTATATGTCAACTTAGAGCCCTGCAATCATGTTGGTCGCACCCCGCCCTGTAGCGACGCGCTAATCCAAGCGGGAATTCGCCGGGTGGTGATTGGCATGGCCGATCCTAATCCAGCGGCCAGTGGTGGCATCGAGAAGCTGCGAGCGGCGGGTATTGAGGTCAATGTGGGTATTGAAGGCAATCGCTGCCGTCAGCTCAATGAAGCCTTTATCCACCGGGTCAGGCACCACCAACCCTTTGGCATTTTGAAATACGCCATGACGCTAGACGGCAAAATTGCTACGACCACGGGCCATAGCGCCTGGGTCAGCGGCCCGGAGGCTCGTCAGCAGGTACATCAGCTCCGCAGCCGGTGCGATGCGGTGATCGTGGGCGGCAACACGGTGCGGCAAGACAATCCCCATCTGACCAGTCACGGTCAGGGCGATCGCAACCCGCTGCGAATTGTCATGAGCCGCCAGCTGGCGTTGCCGGCCGCTGCCCATCTCTGGGATACTCAGGTTGCTCAAACGCTGGTCATGACTCAAACCGGTGCAGACTCGACCGTAAAGAAAGCACTGCTGCGGCAGGGTGTAGAAGTGGTCAGCTTTAAGCGGCTCACACCCACTGTAGTGATGGAAACCCTCCATGAGCGCGGGTTGCTCAGTGTGCTGTGGGAATGTGGTGGCACTTTGGCGGCTGAAGCGATCGCCGCTGGCAGCGTACAAAAAGTATGGGCCTTTATTGCTCCCAAGCTGATTGGAGGGGTCGGCGCACCCTCGCCTATCGGCAATCTGAACCTACAGAACATGACAGATGCCAGGTCCCTTTCTAGGGTAACGATGATGCCCGTCGGTGAAGATTTTCTGGTACAGGGCTACCTCAATCCTCCAAAGTAACCCCATCCCCTATTCTCTGTCCCCTACCGTCCCAAAGCCAAGCCCGCTCTAAAACGCTGACTGCACCCTTGGCTGCGCAGATCGCTAGGCCGAACGAGAAAAAAGAATATTTCCCAAATCACCTTCCACCTGCTGGCGATGAACCATTTCTTCGAGCTGAGTGCGTAGGGCATCCCGCCCCTGAAAGCCTTCTATACGGCCAATCACCTCACCGTTTTCTATGTATAGCAGAGTGGGAAGGGTTCTGAGCTGATAGCGATTGGCCAACCGCAGGCTTTCATCGGCGTTCACATCAAATACACGCAGATGATCTGAGCGCTCGGCCTGAAAACTGTTTAAAATCGGCGGAACTAATCGACAAATACCACACCAGGGAGCGCGAAAATGAACAAAAACTGGAACTGAAGAGGCCAGAACTTCGCGGTTGAAGTTTTCTTCAGTCACCGTAGTCATCATCATCATAGGATAGGGGCTCTTTATTTATCTATGCTTATTACGGATATTACGAGTAAGTCGATTCGGCAATCGTTAAAACGTGCTTTAGCGCCCTTTAAGCGGGAATTGACAGCCTTTAGCGATCAAGTTTGCGGGAGGAGGCCCCATTTGACTGCCAAAAGCTAGCTGCCAAATTTTGACCTTTAGACACAATTAGCTAGAGGGTGCTCACGATATTCGCAGGCTTTTCGCAGCTATCTGAAGGATTTATAGGCACTTCTTAAAACGGTTGCAGCATGAACTTTAAGAACACGCCCATTGTCACATTTTATGTGGAATCTCAACGAAAATATATAGATTTCTTTGCGAAAATTCATATTCGCGCAAATTTATCTGCTTCAAGCAGCCATCGCTAGTGTCAGCCCCACAGCCAGCCTAGCCCGATGGCTAGCAGCGCGCCCACAGTAGTGTTAATGATATTGACAAAGTCGTGGGTCAGCCAGGCTGTTTTTTCCTCCACGGTCGCGCCAATCACGCTTTCTACAGCGGTGGCGGCAAAGGCTGCGACCGCACAAACCACGATTCCTGTCAGGGAAATCAGTCCGACTGCTTGGGCGATCGCCGCCAGGCCAATCGAGCCGACAATTCCGGCGACCGTACCCTCTAGACTCACTGCGCCCTCTGTTCCCCGGGGCACAGGCTGTAGGGTTGTAATTAAGAATGTGCGCTGGCCGTAAGCTTTGCCGACTTCAGTGGCAGCTGTATCTGAGAGCTTAGTACTTAAGGAAGCCACAAAGCCAAGCGCCAGCAACGGCTGCCACTGTCCCAAGACGTCTGGGTGCACTCGCTGTAAAACCACTATGCCCAGCGCGCAGGCGGCGGCGGTCAGCGCAGAGCCCCAAACGTTGCCTGGTCCGCGCACCCCCCCCCGGGCTTCGGCAATGCCAGCGGCTTCTTTTTGCGCCATGCCCACTTTAGTAACCGCTGACCCTACAAAAAAGTAAAACAGAGTAACCGCGTAAGCCCGCCAGCCTAAGGCGCCCCAGACAATCACGCCCAAGAGCCAAGCATTCGCATAGCCTGCCGGAGTCAGCAGTTTCTTCGGCAATAAGAAGGCAGTCACCACTAAAACCGTATTCAGTCCAATGGCAACTATCCAAGCATTATCGGCATACGGGGATGCTAATAGAGATGTTAAATACATCGGCGCTAACCTCGAAAATCGCGAACTTCTAGACGACACCTCAAGACATCACGAACCCACATTGCCCGCTGTTCGAATGCCGGAGGCGATCGCTTAATCTGAGACGCCGACACTCGAACAATCTCAACCTTATTACCGCCCGATTCATTGACTAGGCGGCACCCGCCTACGCAAAAAAGGCAGCTCGTGCGAACTGCCTCAATCGTAGCGCCAGCAGCATACTTAAATGACTGCTGAAACATTCCTGATCTTTGCCAGCGAAAAATATGTTCAGACTGTACTCGACTGTTACTTTGCCTTGGTGACGCTCTCTGACTGAGAATAGCGACCGTTACGGCCTCTGTACCAGGTGCCATCACGAGCCCCAGCCGACAAAATGTTAGAGATTCGATTGCGAGCCTTCAGATAGGAAGTACGGGGCATATCCTCGCTAAAGATAGAAGACATGACATCGGCAATCGTGAAGATCTCTGAGGGCTGTGATCGCAGAACGCTGCTGACTGCTTCCGGCAAAGCAGTCTCTCGATAGTCAGACTGAACATACTTTTGCCAGGTAGCCGCTCTACCGTCCTTCTTCTTTCGTCGAGTCGTCTTAGTCTTGGCTGGCGTTTTGGCTGTTGAGGCTTTGGGCTTACGTCCCGCTCTGGCTTTTGCCTTGGGCGCGGATGCAGGCTCTTCAGCGACGGGCTCGGGCTCTTCAGCGATGGGTTCAGGCTCTTTAGCGATGGGTTCAGCGGGAGGAGACTCTATAGTTGAGACGTCTTCCCCTTCATTCTCAGACCCTTGAAACATACCGATAACGGTGCGCAAGCCCTGACGCTGCTCTTGGAGCTGGTTTAGTCGGGTTTCTAAGGTCTCGACCTGCTGGGCAAGATCATCTTCAACAGCAACGAGCTGGGAAAGGACAGGATCGCTCATTTTTCAAAAATCCTCATGGGGGGTTTGCAAATTCCTAATTGTTTTGTTGTGATAGATCCTATCAGCATAGTATCTATCCAAAGTGAGTGTAGCGCCTTCTGAGACCGTTGCTACCCGTTCAAACAATATTGTATAACAAACATCTCGGCATCCTCACCATTGACTATCCTCACTACCGGAACACGATAGTCTTGCTATTGTGCAACATTACCCGATCTTCGATGTGATAGCGCAATCCCCTTGCTAGAACTGTTTTCTCAATATCTTTGCCGCAGCGAATCAAGTCTTCGGGCGAGTCAGAGTGGTCAATCCGCAGCACATCTTGATCGATGATGGGGCCACAGTCCAAATCTTCAGTGACATAGTGACAGGTTGCCCCAATCAGCTTAACGCCGCGAGTATAGGCCTGGTGGTAGGGTTTGGCGCCGATAAACGACGGCAGAAAAGAATGGTGGATGTTAATAATTCGGCCAGGGTAGCGATCGCAGACTGTTGCAGACAGAATTTGCATGTACCGCGCGAGCACCATCACCTCACCTTGAGCTGCCTCAAAGTGACCGACGATCTTCTCATAGGCAGCCGCCTTGGTTTCCGGGGTAACTGGCACGTGACAGTAAGGAATATTGTGCCACTCTACCAGCCCTCTAAACAGGTCGTGGTTGGAAATCACGCAGACAATTTCCATGTTTAGTTCCTGACTTCGCCATCGGGAGAGTAAATCGTAGAGGCAGTGTCCACTTTTTGACACTAAAATCACTACCCGCTTCTTTTGGGCAGAATCTCGCAGAGCCCAATCCATCTTAAACTGCTCGGCAATGGGCAAAAAGCGCTGCTGCAGCTCCGCTAAATCGAAGGGGAGAGAGCTCGCTATTATCTCCTGGCGCATAAAAAATCGCGGCCCATCTTGTTCAGAGTGATGCTGAGCTTCGCTAATCCAACCGTTGTTGGCGGCTATTAACGAGCTCACTGCCGCTACGATACCCACGCGATCAGGGCAAGAGAGGGTCAGGATGTAACGTCGACTCGAAGAAATCGAAGAGACCATTGGCAAACTAATAGAAATGGAGTTTAAGCATATCGGGATTGTTCACCCAGCCAGTATCGCCTGACTTGGTATGATTTTGATCACAGTCCTGTTGATCACAGCCTTAGTCGCCTCAGTGTGGCTGAAGAAGCGATCTTCTGAGAAGCCCTAAAAGCTTTTCAATTTCTGCGATCCTCTGTGTCTCTGCTATGCCTCTGTCCTCCGTTTTCTTGCCATTTCTCCCGGATGGGATGGCGCTTCTAATTTACGCCGTAGGCTCGGTACCCTTAGCAGAGCGCATACTGGCGCCAGCACTGACGCTGTTTCGCCATGCGCGCGCGCACGGCACTTGTCGACTTGAAAATATCTCGGCGATCACCCAGCAGCAGCTAGGTCCTCGGCTCCAGCTCTTTTGCAAAGTCACTTATAGTACAATTGTTTTATAGGCTGTCGGGTCTTACACCGCACTAGTTTCTCTTCCAATAGGTGCCCTGATGACCGCTGCCAGTCAGCTCTGATTCAACCTATTGACAAGCATACAGATATGGCCGAAGGAGACCCCAGCGATTGCCCCACTGCCTATCAGCAACCGGCGAGCCGTGCGGCATAGGGCCAGGACTGCTTGGTCTTTAGCCAATCCAAGAGATCCGGATTTGGCTCGCGATGGGATCACTCACTCTGATCACTCTCTTCCCGGTCATGAAATACAGTGGGCTCAGCATCCTGCCTGACGCCTCAGGCTAGGCGGCTTCTCCATAAAGGAAACCCTTAGATGGCCCAATGCCGCCCAAAATCAGCTTTAAACTCAGTCGTATCTACAGTCGTATCTAGTGGTTTCCACGAGCTACCCATAGCGGTATGGGCACATGCATTGGCCGTCTCTTGTTCTCAAACCCTGACAGTTTGCCATTCGACAAAACGAATCTAGCAAAAATTCCGCTTAGTCTCCCTACTTATTCTGACGGTTCTCAATCGCTAGACAAGCCTATTCTCAAAGGCTTTGAGTCGAATGAAGCAGGTCTATCTCAGGCGCATCCAGGCGTACTCTTCTCTAATTTTTCTGAAAAAACCAAGAAAAGTCTTGACGTTAAAGAAGAAAATGATTAAATAGTGTTATTCTCGAAAAAGATAATTTTGTCTCACAGCATTTCAGGTAGAGTTTTTTCAAGAAACGGTTGAAGCTGCCGCCAAACAAGGTTTTTCTATCCAAAAAAGTAAAATAAGGAGAAGACGACGATGTCTACATCTGTTCTGCCACAGCTTTTAGAAGTTGATTCTGAGCTGCTTGCTCAAGCATCCGCTTTAGAATCTCAGCTCACCGCGCTCCAAGAGAAGCGAAAAGGAATTCAAACTGTTATCGCTCTGTTTGAGTCGGGCAACGCTCCTCAAATCGAGGATCTTGCAGCGATAAGTCCAGTTAGTGCACCCACCGAAACTGAGCTTGCTGAAAGTGAACCCGCTAAGAGCGCTAAACCGACTGCTAAAGCGAGCGCTGCCAAAGCAAGAACTGCTAAAACAAAGTCCACCAAGGCGACCAAAACTGCCAAGACAAAAGCGATAAAGCCCAAGGCTACTCGGGGACGTCCTGCTAAAGCCAAAGCAGATCAGCCTGCTGCTGCAAGTGAGGCCAAAAAGGTGACCGGTAAGCGCAGTGGCAGAACGGCTAACTGGCAAAAGTAGGTGCAAGATAGCTACAGCAAAGCGCCATTACCC
>JBARVU010000296.1:0-4166 GCA_049646425.1 Phormidesmis sp. | reverse complement strand
GACAGTCTTCGAGCAGTTCGTCTAGTAGGTCATCGACGCGGTTCGGTTCTTTTTTCTTACGAGCCATGGGGCGGTCTCCTGGATTGATAGGATTCTAGACCGCTTACACAAAATTCAATACAGTCTCCTGTGGGGTGGCGTACCTGGAGAAAATCTGCGTCTGGCTTATGAGAAAAGGATCACAAGCTATGTTTCGCCAGAACTCATGCGTGAGCTAGAAGTTACTCTACAGAGACCAAAGTTTCAACCTCAGCTAAAAAAGCGTGATCACACTGCGGAAAGTTTATTGGCGATCGCAGCATCCCTCTCCCAGTCTGTTAGTATCACCGTCTCTGAATTCGACGATTTGCGGGATCCAGCAGATGCCAAAATCATAGCAACAGCCATTGCTGCTCAAGCCCAAGCACTGATCACGGGCGATCGCGATTTACTCGTTCTACAGACGGTTCAAAATATCCCAATGCTTACACCTGCTCAGTTTCTGTCCACCCTCTGACTGCCGCTGTGCCTGAGATCAAGTCAGGTCGCCGTTTCTTCGCTATTCTCCGGAGAGCAAATCAACCCCAAGAAGACCCGTAAAATCAGCGATCGCACCACCACATCGGCAGGCCCAATCTCGCTGATAAGCTCCTTCTTGCTTAGAGTAGTTATGGTCATCAGGCGGTAGCGTCCAGATAAAGTGCAGAGGGTCGGGCAGAATCACCGCCGCGACGATTTGAAAGTCGGCTTCACGCTTGGCTTTTCTGACGGCTTGACGCAAAAGAGCAACAGTATCAGGATGGCTGAAGAGCGGTGCACGATGGTAGTGACCCAGGTTAAGAATACAGTGCTGCCAGCGGTGTAAGCGCGTTGATAGTTGGACATGCGAGAAGAGAGCGTTTACGCTAAGGTGCCCAAGTCATTTATCGGACAGATGTGTGGGCAGTGCCCACCCTACTGACTCTTATTGAGAAAATGGTGGAGTATGCATTTGCCCTAGCATAACCACCCCCATGCACGCCGACAGCCCAAGGTGAATCGGTTGTGATGCAGAGTTTATTTGCGGCGGATGATGGACAACGTCAGGCAGCTTCCCACGACTACCATGAGCCCGGCGATCGCCTCGTGGGTGCGCTTCACCGCCCTGTGACATGAATTGGTAAGTTTTGGTTTTCGCAGAGCAGCCGTGTGTTTGCTACTATTGCAGTATCGCCTCAATCCTTAGAATTTCGATTGAGTGCTCATGTCTTTAGCTTACCCTTGAAGCTACGCCCATAGAAAAAGGTAGTGATGGCCGCGATGAAGTGGACATCATAGTGTTTGTCATAGTGTTTTTAGTTTTCCGTCATCGAGCCGCTGTAAGAAAGCTTATAATCAATGAGGTAGAACGAATTTGGTGCAGAGGTTATGATCGCGATCGCGCCTATCAAATCTTTACCAGATGGCTCAGTGGCAACTATCCCAACGAGCTGGGCAGAGTACCAGCAACTGGTTGATCACCGAGGCGATCACAGTACCCCGCGTCTTAAATATGCTGACGGATACCTGACCCTCAAGATGCCAACCTTCGAGCACGGCCAGCTGGATGCTATTGTTGCTGATTTAATGGTTGCTATCCTCAACCAGCAGCTGCGCGATTACGTTCGAACGACGCCCGTCACCCTACAAATTCCCGAACAGGCAGGTATCGAACCCGACCACTGTTTTTGGCTCAGCAACTGGGCAGCTGTGAGTGGCAAAAGTCGAATTGATTTGGCAACTGATCCGCCACCTGATATTGCAGTTGAAGTAGACGTGACTAACTTCACGAATATCGCAGATTACGAACTTTTTAAGGTTTCTGAGGTATGGCTAATTCGAGGGGATGTTCTAGCAATCTTTGTTCTAGCGTCTGGGGGTTACTCTCAAACAGAGTCTAGTCAGTTTTTCCCTGATATTGCTGTACCGAAACTCTATCAGCAGGTGATTGCAGCAGTTGCCAAAGGTGCTAGTCCTCCCAGAGCAATTCGATCAATTGTCTAAATCGCGAAAACAATGGGTGCAAAGTACCACCAATGCACTATCAAAAACAGCTTATGCATTCTTGAAACAAGCGGATTGCTGTTTAACAACGCCCATGACGCCAACCGAAAGTGAATCGGGTGTGCTGCAAAGACTGTCTATGGCGGGTGATGGGCAATATTAGCTGATAAGTGCTTCGGCGCTCTTGTAATTTACGTTGAGGTAAAGTCTGCCCGAGCAGGCTAGACTCCTGATTGACTGACAAAAGTAGCACCTCTAAGTTATTGGTAGTTTTTATTCCCCAGAGAGACTTTGACCCGGCCAACCCGTTTAGAGCAGTTGTGGTCATCAGGCGGCAGCGTCCAGATAAAGTGCAGAGGGTCTGGCAGAATCACCGCCGCGACGATTTGAAAGTCGGCTTCATGCTTAGCTTTTCTGACGGCTTGACGCAAAAGAGCAACCGTATCGGGATGGCTGAAGAGCGGTGCACGGCGGTAAGTGACCCAGGTTAAGAAGACGGTGCTGCCAGCGGTGTAAGCGCGTCGGTAGTTGGACATGCGAGGGAAGAGCGTTTACGCTAAGGTGCCCAAGTCATTCATCGGATAGATGTGTGGGCAGTGCCCACCCTACTGACTGAAGGAAAGAGATCCAGGTTGAAACATCTGTGCTTTGGAGATTGAAGTTATGACTGCTGAGGAATTGTTGGAGCGCTATGCTGCTGGGGAGAGAGACTTCAGTGGAGCTGATTTGGAGGGAATTAAGCTGAGGAATGTTGACTTGAGAGGTATCAACTTCTCTGGAGCCAACCTCGGAAACACCGAGCTTGTCAATGTCGATTTGAGCGGTGTCAACATGAGTGGTGCCAGCTTTCTCGGTGAATGGACAGGGCCATCCAATTTGAGTGGTACTAATCTGGCAGGGGCCGATTTGAGTGGTGCCGATTTGTGCGGTGCCAATCTCACCAGTGCTGATTTGACTAGAGCCGATTTGACCGACACGTTTGTTATTGGAGCTAACTTCACGAATGCTACTCTCAAAGATTCCATCTTCAAATTTACTAGAGCTAATTCGGCTCTCTTTCAAAACACCGTATTTCCCGAAGGACATGTCGTAGTTGGCCCTTATATGTACAGTGGTTGAGTCTGTTGAGTTCTGTGTGACAGCTCTGAAAGAAGCTGATAGACCAAGTAGAATGTTTCTAATATCTTCTGGCACATTAGAGAAAAGTGTAAAGTCAGGGTTTTCGGCTCTAGCAGCACTTTCTATCGCTCTAGGAGTAGGTAGGGTGGGCACTGCCCACGCAGTTTCTTCTGTCGTGTTTTGGAGACTATGGTTTTGACTGAAGATAAGCCTTTGAAGGATGGAGAAATTCTTGAACTCTACGCTACTGGAGTCAGAGATTTCACTGGGTATAGGCTCTACATTGGTGGTGAGCTCAACCGTATTACTATGACTCCTGATTTGAGTGGGGTTAACTTCAGCGGATTGAGTCTGAATGAATCCTATGTGGAAGGGATTAATCTGAGCGGAGCCAATTTGAGTGGAACAAGGCTCGAAGCTGCTCACTTGATTAGAGGCAACCTGAGCGGAGCCTACCTGAGTGGCACCAGCCTGTTTCAAGCTGAGCTGAGTGGTGTAAACTTGACTGGCGCAGTTCTGGATAATGCCAACTTGAGGAGTGCCGAAATTAGTGGCTGCGACTTGACCAATGCCAGTCTGGTTGAAGCCAACGTTGAAAGAGCCTTGATTAATAGCTGTAATCTGACCAACGCTAACCTGACTGGAGTTAACATTGACGATACGTTGAACTTCTGTAGCAACGTCTTCCAGAACACCACTATGCCAGACGGCAGCATCCGCAGTGATTGAGCCCACAGCAGGTTCAGCGGTAGGGTGGGCACTGCCCACGCAGTTTCTTCACTCTCCCGAGAGTAGATCACCCTCAAGAAGACCCGTGGAATCAGCGATCGCACCACTACATCGGCAGGCCCAATCTCGCTGATAAGCTCCTTCTTGCTTAGAGTAGTCGTGGTCATCAGGCGGTAGTGTCCAGATAAAGTGCAGATGGTCGGGCAGAATCACCGCCGCGACGATTTGAAAGTCGGCTTCGCGCTTAGCTTTCCTGACGGCTTGACGCAAAAGAGCAACCGTATCAGGATGGCTGAAGAGCGGTACACGGCGGTCAG
>JBARVU010000295.1:0-6551 GCA_049646425.1 Phormidesmis sp. | reverse complement strand
TTGTTCTACTCGGTGGCATGACCGGCACCGCTAAGACAGATATTCTCCATGCCCTGGCGAATCGAGGCGAACAGGTGCTCGACCTGGAAGGCTATGCCAGTCACCGAGGCAGCAGCTTTGGCGCAGTGTGCTTGCCACCTCAGCCCAGCACCGAGCACTTTGAGAATTTGATCGCGGCTGAGTGGTCTCGGTTTAACCCGCACAGGCCGGTTTGGGTAGAAGCGGAAAGCCGCCGGGTTGGCGCCTGCCGCATTCCAGCCGAACTCTTCGAGCAAATGGAAACCGCCTTTGCCCTAGAAATTACTCGCCCTGTCGCTGAACGACTGGCGCTGCTGGTCGATATCTACGGCCCAGCCGACCCGAATGAGCTGATAGCAGCTACTGAACGCATTCGCAAACGGCTGGGCGGACAGCGCACTCAAGCTGCGATCGCCCTGATTGAACAAGGCGATTTGAGCGCGGCTTTTGCGATTTTGCTCACTTACTACGACCGTACGTATCGCTATGGCCTGGAGCAGCGCGACCAGAGCGTGCCTGAGATCGATGTGACTGCGCTCTCTCCAGAGGAAGCTGCTTCAAAGCTACTTCAAGCGATGATAGCTTTTGTTCAGCCAGGGGCGCTCAGCAGATCTCAGAGCGCTTGAATATAAACTTTTTGCTGCTAAAAGAACAAGAACCCAAGAACTTTCATAAAAATCCAAGCAAATAACCAAGATATATGAAGAGAATAGTAGAGAGCTTAGATTTACGATCAGTCGCTAAAGCGGAGCGGGAAATCTAGGCCGTTCCTGATATATTCTTCTACAAATCAATGGCTATTGGATATTGGACTTTTGCTGGGGTTACTTTTTCTCTTTTACTAAAAGCTTTCCTGAAAGATACTAAAGCAGATAAGCTTGATTCGAAAGCCTGGTTATTTATCCTGGTCGCGACCTTGCTCTGGCCAATTACGCTACCTTTTATCATCCGCAGCAAGCTCAAAAGTGCAGCGCAGAGTAGTCTGGTCCAGACTGGGGTGTCTAGGCTCAGCCCGAGCATCCTGTCCAGCGATTCCTAAAAATGCTTACAGGGCCATGGCTGTCTGGGCCTCGGCTAAATGCTTGATCAGCGTTGCTTTGGGTAGAGGGCCTGCCAAATGCTCCCAAGGGAGAACTTGATCAGTCGGCCACTGCTCATGCACATAAAAGTCTAGCGGCGGCAGCTGACCTTTCAGCACTTTGAAGGCGCGGCGGTAGCTGCCCAACGTATCCCCGTAGCCGCGAGTAAGTTCTAGCAGGTTGGCTAGACGGCGATCACCCCGCGAAATCAGCGCCTGAATCACCGACCAGCGATAGCTCTCGGGCCGAAAATCTATTCCAGCGGGCCGCAGCTGCTTTTGCAGAAACTGGAGCCGCTTTTCTGCCTGCCGGTTTACCCCATACCACTGAAAAGGCGTATGCCCTTTCGGCACAAAGGTACTACACCCCAGGGTTAGCTTTAGCCCCGGCACCTGCTTTTTGAGCTGGATCATCAACTCTGCTGTCTGCGTCAGATCGTCTGGCTGCTCTCCCGGCACACCCGCCATACCATACAGCTTCAGGGCCTTGAGCCCACCGGCCTTAGCCTGCTGCGCCGCTGCGCCGATTTCATCGGTATCGAGCTTCTTATTGACGATGTTGCGCACCCGCTGTGAGCCGCTTTCAATCGCGATGGTAATTGACCTGGCATCGTGCTTTACCAGGGTTTTGGTCAGCTTTTCGGTGACCGTGTTTGTCCGTACCGATGACATACTCACTCGCACGTCATCGTACTGAGGCTGATTGATATAGTCCAGCAGAGTGTCAAATTCTGGGTGCTGGGTAATCGAAGCGCCCAGTAGCCCCAACCGCTGTGTCGCCTGGAGCCCTCGTTCAATCGCTGGAATGAGCGAGGCTTCTACGCTTGCCGCTCGAAATGGCAGGGTCAGATAGCTGGCCAGGCAAAACCGGCACATCTCCGGGCAGCTGCGCACCACCTCCACCATAAAGATGTTTTCCCAGGCCGCTTTGGGTGTGACGACTGTCGAAGCGGATAATACATTCCCTCGGTAGGTCTGCTTTTGAACCGTGGGCGGCACATCGCTATCGACCGGCAAAATAGACGCAATCGGCCCGTCAGCAGCTTCATAGGTGACTGCATAGAGTTCAGGAACATACAGCCCTGGCACCTGAGCGAGTGCCTTGAGCTGGTGCGATCGCGTCTTTTCTCGCACCTGCTGATACGCATCTAAAAAGTCATCCAGCAGCGTCTCACCATCGCCCAGCAAAATCACATCAAAAAAGGCCGCGAAGGGCTCTGGATTTGCAGTCAGCACTGGCCCACCGCCAAACACCAATGGGTGGTCGTCGCTGCGGTCTTTGCTGCGTAAGGGCACCTGCTGATCTTCCAGCAAATTCAACACGTTGACATAGTCTAATTCCCAGGACAGAGAAAATCCTATCAGCTCTGCCTGAGCGCTCAGCGGCTCATGCGCATCAGTAAACAGCCGTCTCACGTCGATGTCAGGCCGCTGAGCCAGCATTGCCCATACCACCTGATAGCCCAAGCTGGTAATCCCAACGCTATATTCATTAGGAAAAGCAAAAATTAGCGGTACGGCCTTCTCACTGAGACCAGCAGGCGTGAACAAACGTTTCTCAAATGAGAAAGGCGAACTAGACACAAGCAGCGCAGGGTAACAGTTGAAACGATAGGATACGGGGCTTTAAGCCTAGCATTCTCAGCCCTCGATTAGCCGGCTGCCCCGACGAAAGGGCAGCAGGACTAGTCAACCAGCTTACGATAGCCCGCGTAGCCCAAAGCCAGCAGCAGCGCGATCAGCAATAAAAAGGTGCCAAACGGCAAACGGGAAAATAAGATAATCCGGATTTTTGCCAGAATCCAGGAGAGGGCTAAGAACGCAGCGCTGAGCATGACTAGCCCCTGCATCGTGCGAAAAGCCGGGATACGTCGCAGCGGTAGCCGCAGCCGGGCCAGCCAGAGAGAAACCCCTAAGTGATACACCGGCAGAAAAAGCAGCAGAATATCCGCCTGTTTGACGACACTAGCCCAGCCACCGGTATTGGTTGCGTAGGCCAAGTAGCCCACCAACATCAGAACACTCAGCGTCGACAGCGCCAGGTTAATACTCAAGAGAACCGGCTCTTCTCGTTTGCCAGGAATCGCAAAGCAGCCCAGATAGGTCACCCAAGGGCTCCCAAACAGCAGCAACATAATCGGCACACGAGCAGCCAAAATCTGGCTATACAGCATTTCTAACGACATCGGCCCGGTGACCTCCGTTTGCTTGTGACAGCGCTAGGATACATTGAAGTCAGGCTTTACGATGCGTCCCATCAATCAAAAAAGGCAGGAGCTGTGATACCCCTTGCCTTTTTTGTTTAAGTCTATTGTTCAGATATCAGGCCGGTTGTGCTTAGCCTTTCCACTTTGCCGCGATCAGCTCGGCTAGGTCGACAACTCTCTGGCTATAGCCCCACTCATTGTCGTACCAAGCAATGATCTTCACCATATCGCCATCCATGACCAGCGTCAGCTCAGAATCGATCGTGGCAGATTCGTCGGTCTTCCGATAGTCAATGGAGACCAAAGGTTCATCAGTGTAGCCCAAAATCCCCTTCATCGTGGTCTGAGAAGCATTCTTCAGGACTTCGTTGACTTCTTCGGTGATAGTCTTTTTGCTCACTTGAGCAACCAGGTCAACGATGGAAACGTTAGGAGTTGGAACCCGCAGCGCGATGCCGTTGAGCTTACCTTTCATGTCAGGAATCACTAACGCAACGGCTTTAGCCGCACCGGTCGTAGTCGGCACGATGTTGAGCGCAGCCGCTCTCGCCCGTCGCAAGTCGCGGTGACTCGCGTCTAAGATGCGCTGATCGCCGGTGTAGCTGTGAGTGGTGGTCATCGTCCCTTTGATGATGTCAAAGTTGTCGTTGATAACTTTGACAACCGGCGCTAGGCAGTTGGTCGTACAGCTAGCATTGCTGACGACGTTTTGCTTGTCGTGTTCGTAGTCTTGATCATTAACACCCATGACGTAGGTGCCCACATGCCCGCCTTTACCAGGGGCGGTAATCAAGACCTTCTTAGCACCGGCTTCAATATGGCGAGAAGCGCCTTCTTCGCTGTTAAAAACACCCGTGGATTCAACGACCAGATCAATGCCCCAGTCTTTCCAGGGCAGGTTGCTGGGGTTGCGGTCGGAGTAGCACTTGATGACATTGCCGTTGACCGTCATGGTGTCGGCATCGTAGGAGATGTCCGCATCTAGACGACCCAGCAGGGAATCGTACTTCAAAAGATGGGTATTAATCCGGGGATCGGAAGTATTGTTGACAGCAACCAGCTCCAGGTTGCTATTTTCACGTGTCAGCCAACACCGTAAGAAGTTCCGACCGATCCGCCCAAAACCATTGATCGCTACTCTAACCACTGCGCGTTAACCTCGTGCTCTTTAGAAACAGAAAATGTGAAAAAACAGAAAATGGAAGTCAAATACTAAGTCTTGATAAGCAAGTTCATCATATCGCATCGCCGTCACCTCAACCCCATGCCCAGTGAGTTTTTGTACTCCAGGTCTCTTTACTTTTTTCAGATAAAAACAAGCCGATGAGCCTGCAAGCGGTGGCATCAGAGCCGCAGCCGGTCGACAGCAGGTGAGGTGCTTTGGGCCATCAATAAGGGTGCGATCGCGTGCATCCGAATGAGCCTGCGCCTTTGGGTTTGATAGGGTCAGGCTAAAGATTCCTGCTATGATACGCCTGATCAAATGATGTGCTATGGCTGGTGAGGAAGTTAAACATGCTGAATTCAGTGGATTTCAGCGGCAGACCGTTCCATTTTATTGGGATTGGTGGAATTGGAATGTCGGCTTTAGCACATGTGCTAGCTAGCCGCAATCTGCCGGTATCGGGATCGGATTTGCGCTTGAGCCATATCACTGATCGCTTGGAGGCCCAGGGCGCTCACATTTTTAATCGGCAGCAGGCAGAAAATCTGGAATTTTTCACCCGAGCGACCGCTGATCGTGTCCATAAGTCAGCCGGTTTGGAAACAGCGGGTTCAGCCAAGCGACCGCCTGTATTGCCGCAGGTAGTATGCTCTACAGCCATTGGCGAAAGCAATGCCGAGTACCGGGCGGCAGTGGCGACTGGCTGTCCTATTTTCCACCGGTCAGATATTTTAGCGGCGCTGATGAATGAGCGGAAAGGGATTGCGATCGCCGGCACCCATGGCAAAACGACCACCAGCAGCATCACAGGCTATCTATTGCTGAAAGCAGGTGTCGATCCAACGATCATTATTGGCGGGGAGGTCAGCGCCTGGGCGGGAAATGCCTATGTAGGTCAAAGCGATTATGTGGTGGCCGAGGCCGACGAGTCGGATGGCTCGTTGGTGAAGCTCTCTTCTCACATTGGTGTGATTACTAATATTGAGCTGGATCACCCGGATCACTACAGCAGCCTTGATCAAGTCGTGGCTATTTTTGAGCAGTTTGGATCGCAGTGTGGCACGGTCATCGGCAGCCTTGACTGCCCAACGGTTCGCGATCGCATTCACTTAGACATTTCCTACAGTCTCGAAGCAGACTCTGACGCGGACTATATTGCCACTGACATCCGTGAGCGTGCCGAAGCGATGACGGCAACGATTTGGGAGCGGGGGGAAAAGCTGGGCGACTTGAGGGTGCCGCTGCTGGGCCTGCATAACTTGAGCAATACCCTGGCCGCAGTAGCGGTGGCGCGTCATTTAGGCGTCAGCTTTGCCGCAATTGTCACTCACCTACCTAACTTTCAGGGCGCTCGTCGCCGGTTTGAGCATCGCGGTCTGCACAACGAGATCTTGTTTGTCGATGACTACGCGCACCATCCCAGTGAAATCAGAGCGACCCTGGCAGCCGCTCAAGTTCAGCGCCAGGGGGTGCTGCCGTCTGGGCGCAAACGCCGCATCGTCGCCGTTTTTCAGCCCCATCGCTATAGCCGCGCTGCCGCCCTGCTGGATGAATTTGCCACCGCTTTTGCCGGTGTAGACCGGCTTCTGGTCACCGATATTTACAGCGCCGGGGAAACTAACACCGTCAATATCAGCGGCGAAAAGGTCGCGGGGGTGATCGCCCAGCACCAGCCTGCCGAATACTACTCCACGTTGGAAGGCATCAAGCAAACGCTAGCAACCAGCCTGACGCCCGGCGATATCGTCATTTTTCTTACCGCTGGCAATCTCAACCAGATTATCCCTGAGGTGATGGCAGCCTATCAAAGCGTCCCCCAGCCCGAAGCCGCCCTGACGTAATTCATGTGCCACCAAGACTCAAAACCAGGGCAGTACAGCATCCCCGACGGTAGCTTTGAATGGAGAGACCAGGCACCTCTAGCGAAGCTGACGACTTTTCGGGTGGGGGGTAATGCTGACTATTTGACCTTGCCCAAAACGCCTGAGCAGCTGAATGCGGCCCTGATCTGGGCGCGCTCAGAAGGCTTACCAGTGACCTTGTTGGGGGCAGGGTCTAATTTACTGATTAGCGATCGCGGCCT